>JAZRVY010000130.1:0-20821 GCA_045599405.1 Anaeroplasmataceae bacterium
AGAAGCTAGTATTGTAACATTCTTAGTTTTAGGTAAATCTAATAATACCTTAACTAATTGCTCTACTGATACTGTTAAATTAAGTGTATCTATCATAATTGTGATATATGCATAACCTGTTACTGGTGTATCTTGATTGATTGTAATTATATTACAATTATATTCAGCAATTTTATTTAATACAGCTGATAGTGCACCCTCTGTATTATCAACCTGAACCATAAATATAGCTCTTTTTCCATTTTGAGTTGGTGGAGCGAATACATGATCACAATATTTATAATATGTGCTTCTACTAATTCCAATTTCTTGGCAAGCAGCACTTACACTTATTTTCTTTTCTTCTATTAATTCCTTTGTTTTATATACTAGAACGTAAACCTCAGGTAAAACACTTGTATGAACAAGTAATGAATCCTTCATTTTAATTAGTCCACTAGGTTATCGTAAATAACCTTAATTGCCTTTTCAAAGTCTGGAGTAGCAACTCCTACGATAATATTATACTCATGAGATCCTTGAGCAATAATCTTAACGTTAATTCCGTTTTGTCCTAGTACAGCGAATAATTGTCCACTGAATCCTGGCTTAGATGCCATATTCTTTCCTACTACTGCAACTAATGAGATATTAGAATCTGTATCAATAGATACAACCTCATCTAAGCTTCCTAGTGCCTCAAGTAGCTTATATTGAACCTTTTCAAATTCAGCAGTTTCAACAACGAATGAGAACGCATCAACTCCTGTAGGAACTAGCTCTACATTAACTGCGTACTTCTTAAAGATTGTGAATACTTGGCTAAGTACATCAATCTTCTTTGCAAATCTCTTTTTTAATACCATGATAGATGTGAAATCCTTCTTACCAGCAATACCAGTAATAGCTCTATCACTTTGGAAATCATTATTAGAAATGATAGTTCCACTATCAAGTGGTTCATTTGTATTTAAAATGTTAATTGGAATGTTTCTATCCTCAATTGGGAATATTGCATCTTGATGAAGAACTGAAGCTCCCATATATGAAAGCTCACGAAGCTCCTCATATGTAATCTTTGAAATCTTATGTGGATTTGTAACTACTCTTGGGTCAGCCATTAAAATACCACATACATCAGTCCAGTTTTCATAGATTTGAGCATTTACGCACTTAGCTACGATAGATCCTGTGATATCAGATCCTCCACGGCTAAATAAATGGATTTGTCCATTCTCATAAGCTCCATAGAATCCTGGGAATACACATCTTTCATCACCTTTAGTAGCTTCCTTAACTAATCTTTCAGTTTCTTCATAGTTAACTGTACCATCATAGTTAAATCTAATTACGTCCTTAGCATCAACAAACTTACATCCAATATAATCAGCCATAAGTCTTGCAGCTAAATACTCTCCACGAGACACGATATAATCAACTTGTAAATCAGACTTAAATGTAGCCTCGATTTGAGCAAACTCAGCATCAAGATCAGTATGAAGTCCTAATTCATTCTTAACTGCATTATATCTTTCCTTAATTTGATTAAAGATAGTATCATAATTAACCTTGTACTTAATATGTGCATGAAGCAGGTATAATAAGTCAGTAATCTTACTATCCTCCTTCTTTTTCTTTCCAATTGCAGATACTACAACTAGCTTACGCTCTGGCTTTGCCATAACGATATTTTTAACTTTTCCAAATTGCTCGGCATCAGCCATTGAGCTTCCACCAAATTTACAAACAACGCTCATTTTAATTCTCCTTATATTTCTTGTACGATAGCTCCATTATTACCAATTTGTAGATTGTACATTTTCCAATCAGCAAATTTAGTAAATAATGAGTTAATATTCTTATCACTAATAATAAGTAGGCTTGGTCCAGCACCAGATAATGCGAATGCACAATTATTATTATGCGCAATATCCCTTATCTCTGTACTATCATTAATTAATGGTAGTCTATATGGCTCATGCATCTTATCATTTAGCATATCAATTAATAATTCTAAATTACCACTTTGCATAGCATATGGTATATTAGCCATTCTTGATGTATTAAATACGATATCCTTATATCCTAGCTCCTTTGGTAATACACCTCTTGAAGCATGTGTCTCAAGCTCAAATGGAGGTACAAATACATTAAACATTAATTTATCAGAAACATCGTATTTAACATATTTAAACTCACTACCCTTAGTATATGAGCTAATTAAACCACCAAACATAGCTGGAGCTACATTATCAGGATGTCCCTCAATTTGAGATGCTATTTGGAAGCACTCATCTAAGGTAACCTTGTTTCCTAAATAATACTTTGCAGCTAGTACGCCAGCAACTATACATGTTGCGCTACTTCCTAAACCACGAGATGTAGGAACATCTTGAGTATCCATATAAATCTCCACTGGTATATAATCAATATTCTTTGCTTCAAATACCTTCTTATATGAATAACAAACTAAATTATCACTTGGATTTGAATAACGGTCCTCAAAGTTAATCATTTTAAACTCTGATGCCTTTTCAAACTTGAATGCATTATATAGAGTAAATGCTACTCCAAGTACATCAAATCCAGGTCCTAAATTAGCACTTGTGGCAGGAACCTTAACCTTAATCATCTAAACCACCTACAACAGCCTTTAGGTTGCTGTAAGTTGCTTCAAGATCCCAAATATTTCTCTCTACTTTAGTTTCCTTTAAAGCTAGAATTCTTGGATCAATATCAAATCCTGTAGCCTTATTGATATTTAAGATATTTTCAAATTCATCGGCATTTGACTCAATATTTAAAGCCTTACAAATTGTATCATTGAACTTATATGGATTAGCTGTTGATAATATAACACAAACTGTATTATCTCCAGTATTCTTCTTATACTTTTCATAAACTCCATAAGCTACAGCTGTATGAGGATCCATTAGGTGCTTTGTAGATTGATATAAATCTCCAATTAGCTTAACAGTTTCAACCTCATCACAAGACTCAGCAGCAAATAATGAAAGCTTATCTAAATACTTCTTATCTAGCTCATACTTCTTATTAACCTTAAGGTCATTCATAAGCTTAGCTACATAAGCTGCATCCTCAGTAATCATGAATAATAATCTTTCTAGGTTACTTGAAACTAGAATATCCATTGATGGAGAATTTGTTGTATAGAAATCTCTATTCGCATCATATACTCCTGTATTAAAGAAATCAGTAAGTACCTTATTCTTATTTGATGCACAAATTAGCTTATTAACTGGAAGTCCTAATAAATATCCAATATAACCAGCTAAAATATCTCCGAAGTTTCCTGTTGGAACAGAGAAATTAACCTTATCACCAAACTTGATAACCTTATTGTTAACAAGGTGGCAATATGAATAGAAATAATAAATAATTTGAGGAGCTAAACGTCCGATATTAATTGAGTTAGCACTAGATAAATCTAAAGTATTAAACTTCTCATTATTAAAGAATTCCTTAACTGTTCTTTGGCAATCATCAAAATTACCCTTAACAGCAAAGCTTGTAGCATTGCTTCCATTAAATGATAGCATTTGCTTCTCTTGGAATTGTGATACCTTTCCATATGGATATAATACATAAATATTTGTATTTTCAGACTTTGTAAATCCGTTTAATGCTGCAGATCCTGTATCACCTGAAGTTGCAGTTAATACAACTGTCTTCTTTGTACAATTTTCCTTAACCTTAGAAGTTTGTACTAAATGTGGTAATAAAGTTAATGCCATATCCTTAAATGCGAATGTTGGTCCATTAAATAGATTTAAGAAGCTATACCCATTAAAATCCTTAACTGTAACACATCCAGCTGGGAAGTTTGTTGAATTATAAGCCTTATCAATACATGAATCAATTTCTTCCCTTGTAAAATCATCAAATAAGAATCCTAAAATCTTTTTTGCCATTTCAGGATAGCTCATCTTTAAAAACGATTCATCAAATCCAATCTTATTAATCTTTTCAAATACGTATAAACCACCAACTGTAGTCATACCCTTAAGTATAGCTGTTGCTGTATTTACACGCTCGTTGTCTCTAGTACTTACTAACATAATCCACCTCAAAAAATTTATATAATATATAAATATTATATTTTATTTTCACAATTATACAAGTGTATTTTACGCATGAACACTTATTGAAAACGCTTTTAAATGTATTTCCCTAGATTTAAAACTATCCTTTCACTTCTAGAATTACCTAACAATTCAATAATTTTAAATCTACCCTTACCTCTAACGCTTAGTATATCTCCTATATTTAAAATATGACTAGTATTAGTTATAGAAGCTTGATTTACTTTAACTAAATCACCTTTTACAAGCTCCTGAGATTCGCTTCTTGGTATATTGTACATAGCACTTATTATCGCATCAATTCTCATTGAATTTACAAATACCTTTTTCTCCTCTAAGCTCACTGTATTTTGAATTTCTCCATCATATTTTACTAATTCTATAGGCTGATGAGATATAACTCTAAGGTTATCAATTATATAATTTGTCATCTCACTGCTGACAGCAATATAACAATCCTTGCCATTAAAAATAATATCTCCAAAGGTTTCTCTTTTAATACCCAAATCAAGAATGCAAGCCATCATTTTCCTATGATTCAATGATAAATATTTATCATTATAATTAACCTTAATAATATCTATTTTAAAATCAGGATTAAATAGCTCAAATGGCGATATAATACACTTATTATACTCACTTCCATCATATCCACCATTAAAATATAAATAGCAGCTATTTCCTATAATATATTTAATTATCTCTTGTTTTCTGATATCTAAAAACTTTAAAATACTCATTTGATTATTATTTAAAGCCTTATCCTTAAGAGAATTAATTCTTTTAAAGAATATCTCTTCATCATCATTAATTGGTAACATAATTTCTCCTTAAAAATAAATCCCCACCGAAATGGGGATTTAAATATTATTTAAATATGTAATATGTGTCAGCCACAATATCTAATGCACATGTTCCATTATAATCAGCATCAGTATCTGCGATAATTCTATCATTAATCATATCATCTCTATCTACACACTCATATGCAGTTAATGATGTAGAGATATAAGCATCAAATCCAACAAATCCGTTTGCTTCTAATTCTAATGTACCCATAATGTATAAATCCATAGCAAATGTACCATCAAATGCACCATCTTCAACTCTTACATTAAATAGTCTAATAGTGTTAAAGTATCCATTTACTAGAGCTCCTGTTTTTATTGTACAATTACATAATTCAATATCCCAAGACTCTCTATCTAGATCAGCTAAATCCTCAATATAAGTTATATCTTTTCCTTGTCCGTTGACATTAAAGATAAATGTATCAATAAGAACATTATTATTAGTTGCTTCACCAAACATATATGCAAATAGCTTATCATCACCAACATTTGCATTTCCAACTGATGTAGCAAGAGTTAATCCAGTTACATTAGTAGAAAGATCAGATGTACCATTAGCGAATGCACCAAATCCAACTGATGTTACACTTGGAGCAAAAATTTCATCAAGGCTTGTACATCCTTTAAATGCTTCTTTTCCAATACTTGTAACTGTATTTGCAAAATTAGCTTCCTCTAGGATAGTACATCCTTCAAACATCTTATCTCCAACATTTGATTTTAAATCAACCTCTGATAGTGAAGTACATCCTGCAAACGCAGCCTCACCATATGTTTGACCTTCTACAAATGTTATTTCTTCAAGTGAAGTGCATCCGTTGAACGCATGTGATCCTATCGTTGTTACATTTGATAAATCAATAGTTTCAAGATTAGTAAAGTTTTCAAATGCACCATCATTAATAGTTGTTAATGTAGCTGGTAAAGTTACTGATGTAACATACTTAAATGATTGAATTTCCGCTCCAATTGATGTTCCTTCAAATGTAGATAAATCAAGAGATGTTACTTCTTCATCATTGTTTACATAGAAATTTTCAATATTATCTAGAATATTAGAATTCTTAATATTGTTATACATGTTTAACCAATCACCAACAGTACCCTCATAGTTTACTGTTGTTAGGCTTGTACAACCCTTAAATGTTTCAGTTAGGATTGATGTAGTTTCTAGTGGTAAAGTTACTGTTGTAAGCTTAGTGTTATTCTTAAATACATAGCTCTTTAATTGAGTTAATGTTTCAGGAATAACTAATGTTTCTAGTCCTGCACCATAGAATGCATATTCTTCAACTGTTGTAACATTCTTTAAATCAATTGAAGAAAGCTTTGTACATCCATCAAATGCATGTGAACCAATTGTTCTTAATGATTCAGGTAGTATTACCTCTTCTAGATTAGTACAAGCTGCAAATGCATATGCGCCAATTTCTGTTAAATTAGTACATCCTGATAAATCAAGTGATTTAATTCTTAGGTTACCAATTTGAGCATATGAACTAATCTTAGTAATATCCTCAGATACTAATACAATATCTTCCTTTTCAAATAATGGACTCTCTGGATCTGTTTCACCTTCACTTGGGTTATGGAATTCATTTGTTGTGTAGTTAAACATAACAATTCCTCTATTTTCTTGTGTTGAGTCAACAAAAGGATTAGCCTTATCATTCATAAATGCAATTTCAAACCAATTTTCAATTGTTCCAAAGTAATATACATGATTAATTCCTGTACATCCCTTAAATGCACTAGCTCCAATAGTTGTTAATCCGGATGTAACTAAAACATCAGTCTTGTTAACTACTGCATTTTCAAAGGCACCTGCTGCAATACTAGTTACACCTTGTCCAACTAATATTGTATTTGTGCTAGCTCCAATTGAAATTGGATTCTCTCCATCACCAACTGTAGTAATTGCAGTGAATGATGATTTAGAACCATCACAAATATATGAAGGGATAATTAAAGTCTTTGGATTATATCCATTTTTTACTCCCTTAAACACACCAGATGTTACTTCTATCTCATCACCTGTTTCAATATATGCAAGGACAGCAAATAAATCAACATCTCCATTTGTATATTCCCAAGCTTGCTCAGTGTTTACATTTCCATAAGGTGTACCATCAATAGTACGCCATTCCTTAATGAAGTAATTAGCTAGCTCAGCTTCATCTAATAATGCTGAATCATATAAATCAACAAATTTAGATGAGTCAAATTCTGATGATGTAATAGCTTGTGGCAATCTTGTCTTTACTCCTGTATTATATGGAGTTTTATTCTTTCCAAGTACAATATTTCCTAAATGGAATGTTACTGTAGATGGTGAAGATTCCTTTGTATATCCATAGTAAGTAGTATCATTTGTATCATTCCACTTAAATGAATCAGCTACTGGATTAGAGTAATTAGCTTCATTTGAGTAATCAGCCCCATCAAAGTCTACAAACCATCCTGAGAATATCTTTCCACCGTTTATTGTAGGATTAGTTAATGTATTATAATCAGTTAAATAATTAGCTTTAATTATATCCTCGATTACAAATGTATCATCAAAGCTTACTGTAACTGTATGCCAGGCTGTACCATCAACTACTAATGTAATTGTGTATTCATTTGCAGTCCACTTAGCATATAAATCCTTATCACCAGTAATTGGATTTTCTTCTGTTTGAGTGATTCCTGTAATAGCTTCTCCTGTAAATGTTGATGAATCATACCATCCACCAAATGTATATCCAGCTCTTTTAGGTGCAGCAAATACAATTGCCTCACTATCAATAAAGTAGCTAGCTACATTGCTAGAATCATTTGTCGCATTTTCTGCTCCCAAATGATATTCAATCGTATATTCAATATGCTCATATGTACCCTCTGTATAAATATCATCTTGTACATTATCAAATACGAAGCTACCAGCTTCTTTTCTAGCACCTGACCAGCTATATGTATATCCAACCTTGTTTGCGATTGATGGTGTATAATCAACCTGTTGACCATCCTCAACATATCCATATACGATTGTTGAATCTGGCTTTACATATGTAATTTGGTGAACATCAGCACTCTTTTCTACCTTTAGTGTAGCCGTCATATCCTCAATAGCCTCATAGTTACCATTTACACTAAAGCTTGCAGTAACTACAACTGATGAATAACCATCAGCATGCACATAATTCTTTAGACTATTATTTGAACTATATGAGACAGTAACACCAGCTGGTAGCTGTCCTGTAATTTCAAGAGAGTGCTCTTGTCCATCAAATTTAATTGTCTTATCATCAAATGAAATACCATCTACAACAGCCTTATTTATAACTAATGTAGCTGTCATATTTTCTGGAACATTATAATTAGCTCCAGTATAGTTAAATGAAGCTACAACCTCATAAGTACCAGCCTCTGTTAGCTGTGTAACTTCAGCTTCATTAACTAGGTATGTAACTGTCATACCTTCAGGAAGTGTACCAGTTATTTCTATAGCCTTATTTGTTCCATCATAAGTAGCAGTTGCATTTTCAAATGTAACATTTTCAACATTAGCTTTTTCAATAACTAAGCTAGCAGATAAAGTTTCTACTACTGTTTCAGTTCCCTTAGTTTTAATCTTAGCTGTAACATTATATGTACCAGCATTTACCGCACCTGTAAATTCTTGGTCATTACATGTATACTCAACATCATAGCTATCAAGATTAATTCCAGTAATAGCAATTGTATGATTGCTTCCATCATATGTTGCACTATCTCCAGCAAAGGAAGCTCCAGTTGCAGTTGCAGAAATTACAAGAGTAACTGTCATATTTTCTGGAGTATTATAGTTATTATTCGTACTTACAAAGTGAGCAGTAATTTCATAGGTTCCTGCTGCACTTGCACCTGTAAATTCTTGTCCATCAACTAGATATAAAACACTTACTCCAGTAGGTAATTGTCCTTGAACCTCAACCATATGAGTATCTCCATCATAGTTTATAGAACCACCATTAAATATTAATCCCTCTATATTAGCCTTTTCTATTTTTAAGGTAGCATTATATTCTTTATCAAATTCATGATTATTATTTTCATCAACCATAACTAATGACACATTATAAGATCCAGCATCTGTTTTTTCAAATGTATCAGTTAGCTCATTTTGATAGCTATACTTAATAGTTACACCCTCAGGTAATACTTGACCTTCATTTAATCTATATCTAAATCCAGAATTATTACCATAAGTAACTGTAACTCCTGAAAAAGATTTAATTGCAACCTTCTTTTTAGATACTATAAGAGTTGCAGTCATATCTGCAGGTGTATTATAGTTTGGATTTGATCCTTCAAATTTAGCTATAACATTATACTCTCCAGCATTTACCTTATTGTTATTTTGATATGAAACTGTAATACCATCTGGTAATGTACCTAAAATAGATACACTATGAGCCTCACCATTAAATTCTTCAGTCTTATTATTAAATAATATTCCAGTAATATCAGCCTTAGCAATAGTTAAAGTAGCTGTCATATCTTGAACAGTTATATTAGGATTAGCTGTAGTAAATTTAGCTACTACTGTATACACACCAGCATCTATAGCCCCATCAAATTCTGTTTCTCCAACAAAATACTTAACAGATACTCCTTCAGGTAAATTTCCTGAAATAGCTATTGTTTGCTTTTGTCCATTATATGTTACATTCTTATTTCCAAAAGTTACACCAGTAATTGCTTGACTAGTAATTGTTAATTTAGCTGTCATATCTGCTGGTGCTGTATAATTTTGATTAGTTGATGTAAACTTTGCAGTTACATTATACTCTCCTACATTATTAGCTCCTGTAAATTCTTGATCATTTAAAAAGTATTTAACACTAACACCTTGTGGTAGTGTACCATTTATTTCAAGGGAATGAGAATTACCATCATAGGCTACTGTTTGATTAGTAAATGTAATACCTGAAATCGAAGCTTTACCAATTGTTAAAGTTGCTTCTAATTCTAGTGGATTATATCCATTACCACTAAGCTTAGCCTTAACAACATATGAACCTGCATTTGTTTGATTGTTGTTTACATATGTGACAGAAACTCCATTTGGTAGATTTGTTGCATGTAGGCTATGAACCTGTCCATCATAATCAAAAGAGGCATTATTAAACACAACACCTGTAATATCAATCTTTTGAGTTTCTGATGCATCACCTGATCCTCCACCTGTTTCACTTGGCTTCTTTTTCTTTGTTTTACATGCAGTAAGTGATAAAGCTGCACTTAAAGTTATTGTAGAAATTAAAACCGTTTTTAATCCTTTTTTCATGTAATCATCCCCTAATCATCCATTTAATTATATTTTATGATTAAATGCAAATAATGTCAAACTAAATATATAATATTTAATATAATAAAAAATCCCCTAAAAAATTAGAGAATTTAGTCCTTTTAAAGTTATATGAGTATGAGTTTTATAATATAAATTTAAAACCTCAAAAATTTTAAATAAATCACATTCATTAAAAATGTTAATATCATCATTTTTAATATCAAAATAATAAAGCCTTGTCATTAAATTTAGTATTTCTTTGTCATATGATTTACTGCAATTGCAGCTTTCACACAATGCTCCACCAGCAGAAATATTAAAATACTTAACATCTTCTTTTTCGCATTGTGAACACTTTTTTAGTATTGGTCTTACACCAAGCGGCAACAGCATTTTTGTTTGATACATGATTCCCTTTAGCATAGGATTAATATCATTTCTATCAAACATATTAATAGTTAAATTAAATATCCTTTCTGCATATAAATTATCATCTATTTTAGATAATAATTCTAGCATATAGGAATGCCATAAATTAGATTTAATATCATTTTTAATTTCATCATAGCTACTAATTAGGGTATAGTCTATTAATGTAGGAAATTCGGTATCAGTAATAATAGCTTCAACATAATTCATTGTAGTAATAAATGGTAGTAAGCCTCTTTTTTGTTTTTTACTACCTAAGGCTCTTACAGATATTTTTCCTATATTAGTATATAAATATACTATCTTTGATGATTCCTTATAATTAATACTGCTAAGTACAATACCCTTTATTGTAATATTAGACATTAAAATGAATCGTTAGAATATCCAAGTACTCTTAGAGTATCTGGTCTATCTCTCCAATCCTCTTTTATTTTTACCCATAAATCTAATTGGCATTTTGAACCTAAAAGATTCTTAATATCCTTCTTAGCTCTTAGCTTAATATTTTTAATAAGCTGTCCGTTAGATCCTATAATTATTTTCTTTTGGCTGGCTCTTTCTACATATATTGTAGCGTATATTTCAACCATTTCTGGATCAATTTCATTCTTCTTCATTAAATCAATAGTTACAGCTACACTATGAGGTACCTCCTCATGAGTTAGCTCTAATATTTTTTCTCTAATAAGCTCTCCTACTATAAATCTTTCAGGATGATCTGATATCATATCATCAGGATAGTATTTAGGTCCTGGGGATAGCAATCCTTTTATATCATTAAGTAGAATATCAATATTTAAATTTTCCTTTGCACTTATTGGATAAATACCTTTAAATGGTAATTCATTAATATAGGAAGCTACTACCTTATCAATATCACTTTTCTTCTTTAATAAATCTATTTTATTAATGATTAGATAAATTGGCTTTCTAGTCTTTTTTAGATTTTCAATAATCATTCTTTCACCAGTACCAATTTCTTCTTTTGCATTAACCATAAAGAAAATACCATCAACATCCTTAATAGAATTATATGATGATTCTACCATTCTTTTTCCTAGCTCATTATTAGGCTTATGAATACCTGGTGTATCTGTAAATACTATCTGACAATCAGGCGCTGTATAAATTCCTAAAATAGTGTTTCTAGTAGTTTGTGGCTTGTTAGACATAATAGCTATTTTATGTCCAACTATAGTGTTTAATAAGGTTGATTTACCTACATTTGGTCTACCAATTATAGTAATAAATCCTGATTTAAATTCACTTTTCAATGCTATCAAAGCTGTAAGGTAATAATTCCCCTACAGTTACCTCCTTTATATCATATTTATTATTAGATAATATAACTTTAGTATCCTTATTTAAAAGCTCATTCATAACCTGTCTACAGGCTCCACAGGGGCTTATAGGATTATCTGTATACCCAACTACACAAATAGCCTCTACATCATTTTTTGTATAGCCTTCTGATATAAGCTTAAAAAGGGCTGTTCTTTCAGCACAATTTGTAAGTGAAAAGCTGACATTTTCTATATTACATCCAGTAATATATTTGCCATTTTTAAGCTTTATTGCAGCTCCTACCTTAAATTTTGAATAAGGGCTATAGGAATATTTAGTTGCATCTAATGCTATATCAATAAATTCCTTCATATCTTATCTAGTAAGCTTTGCTTTCGCAAGGATTTCCTCTTGCTTTGCAAACATTATCTCCTCATCTTGCTTTGTCATATGATCATATCCACATAAATGTAGATATCCATGAACAGATAGGAATCCTACCTCTCTTTCAATAGAGTGTCCATATTCCTGAGCTTGCTCAATTGCTCTATCAACACAAATAAAGATATCCCCAAGCTCCTTTTCAGCATGATAATTAGATAAATCATTGTCATTTAATGCAAATGATATTACATCAGTTACTCTATCTATTTGTCTATAATCTCTATTAATTTGTTGGATTTCCTCATTAGTTGTAAATATTACATTAAATTCTCTAGAATCCTTTACATATTTAAAGATACTTCTAATTATTTCCATATATTTAGTTGTATCCTTACCATAGTGGCTTACAAAATGAATTCTCATATATTATACTCCTTCATATTCGTCATATCTTTCAATAATCTTAGATACTAATGGATGACGAACAACATCAAATTTGTCAAATTCTACAATTGATATTCTATCAATACCTCTTAAAATTTTTAATGCAACCTGCATACCAGATTTACATCCCTTTGGTAAATCTATTTGAGATATATCTCCTGTAATTACCATTTTAGAATTAAATCCTAATCTTGTTAAGAACATTTTCATTTGCTTATCAGTAGTATTTTGTGCCTCATCTAGGATAACAAAGGCATTATCTAGTGTTCTACCTCTCATATATGCAAGTGGAGCAATTTCAATTACCTGCTTTTCGATTAATTGATTTGTTTGTTCAAATCCTAGTGAATCATATAATGCATCATATAATGGTCTTAGATATGGATCTATTTTTTCCTTTAAATCTCCTGGTAGGAATCCTAATGATTCACCAGCCTCGACAGCAGGACGTGTTAGAATTATCTTTTTTATTCTTCCACTTCTAAGCTCAGATACTGCATGAATAACTGCCATGTATGTTTTTCCTGTTCCAGCTGGTCCTACTCCAAATATTATATCCTTAGATGATAGAGCTTTTATATAATTTATTTGAGTTATTGTCTTTGGATAAATAGGCTTATTTGTAACTGTATATCCTACAGCCTTTCTGTTTTCATAAAGGTTATAGCATTCCTCAAGTCTATCCTCATCTTGCATATTTTTTATGTACATTACATCTCTAGCTGTGATTATAATATTACTATTATGAGATATTGTTGTAAGCATTTCAAAATACGAGTCAAGAAGCTCAACTCTTTCTGGTTCTATATTAGTTGTGATTGAATCAGCATTGATTGAGATTTTGCAATTAAATAGATTTTCAATTAGCTCAATATTGCTAGATTCAACCCCACAAATATTTTTTAAATCCTTTAAATCATGAATTTTTGTTTTTAGTACCATTAAAATATCTCCTATTTATAGTTAAATTATAACATAAAAAAAGTAGTATAAATACTACTTTTTCATCCAATCTGGTATGGAAGTATCTTCCTCTTCATCTGTAATGAAGCCTCTCTTAGCCTTTTTCTTAGCTTCCTTTTCTTGAAGCTTTTGCTGCTTAGCTAAAAGCTTAGCCTCCTTAATTGCTTGCTTTTCTGCCTTCTTTGTATTACCTGGTGCAAAAATTGAGTTTGGATCAATATCATCATCTAGATCCTCTTCATTTTCTTCAGGAACAGCTCTTTCAAGATCTTGTCTTTCTCTTTCGTTAAGAATGATATCTCCAAGAATCTCATTTACACCCTTTTCCTTAGTTTTCAATTCATATCCTGTTGCGATAACAGTAACTACAATTTCATCTCCAAGGTCATTATTAACAACTTGTCCATGAATAAGGTTTAGGTTAGAATCACAGTTATTTCTAATTTCGTTTGTAATTTCCTTAACCTCATATAATGTAATATTTTGGCTTGCAGAAATATTAACAATAACATCTGTAGCTCCATCAATAGATACATCAAGTAATGGTGAGTGAATAGCCTTACGTGCTGCTTCTGTAGCTCTGTTAGGTCCCTTAGCAACTCCAATTCCCATTAATGCTGTACCCTTGTTTGTCATTACTGTTCTAATATCAGCAAAGTCGATATTTTGAAGCTCATTGAATGCAATGATTTCTGCAATTCCTTGAACTCCTTGACGAAGTACATTATCAGCTTCACGGAATGCCTCTAGGTAAGTAGTTTCTCTACCTGCAACCTCCATAAGCTTTTCATTTGGAATAACAATCATTGTATCAACATATTGCTTAAGCTCCTCAAGTCCAGCTAAAGCCTTGTTCATACAATCTGGTCCTTCAAACTCAAATGGCTTTGTAACAACTCCAACAGTTAAGCATCCTAGCTCTCTTGCAATTCTTGCAACAACTGGTCCTGCTCCTGTACCTGTTCCACCACCCATTCCACAAGTAACAAATACCATATCTGCTCCTTGTAAAACATCTCTAAGTGCTTGCTCTGATTCAAGAGCTGCATTTCTTCCCTTAATAGGGTTTGTTCCAGCTCCAAGTCCTCGTGTTAAAGTCTTACCGATTTGAACACGAACATCAGCCTTATTATGTGCTAAATCCTGTGCATCAGTATTTACAGCGATATATTCAACACCACGAACCTCATTCTCAATCATACGGTCAATGGCATTTCCTCCACCACCACCAACACCTACAACCTTGATGACAGCTCTTTGATTAAAATTTTCTTCAGTAGTTGAGTTACCTTGCTTTTCAAATAGCATAAAATACCATCCTTTTTTCTACAAAAATAATCTATATATAATTATTTTATTATATAATTTTATCATTTTCAAGCAAACTACCAAATAGATTTAATTATTTTACTATTTCCCTAAATTCTTCAACTGGCATTGGCTTATAGAAATAATATCCTTGGACAAAATTTACATTATATTTCTTTAATAAATCAACATGTGCCTTAGTTTCAACACCCTCAAAAATAATAGGCTTATTAATCTTTTTAACCATTTGAATTAATGATTCAATAATAGTTTTAGCTCTATTTTCTTCTATATCCTTAAGGAATTTCATATCCATTTTAACGACATCAACATCAATTTCATTTAGCATATTAAGTGATGAGTATCCACTACCGAAATCATCCATTAATATTCTAAATCCATCCTGTCTAAGTCCTTGAATAGTTTCTTTAATCTTATCATAGTTTTCAGCATATGCTGATTCTGTAATTTCTATTTCAAGATATTTTCTATCAATTTGATATTTATCGACTAAATCATTAAGCTTTTCTCTAACATTAATATTTATCATATCAATTCTTGATACATTAACTGAAATAGGGATAGGATTCTTACCAGAATCAATCCAATTACGTTGGAATTTGCAAACTGCCTCCCAAATATATGTATCAAGATCTGAAATCATACCTTTATTTTCCATTGTAGAAATAAATCTACCTGGTGATATAATAGTATTTTCATGATTCCATCTAACTAAAGCCTCAGCTCCAATTACCTTCTTTTTCTTCATATCATACTTTGGTTGAACATAGAATATAAATTCCTTATTTTCAAGTCCATTTCTAATTGAAGAAATCAATTGGAATTCCTCTACATAATCATTACATTTCTTTGAGTCAAATGTCATTTCTTGTAAATGATTTTCCTTAGCATATTTTAAAGCCATTGCAGACTTATCCTGCATAGATGCAACATTTTCAGAATTATCATCAATAACATAAATACCAAATGATAGCTTATATATTAAATTCTTATCAATAAGATCAGCATTTGATTTTAATTGTGATTGAATTTCATCTATTATTTCTCTATCATAGAATCCTAAATATAAGAAATCATCCGCATTTATATGACCAACAACTCCACCATATAATCTTCTACATCTGTCTAGCTTATTAGCTATACTAATTAATAATTCATCACCCTTTTGATATCCAAATGATTCATTAATTAGCTTAAATTCATCAATATCAATAGACATTAAGCATAGCTTAGTGTTAGTATCGATATATTTTCTATCCTGTAGATAATTATTTGCTACTTCTCTAAACTTAGTATTATTATATAATCCAGTAAGTGGAGATACTAACGCATCCTTAGCTGATACATTAATCTTATCTACCTCGTGTAGGTATATCAAAGCTATAATATCCTTTAGCCCCTCTTGCTCAACAAAGGTTAATCTAACTCTTTGAAATCCATAATTTCCATCCTTTTTCATACGTCTGAAAATCTTAGTAATTCCATGAGAATTACGTTCCTTCATATCATTTACTATATAGTCATAATTAAAGAAATCAATAAATGATTTAATATCATCAGGATGTACTAGCATTCTAATATCATCTAGATTATCCTTAATATATCCTTCCTTAGGAATATCTTTAAAATCATTCTTTTTCGTAGCAAATATCTTATAATACATCTTTGTGAAGTTTAATGTTATAAGCTCCTCATACATTGTATTATAGCTAAAGTTATAATATAAATTCATATTATCTGGATTTGCGTAATTCATAATAATAGAATGCTTACTGCCATTAGATGCTGCAAGAGCATTAAACCATTCATTAATTTCTTCTACATAATGTATTCTTGATGCAGCACTTCCACTTCTTAAAGGACAGTCAGGACATACATCATCAAAGCCAAAAAGAGCCTTATGACAAAGACTTCCTATTTTAACATCTTTAAATACTTCTTTTACTCTTTCATTGAAATTTGTTATTTTAAAATCATCATCAATTTCATATGTAAGAGTATTTAAATTAGCTTGAACTTTTGACATTGTATTCACTCCTGTCTTTTGGAATGCGCAACATATTTAATATTATTGTACTCTATTTTTCCCTTAATTAAAATACTTTTTGTATATTTCACCTAAATAATATATAATTACTATGGTGTTAAATATGGAAAAAACTAATGTGATGAGAATATTAGATCAAAATAATATTAGCTATATTGCACATGAATATCCTCATTTAAAGGATGAATGTGTTGATGGATTAAATGTAGCTTCTTTACTAAATCAGGATCCTGAGCAAGTTTTTAAAACCTTAGTTACTGCATCTAAGGATAAAAAATATTTTGTCTTTGTTGTTCCTGTAGCTTATGAGCTAGATTTAAAGAAATGTGCAAAGGCTGTTGATCAAAAAAATGTAGAAATGATAGCTGTAAAGGAGCTACTTCCACTAACTGGATATATTAGAGGTGGATGCTCACCTATTGGAATGAAAAAGCCTTTTAAGACTGTTATTCATGAGACAGCTATGCTGTATGATA
Source organism: Anaeroplasmataceae bacterium (assembly GCA_045599405.1). Taxonomy (GTDB): domain Bacteria; phylum Bacillota_I; class Bacilli_A; order Acholeplasmatales; family Anaeroplasmataceae; genus UBA3206. Next base: position 17,607 of record JAZRVY010000130.1, read on the forward strand.
CAATTATATTTAGCGCTGGTAAAATAGGATATCAGGTTGAACTGAATCCAAATGATTTAATTAGCCTTATAGATGCATCATATGCAGATATAATAAAGGAATAAAAGCTCATCAAATGATGAGCTTTTTTATCAGTCCTTTAGCATTGCTTGATCAACCTTGGCATGCTCATTAACACTATAGAACCAATTTTTTAGTGGTGAGCTAGTCTTTTCAAGGTTTTCAACAAAGAATTGACATACCATATGAGCACCCTCATATGTCAAATGCGATGTGTCATTCTTTCCCTCAGGGAAATTTGAGAATCTATTAGCCTCAAATATCATATGATATCTTTTAGCGTTTTCTTGTCCAATTTCGTTATAGTGGTCTAATGTAATTTGATTTAAATCAACACAATCAATTGAATGCTTTTGTGCAAATTCTAGCATAGCTTGTGGATACCCTTTATGTGTATCTGTACATTTACCATTTTCAAATTTTAATCTAGATATAGATGTTGCAAGCACAAATCCACATTTTCTTTTTGTGACCTCATTATAAAAATATAATAAATTCTCTAAATAAGTTCCATTTGGAGTTGTGTATCTAGCAGGATCTTGGCTCTTTTCATCATTATGTCCAAATTGACAAATAACGAAATCTCCCTCCTCTAGCTTATTTAAAATATCATCAAATCTTCCTTCATCCTTGAAAGATTTTGTACTTCTTCCATTTACAGCCTTATCAATTATAACTACATCTTCATGTGCAAATATGTTTAGCATTTGTCCCCATCCACATTGAGGATATGTATTGTAGTTATTATATTGCATTGTGGAATCACCCATCATATAAATATGCTTCATATTAAATCTCCTTTATTTCATCAATGATATTTTCAATATCCTCAATTACGATACTTTCAATATCACCATTATCTACTGCATTTGCAATCTTTGAATCTATTGGCATAGATGCAAGTGGCATAATATGGTACTCATTACATACCTCTGCTAATTTAGATTCACCATATGGATAAATTCTTTCATCACAATGAGGACACTTTATATATGCCATATTTTCAACTAATCCTATAATATTAACCTTCATAGAATTAGCCATATTAACTGCCTTTCCAACAATCATAGATACTAAATCCTGTGGTGTTGTAACAAGCACTACACCATCGAGCGGTAAAGATTGATATACAGTAAGTGCGATATCAGATGTTCCCGGTGGCATATCAACAAATAAATAATCAATATCTCCCCATACAGTTTCTGTATAAAATTGCTTAACACATCCAGCTAAAATAGGTCCTCTCCATAACACTGGTGTAGTTTCATTTTCTACTACTAAATTTACAGAAACCATCTTTATACCACCCTTTGATTCATTAGGTAGCATTTCATTATTGATTGTTGCTTGTAGCTTTTCATGAACTCCAAATGCATATGGAATTGATGGTCCTGTTATATCAGCATCAAGGATACCAACCTTATACCCCTTCTTTGCCATATGTGATGCAAGTAAGCTAGTAACTAAAGACTTTCCTACTCCACCCTTTCCAGACATAATTCCTATAATATGCTTAATATGAGAATCAGGATGAGGTGCAAATTTTAAATCTGCCTTTCTATCCTTACAATTTTCTTTACATGAGCTGCAGTTATGATTACATGCCATAAAAATCACCTTCAAAAACATATTTATTATAATACACATATAAAAAAATAGCCACTATTTATTAATAGTGGACTACTTTTTTTGAAAATTGTACTATATTTTAAAATGCTGTTCCTATGCTTAAGGTAATATTTAAAGTAATTTCTGTGTTATTTCTATTAACAACTACCTTAGCAACATCATTTAATCTTGCATTAAACATAAATTCAATTACATCATAGGCGTTACATACCTCTATTGTCTTTTGTCCAATAGTAATTGTTTTTATAATATCACCCACTAAAATTATGTCCTTTGATGGACCATCTACTGATACTTCAGTTACCTCTACTTTATTTTTAACGTTATAAGTACCATTAGATTCATTATAAACAAGCTCTGATGCTATATCTGATACTGATACACCAAGTAAATATCTTTCAAGTGATGTCATACCATTTTCAAATTCATATTTAATTAAATCAATTAATCCACCTACTATATTAAGTGGTATTGCATAGCATAAATTATCATATGTGGCTGAAGCCTTACAATTAACTATACCAATTAATTGTCCAAGCTCATTATATACACCACCACCTGAATTACCACCATTAGTAGCAGCGTCATATCTAAATGTTCTTACAGTACATACTCCCTTACCAATTTGATATGATGCATTAAAGCTTTTAAGTGAAATTATACCAGAGTTAATAGATAATCCCTCACCATTATTATTTCCTACTGCATAGCATTTTTGTCCTATATAGATATCCTCATTAGAATAATTACATGAAACAGCCTCTGATTTTTTAATCAGCTCATTATCAGTTACCTTAAGCAAGGCTAAATCATAGTTATATGATCCACCTACACACATACAATCAACTGCATATTTATCTGATTCATATCCATATAAATAAGCTTTAATATTTGTACTTATTCCATTATTTTCCTTTTGGTTACTGTCATATACAACATGATAATTAGTAATAATGTATGCAGAGCCTGTATCTTTATTAATTTCATAGAATACTCCAGAACCCTTTGCAGATGTTTCTTGAGTTTGAGTAGTCACCTGACCTGTCCACATATTAATTGAATTATAGGTTTCTGTCCATGTTGTTTTAATAGCTACAGCATTTAATAATGTATGATTCATTACAAGATTTTCCTGGGTTGTTGTTTGAGCATAAAGCTTAACAAAATCCAAGAATGTACCTTCGTAACCATTAGCCTTACATTCATTATATATGGATTCAAGAGTTATGGTATTATCCTTCCCATCTATTCCATCCTTACCATCTATACCCTTTAAGGATTCTAGCCATTCCTGCTCAGTTCCATTAAATCCATTTTTAACAGCTATATCATATGCACTAAGTCCATTTGTACCATTTGATTTTGAACAAGCTGATATTGATACTAAAAATATGAATATAATAGATATAGTAAGTAGACTAGATATTGTCTTTTTAAAGAATCTTTTCATATTAATTCCTTCTTTCATTAATCATATTCTACATTGTAAAACTTAAATACACCTTAAATTATATCACAAAAAAAGA
>JAZRVY010000131.1:0-9828 GCA_045599405.1 Anaeroplasmataceae bacterium
AGTAAAGAAGAAAGAAGATACACACAAGATGGCTGAAGCTAATAAGGCATTCGCACATTACAGATTCTAATGACGAATACTTTAAAAGAAGAGCAGAAAGGAGGAACAAATGCCAAAGAGAGCATTTCCGCTGGAAAAAACTAGAAACATCGGCATCATGGCTCACATCGATGCTGGTAAGACAACTACAACTGAACGTATCCTTTATCATACAGGAAAAATTCACAAGATTGGAGAAACTCATGATGGAGCTTCTACAATGGACTACATGGAGCAAGAGAAGGAGCGTGGAATCACAATCACTTCAGCTGCAACAACAGCAATCTGGAACCATGCAGGAACTAAGTATCGTGTAAATATCATCGATACACCAGGACACGTAGACTTCACAGTAGAGGTTAGCCGTTCACTTCGTGTTCTTGACGGAGCTGTTACAGTTCTTGATGGACAAGCAGGAGTTGAGCCACAAACTGAAACTGTATGGAGACAAGCTACTGATTACGATGTACCAAGAATTGTATTCGTAAACAAGATGGACAAGGTTGGAGCTGACTTCGCTTACTCTATTTCTACAATTCATGATAGACTTGGAGCTAAGGCTGCTGCTGTTCAATGGCCAATTGGAGCTGAGGATTTATTCAGAGGACACGTAGACTTAATTACAATGAAGGCTTACACTTATGATGGTGGAGCTGAGGAGAACTATGTTGAGGGAGAAATTCCTGCTGACCTAGTTGACATCTGCCAAGAGAAGAGAGACGAGCTAATCGACACTATCTCTGAGTTTGATGATGAGTTAATGATGCTTTATCTTGAAGGAGAAGAAATCTCTGTAGAGAAGATTAAGGAAGTTATCCGTAAGGCTACATTAGCTGTACAATTCTTCCCAGTATTCTGTGGATCTGCATTCAAGAACATGGGAGTTAAGAGAATGATCGACGGAGTTATCGATTACTTACCATCTCCACTAGAGGTTGGAAAGATCATTGGTCATGACTCTGACGGAAATGAAGTTGAAATTCATCCATCAGATGAAGGAGACTTCGCTGCATTAGCATTCAAGGTATTAACAGACCCATTCGTAGGAAAGTTAACTTTCTTCCGTGTTTACCAAGGAACAGCTACTTCAGGATCTTATGTAAATAACACTACAAAGGGTACTAAGGAGCGTATGGGACGTTTAATGCAAATGCATGCTAACCATAGACAAGAAATTTCTGAGGTATTTGCAGGAGATATCGCTGCAGCTGTAGGATTCAAGAATACTACAACTGGAGACTCTTTAACAGGAGATAAAAGCGATGTTATTCTTGAGCAAATGGTATTCCCAGAGCCAGTTATCTCTGTTGCAGTTGAGCCAAAGACTAAGGCTGACCAAGACAAGATGACTACAGCTTTATTAAAGCTAGCTGAAGAAGACCCAACATTCAGAACATACACAGACCAAGAGTCTGGTCAAACAATCATTTCAGGAATGGGTGAATTACACCTTGACATCATTGTTGACCGTATGAAGAGAGAGTTCAATGTTGAAGCTAACGTTGGACAACCACAAGTTTCTTACCGTGAAACTATTACTCAAGCTGCTGAGGTTGAAGGAAAATTCATCCGTCAATCAGGAGGACGTGGACAATATGGACACGTTTGGATTAAGTTTGAGCCAAATGAGACTGGAAAGGGATACGAGTTCGTTGACGCAGTTGTTGGAGGAACAGTTCCAAGAGAATATATTCCAGTTGTTGATAAGGGATTACAAGAGGCTATGCCAAATGGAATCATCGCTGGTTACCCAGTTATCGACGTTAAGTGTACATTATTTGATGGATCATACCATGAAGTAGACTCATCAGAAATGGCATATAAGATTGCTGCTAGTATGGCATTAAAGGCTGCTAAGGATAAGTGTAAGCCAGTATTACTAGAGCCAATCATGGAGGTTGACGTTATCGTTCCTGAAGATTACGTAGGAAACGTTATCGGAGACTTAACAAGCCGTCGTGGACGTCTTGACTCACAAGAGAAGCGTGGAAATGCTATGAACATCCGTGCTTATGTACCTCTAGATGAAATGTTCGGATATGCTACTGCATTACGTTCAAATACACAAGGACGTGGAACATTCATTATGCAAATGGATCATTATGAGGCTTGTCCAAGAAATATCCAAGAGGAAATTGTTAAAAAAAGAGGACAAAATTAATCATTAGTATTGATTTAATCTAAACATTAATGTAAAATGTTTTGTGTAATCAAATATTGATAAAACATTAAAATTATTTATTAGGAGGACCATATATTATGGCAAAGGAAAAATTTAACCGTTCTAAACCACATGTTAACATTGGAACAATCGGACACGTAGACCATGGTAAGACTACTCTTACTGCAGCTATCACTAACGTATTAGCTAAGAAGGGAATGGCTCAAGCTAAGGCTTACGACCAAATCGACGGTGCACCAGAAGAGAGAGAAAGAGGAATCACTATCAACACTGCACACGTTGAGTATGAAACAGTAAACAGACACTATGCACACGTAGACTGCCCAGGACATGCTGACTACGTAAAGAACATGATCACAGGAGCTGCTCAAATGGACGGAGCTATCCTTGTAGTATCAGCTGCTGACGGAGCAATGCCTCAAACTAGAGAGCACATCCTTCTTTCAAAGCAAGTAGGAGTACCAAGAATCGTTGTATTCTTAAATAAGTGCGATATGGTTGATGATGCAGAGTTCATCGACTTAGTTGAAATGGACATCCGTGAGTTATTAAATGAGTATGAGTTCCCAGGAGATGAAATTCCATTCATCCGTGGATCAGCTCTAGGAGCATTAAATGGAGAGGATCAATGGGTTGCTAAGATTGATGAATTAATGGCAGCTGTTGATGAGTATATCCCAACTCCAGTTCGTGACAACGACAAGCCATTCTTAATGCCAGTTGAAGACGTATTCACAATCACAGGACGTGGAACAGTTGCTACTGGACGTGTTGAGCGTGGACAATTAAAGCTTTCTGATACAGTTGAAATCATCGGTATCAAGGAGACTCAATCTACTGTTATTACAGGAATCGAAATGTTCCGTAAGCTATTAGACTATGCTGAGGCTGGAGACAACATCGGAGCATTATTACGTGGAATCACTCGTGATCAAATTCAAAGAGGACAAGTACTTGCTAAGCCAGGTTCAGTTCATCCTCATATGAAGTTTACAGCACAAGTATACGTATTATCAAAGGAAGAAGGAGGACGTCATACTCCATTCTTCACAAACTATCGTCCACAATTCTATTTCCGTACTACAGACATCACTGGAGTTATCACTCTTGCTGAAGGTACAGAAATGGTTATGCCTGGAGATAACACAACAATGACTGTTGAATTAATTCACCCAATTGCTATCGAGCAAGGAACTAAGTTCTCTATCCGTGAAGGTGGACGTACTGTAGGTGCTGGATCAGTAGTTGACATCATTGAATAATTTAAAGTTATTTAACTAAAAACTACTAAAGGTGTTTCGAAAGAAACGCCTTTTTTTTATCCTCGTTTTTTGCTATAATAATTTGGTAAAGAAGGCTATATTTATGATTGATACACATTCGCATTTATTTAATGAGGAATTTAATAATGATAGAAATGAATGTATCTCTAGATGCAAGGAAAATAATATAAATAAAATTGTTCTTGTTGGTTTTTCTAGAGAAACAAATAAAGAGGCATTCAATCTTTCTTTAACTGACTCTATATTTTATCCTACAGCTGGCATTCACCCAGAATGCGTTAATAATTTAGAATCTGATATGAAATATCTTGAGGATTTTATTATTAACAATAAGGTTTATGCCATAGGAGAATGTGGGCTTGATTATTATTGGGTTAGTGATAATAAGGAGCTTCAAAAGGCCTATTTTAAAGCTCAAATAGAATTAGCTATTAAATATGATTTACCTGTTATTATTCATTCAAGGGATGCTATGCAGGATACATTTGATATAGTAAATGAATATAAAGGTAAATTTAAGGGTGTTATGCACTGCTATAGTGGATCTATAGAAATGGCTAAAAGATTTATAGATTGTGGAATGTATATTTCTCTTGGAGGTCCTGTAACATTCAAAAATGCTAAGGATCCTAAAATAGTAGCTAAAGAGGTTGATATTAATAAATTATTAATAGAAACTGATTGTCCATATTTAGCTCCAACTCCAAATAGAGGAAAAAGAAATGAATCATCATATGTTAGATATGTCCTAGAGGAAATAGCTAATATAAGAGAAATGGATATAAAAGAATTAGAAAGGATTACTGAAAAGAATAGTATTGATCTTTTTAGAATATAGGTGTTTATATGAAAAAAAGAATAATATTTATATTAACATTTATAGTAATGATATTTACACTAAGCTCATGCACATTATTTCAAAGAACTGGTGATACAGATTATGGAATAGATAAGGATAAACCAGTTGTTGAAATAACTACATCCTATACAGAGGCTTATTATAAGGTTAATAGTGCGTGTGTAGGTATTAGAAATGTTGTATCCTCAACTAACTATAAGATTGGTTCGGGAGTAGTTATAAAAACTAATTCAAATGATACATATGTGCTTACTAATAGGCACGTAGTTGAAGCTGAAAATGAAAAGAATATAAGCACTGGTATTAGTGTTTATTTTGGTAATGGATTTTATGTAAAGGGAACAGTAGTTGCTGCTAATTCATATGATTCTCGTAAATCATCATCTAAGAATGATTTAGCTTTGATTAAAATTAACACACCATCTTCAAAAACTATAACTGCAGTAGATCTTACAGAAACTGCAGATGTAGTGTCAAAGGGTCAAACAGTAATGGCTATTGGTTGTCCTACATCATTAGATTTATTCAATACTTTAACTGTAGGTGTTGTAGAGAAGGTATTAACTAATGGACTTATCCAACACCAAGCGGCTATCAATCCAGGTAATAGTGGTGGTGGACTATTTAACCTAGAGGGTAGACTTATAGGAATTAATGTAATGAGAACAGAAGCTACATCTAGTGGTGAATATGTAGAGAGCATAGGCTACGCAATTGCACTTGATAGTGTAAGAAGCTTTTTAAGTACAAACAATTTCGAGTTTTAGGTTGGTGATATTATGAAAAGGAAAATATTTATAGTCCTTACCATCTTAATATCATTATTTACGCTAGTTTCCTGTGGTTCTACAGCTAGAAAAAAGGCTGATGTATACCACAATGTGTTACTCAACTATACAGAAGCTGATTTAACAAATGCGATAGAAGCTGTAGAGGATAGCACAGTTACAATTGCTTTTGGTGATAGCTCATTTCTAACTAGCTATAGCTATCAAAGTGGTACTATATATAAATATGATGGTACATATTATTATGTGGCTACATCATTTTCAAATACTATATCGCAGGCAAAGGAAAATAAATCCTATATCTTTGTAGCTAGTGGTACTAGATATAATGTGGATAAGATTAGATATGATAGCTATAATCAAATATCTTGTATAAGATTTAAATCAAGCGCTAGCCTCAAGGTAGCTACAATTAAAAACGATAGTGTAGATATTGGTACTCCTGTTTTTAGTGTATTTACAAAAAAAGCTGAGTCATCTATGCTATCTAGTGGCGCATATGAGAGCGGATTTGTTAATGCTGGTATAGTATCTAGAAATACAGGAAGATTATTACAGCATACGGCACTTACATCATCTGATGCTTTAGGATCTGGTTTATTTGATTATGATGGTAATTTAGTTGGTATAAATACAATTAAGGATACTATTAGTGATAAAATATCTAAGGATCATGATATGTATGGTATAAATTATGCCATATCTAATGAGGCCTTTGATATAATATCAAATGATATTGAAGGTATTTTTAGTAATGTTATCAACGCTAGTGTGTCTAGATGCAATTTCAATTGTGGATATGAATTTAGATATGTACTAAATGATTGTGATAAGCAAGTATTTAATAATATGCCAGATGGTTTTACCTGTGGACTATATATTAACACTATAGCTAGTGAAAATAGCTTTAAGAGTAGCTTATCTAGAGGAGATTATGTCTATGAGATAAATGGTAAGGCTATTGAGTCTATGGATGTATTATTAAATGAATTATATTTGCATACTAAATTAGATGTTATAACTATTAAGCTATATAGAGCTAGTGGTAATTCATATGTTATTAAAACTATAACTAATTAAGGAGCCTGTAATGAGAGAAGAGAAATTAGTAGAATTATTAATGAATAAAAACTACACAATTACTACAGCCGAATCTTGTACAGCTGGATTAATTAGTGGTACTATTGTAAATGTAGCTAATGCTTCTAGAGTTTTTAATATGAGCTTTGTTACATATTCAAATGAATCGAAGATTAGTAACATAGGTGTTAATCCTGAAACTATTAATCAATATGGTGTTGTAAGTGAGCCTGTAGTTAGCGAAATGGCTATAGGATCATCAAGGGTGGCAAATGCTAATTGTGCAATTGCTGTTAGTGGCATTGCTGGTCCTAGTGGTGATACACCTACAAAGCCAATTGGTATGGTGTGCTTTGGATTTTACATTAATGGTAGGGTATATACTGATACTAAATATTTTGGTAATATTGGTAGAGGTAATGTAAGAAATGAAACTGTAAATTACTCTATAAATAAAATGATAGAGCTTTTGGAGGAAGAAAATGATTAATAAGTATTATAAGGGACTTACTGAAAAAAAGAGTCAAATTAGAGAAATGTTTATGTATGGTCTGAAAAGAAAGGCTGAGGTTGGAGAGGATAATGTTTTTGATTATTCATTAGGTAATCCAAGTGTAGCTGCTCCAGAGGAATTTAATGACGCTGTTGTAGACATTATTAGAAATAGAGATTCTATTAAGGTACATGGATATTCACCTAATTTAGGAAATGATGAAATGAGAGAGGCTGTGGCTAAATCTCTTTCAAATAAGTTTAATTTACCATATACAAAAGATTGTATATTCCCAACGAGTGGAGCTGCAGGAGCTATTGCTCACGCAGTTAGAGCTGTAACAGAACCTGGAGATGAGGTTATAACATTTGCACCTTATTTCCCAGAATACAATCATTATGTTGGTGGTACTGGAGCTGTATTAAAGGTTGTTCCTGCTGACATTACATCATTTCAAATTAATTTTGATGAATTTGAAAATATGCTAAATGAAAAGACTATGGCTATTTTAATAAATTCACCTAATAATCCTAGTGGTATTGTATATTCTACATCAACTATTAAAAAGCTAGCTGATATATTAAAGGCTGCAGAAAAGAAATATGGACATGAAATATATTTAATTTCTGATGAGCCTTATAGAGAAATTGTCTTTGAAGGAGTAGATAGTCCATTTATATCTGCATTCTACGATGATACATTAATGTGCTATTCATTCTCAAAATCTATATCTCTTCCAGGAGAGCGTATTGGATATGTAGCAGTTAATCCAAATTGTAAGGATCATAAGTTACTTGTAGATATTATGGCTCAAATATCAAGAGGTATTGGTCATAACTGTCCTACATCATTAATTCAAATGGCAGTATCTCAGGTTCTTGAGCTAACTTCAGACTTAAAGGTATATGAAACAAATATGAACATTCTATATAATGAATTAGTTAAGCTAGGATTTAGCGTAGTTAAGCCTGGTGGTACATTCTATATTTTCCCTAAATGCTTAGAGGATGATGCACAAGAATTTTGTAGAAAGGCTAAGGAGCTAGATTTATTATTAGTACCTAGTGATACATTTGGAGTTCCTGGTCATTTTAGAATTGCATATTGTGTAACTACTGATTTTGTAAAAAGAAGCTTACCTAAATTTAAGGCTTTAGCTGATTTATATAAAAAGTAAGAATGATATAAAGATCAAACAACATTGTTTGGTCTTTTATTAATTTAAAAGAGACCTAAGGGTAGTATTAATTTATTTTTATTGCGTATTGTAGCGATATTTTGTATAATCTATAATAGGTGATAATATGAATTATGAATTAATAGATAAATACATATATGAATTAATGGATAAATCAGAGCCTGGAAAGCCTTATTGGAATATTGAGGTTATTAGAGGTGGAAAGAAGCCATCATGGAATTATATTGATGGATGTATGACAAATTCATTAATTGAATTATATAAGCTAACTAAAGATAAGAAGATTTTAGATTTCGTAATTAGCTATATTGATTTCTTTGTTGAAGATGATGGAACTATTAAGTATTACGAAAAAGAAAAGAAGTCTACAGATGATATGGCACCAAGTAGAACTCTATTCGCTTTATATGAAATAACAGGAAATGAGAAGTACAAGAAGGCAATTGAAAATACTTATGAGCAAATTTCGATTCAATCTCGTACATCTACAGGTAATTTCTGGCATAAGGAAATTTATCCAAATCAAATTTGGCTAGATGGTCTATATATGGCTCAACCATTTTATTTACTTTATGAAACTAAATTTAATGGAATGCAAAAGTATAATGATATCATTGGACAATTCAAAAATGTAAGAAAGTTTATGTTTGATGATAAGAAGAAGCTATATTATCATGGATATGATGATTCAAAGAGTGCATTCTGGGCTGACCCTAAGACTGGATTGTCTAAATCATTCTGGCTACGCTCTATTGGATGGTTTACAGTAGCACTTGCAGACTGTGCTGAGATCATTAATGAACAAATGTATGATGAGTATAGAACGTTCTGCTCTTTATTAAAAGAAATTATTGATGGTGTATTACAATATCAAGATCCAGAGACAAAGATGTTTTATCAGGTTGTAGATAGAGCTGGTGAATCAGCTTTAGTATCTGAAAAGTATACTAAGGATGAGGCTAAAACTATCTCTAACTATGTTGAGACATCAGGAAGCTGTATGATTGCATATTCTATCCTTAAGGGAGTTAGAATGGGAATCTTACCAGAAAGATATAGAAAGATTGGTCTAGAGATTTTTGATGGTATTTGTACTAACATGTTAAAGCAAGAGGATGGAAATCTAAATCTTGGTGGAATTTGCTTAGTTGCAGGTTTAGGACCAGAGAAGGATAAGAGAAGAGATGGTACATTTGAGTATTATCTATCTGAGCCTGTTGTATCTAACGATGCAAAGGGTGTTGGATCATTCGTAATGAGCTATATTGAGGTTAAGAAATACCTTAAAAGTATTGAATAATTAAACAAAAATGAAGCCTTTTTATAAGGGCTTCTTTTTTTTGAAAAAATTTTAAAAAAAGTGTTGCAATCTAATATTTCTTGTAATATAATAAAAAAGCGCTGCGGTAAAAAGCAGTAGCTAATAAGTCTTTGAAAACTGAACAATGATATGACAAACAAGCCAAGCGAAATTGAATTACAACAAATCAATTCTAGGAAAACAATAAAGAAACTAGAGCAGATAGGAAAAGCTAGATAGACTAGCACAAACAATACATTATTATGAAGAGTTTGATCCTGGCTCAGGATGAACGCTGGCGGCGTGCCTAATACATGCAAGTCGAGCGGGAGTGCTTGCACTCCAGCGGCGAACGGGTGAGTAACACGTAGGTAATCAGCCCTTAAGACGAGGATAGCTTTTGGAAACGAAAGATAATACTGGATAGGATATCACAAATCACATGATTAGATATTTAAAGTAGCGATACACTTAAGGAAGAGCCTGCGGCGCATTAGCTAGTTGGTGAGGTAACGGCTCACCAAGGCGATGATGCGTAGTCGGTCTGAGAGGACGAACGACCACATTGGGACTGAGAGACGGCCCAGACTCCTACGGGAGGCAGCA
>JAZRVY010000132.1:0-3039 GCA_045599405.1 Anaeroplasmataceae bacterium
GTCTTCTCTCTAGATTATTATTTAGCTTGAACTTAAACTTATGAATTGAACCGCCCATTGCCGAACGGCACGATGTGGTGGTGTGAGAGGGGATGGAAAATAGATGTTGAAAAATATTTATTTTTTCTACTCTACTCGATTATGTTATTCAAAAGTGTTCTTTAAAAAATACTAATATGATACACTATATATAGTTTAAAAGGTGAAATGATGCGAAATTTATTTAATATTGATCTAAAGGATTATGATCCTAAAGGTGATACAGTCTATAGACCATCATCTAGAGCTTTAATAATTAAAGATAATAAGATAGCTATGATGCACAGCAAGAAATATGGCTATTATAAGTTTCCTGGTGGAGGAATAGAAAAGAATGAATCTAAGATAGATGCGTTAATTAGAGAAACAAAGGAAGAATCTGGTTTAATAATTATAAAGGATAGTATAAAGGAATATGGCTGGGTTCATAGAATTCAAAAGGGAGATTATGAGCCAGTATGGATACAGGATAATTATTATTATCTATGTGATGTAGAAAATACTATAGCTGATACTAAGCTAGATGATTATGAAAAAGAAGAAGGCTTTGAGCTTGTTTATATGAATCCTACAGAAGCAATAGCTTTAAATAAAGGTGCTTATAATAAGGGTGGAGACAAAGTAATGATAGAAAGAGAGAATAAAATACTATCATTATTAATCGGTGAAGGCTATTTAAAGGCTTAATATAGCTTATTTAAGTGTTTGAATAGATATACTTACATAAATATAATAAAAATCAATTCTAGGGCTATTTTAAGCCTTATATAATAAAGAGGTAATTATGAATTTAAAAACTGTTATATATGATAAACCAAATCAAGATGCAATGGATATTAGAATAAAGGTATTTGTTAAGGAACAAGGATTTAGAGATGAATTTGATAAAATAGATGATATTGCTAAGCATGTTGTAATATATGATAATGATAAAGCTATAGCTACAGCTAGATTTTATTTAGTAGATGATTATTATTTACTTGGTAGAATTGCAATTCTAAAGGAATATAGAGGTCTTCATTTGGGAGAATATTTAATAAAGGAAACAGAAAAGGAACTTAAAAATATGGGAGCTACTTTACTTAAAATTCATGCACAGGAAAGAGCAGTAGGGTTCTATTTAAAGCAAGGATATATTGATTCTGGTATTCATGATATGGATGAAAATTATCCACATAGATGGCTATATAAAAATATATAAAATCATAGGGGCTAAATCAAGCCCCTTTAATTTATGAAAAATAGTCAAAAAACACCTAAATTGGCACAAATGTCCCTATAGGTTTAAATTATCGCATAGCAATCAAATTACAATACAAAATCATGAAAAATGTTTTATAAAACAAGTGTTTTGTATGTTTATGAAAAACATATGAAAACGACAAAAGCACAAATTTTCTTAATGAAAACGCTTTACAAAAAACGCTTTCAATGATACTATTTAATCAGTTTTTTAAACGAAAATATTGAAGAAGAAAGAAGGAAAGAACACAAATGAAAAAAGTTAAAAAACTATTAACTGGTATTGCATTATCAGTAGCCGTTGCTGGTGCCGCTATTGCAGTTGGTGCTAAGTCAAAGGCAGCCTCTGTTTCATGGAACTTCAAGAACTCAGGATTCAAGAGCCTTGGAACAATCACATCAACAAAAACTGTTGATAATCTTACTTTACTTGCAACATCGGCAAAGCCAATGTCAGTAAAGGCACAAACTGTAACTGTTAGTGGTACAAGCTACACTCATTGCTTAGCACTAGGAGGAGCAGGAAATACAAGCTACAGAAGCGTTAGAGTCCCAGTAAGTGGAGCTTCAACAATCAAAGTTACACTAGACGCGTCAGCTTCAAGAACATTAGTTGTAGCAAATAATTCTGGATCCCAAGTAGGAACTATTTCTGCAGCTACATCAGCAGCTACTAAATCATTCTCATATAATGGTGGTAGCGGTTATGTTTACTTATATTCATCTAATAGTAATATTAACCTTTATAAGATTCAAGTAGACTCAGCTTCATCTTCAAGCTCATCAAGCTCAGGATCAACATCATCTGGATCTACATCTTCAGGAAGTACATCGACAGGTTCAACTTCAACAAGCTCAGGTTCAACTATTACTGTTAAGAATGGAGGAACTTCATTATCAAGCGCACTTAGCAAGGCTAAGAGCGGTCAAACGATTGTTATCGATGGTACTGTAAAATCAGGTGCAGTAACTGTTCCATCTGGAGTTAACATCTCAGGAAAGAACAATGCTACAATTGATTTCTCTCAAACATCAGGATCTTCAGGACGTGGACTTACTTTCAAGGGAAGTGGATCTACAGTTCAAAATATCACTGTAACTAAGGCTTCAGACAATGGAATTTACATTGAAGGAAGCAACAATACATTTAAGTATGTTCACTGTTATAGAAACAAGGATGCAGGATTTCAAGTTTCAAACGGTGGAGCTAACAACAAGTTCTACAACTGTAAGTCAACTTACAATGCAGATGCTAAGGGTGAAAATGCTGACGGATTTGCAGTTAAGTTACACTCAGGTGTAGGAAACTATTTTGAAAACTGTGTTGCTGAATACAATTCAGATGACGGATGGGATTGCTATGCAGCTCATGGTGCAGTTACATTAGTTAACTGCCAAGCTAACTATAATGGACTTTGCGATGGAATCTATGGAGATGGAAATGGATTCAAGATGGGTGGAGTTGACAACAAGACTTCAGGAGTTGCTGCTCACTTAGACCCACTTAACCATGTATTAACTAACTGTATTGCAAAGGGTAACTATGCATCAGGATTCGATAGAAACAACCAATCAGGTGTTGTAACTATGAATAACTGTACAGGAGATGGAAATAAGAAGAAGAACTTCAACTGGCCAGCTTCTGGTACACCATCAGCTCTAGGATACAAGGTAACATTCGGTAAGGCTATTATCAACGGATGTACATCAAAGAACGGAAAGAATGATATTTCAGGAGCTACATTAAAGGGAACTTGT
>JAZRVY010000133.1:0-3122 GCA_045599405.1 Anaeroplasmataceae bacterium
TATTATCATTGCACTTATATGCATCATCTGTATACGGCTTAATAACATTATACACGTGCTCACATTTTTCAGAGCCTTCCATATAGAATTCATAATCTACATGGTTCTTTTGAAATAACGGTATTAATCTTTGAACCTGATCACCAACAAAGGTATCACCAACCGAAGATATTACAAGCCTTGGCATATTATTATTTAAAAACTGAATCATACCATAAATATCATAATATTTATGTCCAGGCTTCTTCTTATATCCCTTTCCATATAAGACATTAGAAAGTAAATTACCCTTGATTTTATTAGAAATAAATCTAAACTTTTTATTTTGTGGTTTTTTAACAAATGGTGCAGGATGATTTAAAATCATTCCTCTAATCTTTAAATCTATTGGATCCTTACCAAAATCATTTTGTAAAATAGTATTATACATAATAGCTTCCATTAATAAAGCTATATGTCCACCAGCACTATCTCCCATTAAAAATACATTATTATAATCAATAGGATATGTATATAGCTTAGATATAAATCTAAGCGATGAATATACATCATCTATAATATCTGAAAGTACAAATTCAGGAAGCAATCTATATGACATAGATATAACTATAAATCCTTCTTTAGCTATATAAGTATTAATACCCTTATTAAGTTCCTTATCTCCATACATCCAGGCTCCACCATGAATATCAATAATAAGAGGGTATAACTTTCCATCCTCATATACCTTAGGATAATATACATTCATCAAATGATAATCCTTATCATCATTTTCATAATTAATGATATCCATAGTTAATTGGTCATATTCCTTGAACTCAACACCCATAGCGTTGGCTCCCTTTTCCATTTCTTTTCTTAACTTCTTAATAATTCCATTAATTAAAAGACCCATGATAAATCCCCTCTTTTCATGATAATATAATTCTATCATAAAAATGGCTACTGTTCAAAGTAGCCATCATTTAAATTAAAATATGAATCTGTATATTCTATAAATTCCTTTAATGTATCAGATATATCAAAGGATCTTTTATTTCTAATTTCTTGTTCAATATCATTAAATTTAACATCAATAATATAATTTAAAAAATATCTTTCAGAAAGCTCCTTTAATACTTCCTTTTTATTCATTAAAGGCTCTAATAATACATCTAGAAAGGTAGATAGCTGCCAATCATCTGACTCTGTTGATTCTTCCTTTAAATTGAAGTATAGGCAATGCTCAGTAATTCCCGGCTCTATTCCTATCATATCAATAAGGTCAAATACATCATCCTGTTCTAGAGTATCAATATAAACCTTAAAGCAAGCTCGACAATCCATATTAATAATTTTCCTTATCCTTTATCTTTTTATACTCATCATAAAGCTCAAGACAGGAATCTCTATCTAGCTCTATAGTTCTATCCTTTATCTTTTCAAAATTCTCATAGAATTTCTCATCTCTAAATCCTATTTTCTTAGTATCATTTATATTACAACCATAATATATTTTTTTAATATTAGACCACAATATAGCACCAAGACACATTGGACAAGGCTCACCTGTAGTGTAAATATCAGCACCCGATAAATCATGGCTTCCTAAGGTCTTTGAGGCTTGATGTATTGCCATAATCTCTCCATGACATGTCGCATCATGATTTTTAATTACCATATTATGGCCCTTTCCAATGACCTGCCCATCCTTGACAATTACAGCTCCAAAAGGTCCTCCATGCCCATTTTTAATACCCTTTCTAGCCTCATTTATAGCTAGCTTCATATATTCATTCATATAAATTACCTACTTTACTCTTAAAATCATACACTTAAGATATAATTGCTCCTCTGATTGTAGTAGAGCCGGATGATCTGGTGATTGAATTCTAAAATCCAAAAATTGAACACTTCTTTTAGCATCATGTGCAGCCTCTGCAACCATTTGCATAAATAGATTTGGAGTCATATGCTGGCTACAAGAGAATGTTAGTAAATATCCTCCAGATTTAATAATTTTCATAGCCTGCATATTAATTTCCTTATATCCTCTATAAGCCTTTTTAAGTGAATCCTTACTCTTTGAAAATGCTGGCGGATCTAATACAATTAAATCATATTTATTTACAATATCATTGCTGTGTAAATAATCAAATACATCAACACATTTAGCCTCTAGATTAATAAATCCATTTAATCTAGCATTACCCATAATCTCATCACAGGCTCTTTGGCTAATGTCACATGCATCAACATGTAAAGCACCGTATTTAGCTGCATGTAATGCAAATCCACCAACATTAGAAAACGCATCAAGTACATTTCTATCTTTTGCGTATAATCTTAAAATATCTCTATTAAGCTTTTGATCTAGAAAATATCCTGTCTTTTGACCATTTTCCATATCAACAATCATCTTAATATCATCCTCTATAATCTCTACTCTAGGATCAAAATTTCCATATAACGGACCTTTAACTTGCTCTAGGCCTTCCTTTTCTCTAACTGGCATATCACTTCTTTCATATATACCCTTACATCCAGTTAGCTCAACAAGAATATCAACTATATCCTTTTTAATCATATCCATTCCAAGAGACATAAATTGTACAGATAAATAATCTCCATATTTATCTACAACAAGCCCTGGTAAATAATCAGCCTCAGAAAATATCAATCTGCAAGCATTCCAACCAAATGTATTTCTATGAGAAATTGCATATTCTATTTTCTTTTTAAAGAAGCTTCTATCAATAATATCATTTTCATCTAATGATAATATTCTTACCATTATTTTAGAATTAGTATTTAAAAAGCCATATCCTACAAATTTTCTATCTATTGTATATACACTACATACCTTACCATTTTCAATTTTGCCATCAAACGAATTTACCTCATTATTAAAAACCCAAGGATATCCATTAAGTACATTAATTTCTTCATTCTTATTTAATATAACCTTTAGCATATTATCACCATTTATGATTATATCATACAATCGAGTAGAGTAGAAAAAATAAATATTTTTCAACATCTATTTTCCATCCCCTCTCACACCACCACATCGTGCCGTTCGGCAATGGGCGGTTCAATTCATAAGTTTAAGTTCAAGCTAAATAATAATCTAGAGAGAAGAC
>JAZRVY010000134.1:0-2436 GCA_045599405.1 Anaeroplasmataceae bacterium
CATTGATGGGAAGCAAGTTCCTTCCTTTAGTTCCTTCATTACCTTTTCTGAAATATAATCAGGAACCATTCTCTTTGCAGTACACTTAGCCGCAAGCTCTGTTAGATAATAATACTTTGAATCCTCATGAATATTATCCTCTTCTAGAGCGTAAATTAGCTTAGGGAATGCAGGTGTAATCCATACTCCCTTATCATTTTTAGTACCTTGAATTCTTTGTGTTAATACCTCTTCAATAATTAATGCTAAATCGTTCTTAGTTTGCTCATCCTTGCATTCATTTAAATACATGAAGATAGTAATAAATGGAGCTTGTCCATTTGTAGTCATTAATGTTACTACCTGGTATTGAATAGTTTGAACTCCACGTCTAATTTCTTTCTTTAATCTATCCTCAGTAATTTCATTAATCTTATCATCAGTTGGCATTACACCAGCCTTGTTGTATTCATCAATAAGCTCTAATCTAATCTTCTTTCTTGAGATATCAACAAATGGAGCTAAATGTGATAATGTAATACTTTGTCCACCATATTGATTAGACGCAACCTGCGCAATGATTTGTGTTGCGATATTACAAGCTGTAGAAAAGCTATGTGGCTTATCAATAGTTGTACCTGATATTACAGTACCATTTTGTAGCATATCCTCTAGATTAACTAAATCACAGTTATGCATATGCTGTGCAAAGTAATCTGCATCATGGAAATGGATAAGACCCTTATTATGAGCCTCATATATTTCTTCTGGTAAGAAGAATCTCTTTGTTAGATCCTTAGATACCTCTCCAGCCATATAATCTCTTTGAACGCTGTTAACAGTAGGATTCTTATTTGAATTCTCTTGCTTAACCTCTTCATTAATTCCTTCAATTAATGAAAGAATATAATCATCAGTAGTATTAGATCCACGAATTAATTCATGTCTATATCTGTATGTTATATATGACTTAGCTACACGATAAGCCTGGTGCTTCATAATTTCCTCTTCTACAAAGTCTTGGATTTCCTCAACTCCAACAGCTCTTCCAAGCCCATTAGCCTTTGCTACGACATTGCTTACAATTTGGGAAATTTGATCATCGCTTAGTCTATATCTTTTTTCATCAATACTAAAATTCGCAGCGATTATCGCATTCTTAATTTTGTCTGAATCAAAATCAGCTTCTGTACCACTTCTTTTAATAACGTTCATAACTTTTCCTTCTCCTCTATAATTCTTTTCTTGTTCTAACAATAAAAGTATAATATAATTAATATGTAAGAGGTGTTGGAATTCCAACAGCATATTTATGAATAAAATAGTAAGAGAATCAAAATTATTTAAAAATTTAACAGAAGAAAACTACCAAGCCTTACTAAGATGCTTCCACGCTAGATTCATCACCTATAAAAAAGGTGCTACTATTGTAGATATTGGTGATGATGTTAACAATATCTATTATATTGCAAAAGGCCATGCTAGAAGCTATATAATAGATATCACTGGAGAGGCAACTATCTCTAATGATTATTATAATGATGATATATTTGGTATTAATTATATAGCTAATGAATTGCCTACCTATAATGAAGAGCTTAAGGCTACTGAGGATACTATTGTAGTTATATGTGATGGATTTAGATTTTTAAATCCTTGTGAGAATAGATGTAAAAGGCATATAGATGTAATAGGATATACATTTAAGCAGCAATCAGATTTAATGTTTAGAAATTCATTTAGAACATATACATTATGCAAAAGTAAAACTAAAGAAAAGATAATGACATATCTCCGTGAGATAAAGGGTAAATCAAAAAAGAAATATTTTGATATACCATATAATCAAACTGAGCTTGCTCAGTATCTAGGCCTTGAGCGTAGTGCCTTATCCTTTGAGCTTAATAAGCTTAAAAAGGAAGGATATATAGACTTTTATGATAAAACATATAGAATATTAAAGAAATAAAAGCGGTGTATACCGCTTTTTATAATTCTTCTATTTCTATTCCAGAAAACTTAACACCAAATTGGTTTTTAAGCTCCTTTCTTAAGTCCTTATCTATCTTAACACTCTTTATATTAAGACATGACTTAAATACATTTTTAAGCATTGCTAAATCCTTTCCATAAAAGGCAACAGCCACTAAATCATTACAATCCATAAAGGCCTCAGGCTCTATAGTTTTTACACTGCTAGGTATTTCTACATATAAAAGCCCTGTACCTTTAAATGCTTGTGCGCCTATTTCTTTAATATTTGCAGGTATTCTTATTTCTCTTAAATCCTTAAGATTCATAAATGACATTTCAGTAATTCTAAAGATATTATTAGGAATCATACTTACAGGACATGTAAGTACTATTCTTGATGTATTCTTTTCAATTAGAATATTACTATTATATGATGCGTAATGAGTATTCTTCTCATCTACAATTATACTTCTTAAGGAATCT
>JAZRVY010000135.1:0-11642 GCA_045599405.1 Anaeroplasmataceae bacterium
GATTCATATAATTTAGTAATTGGTGATAATACACTTACAATAGATTCTTATTCAATTATGGATAATATAAATGATGTATCAAATTTATATGAAGTAACACTTACAGATTTTGTTGTAAAGCTACTTCCTAAGGATATTGTATTCTCGTTAATTAATAAAACTAAGATATATGATGGAACAGTATTAAATTATGATAATGATGAATATTATCTTGATGAGGAGCTAGTTGCTGGTGATGTATTAACATTCTTACCTGATTTTGTTGGTATGATATATAAGGGATCACAAAGCTATTATGCATCAAGTAATATGATTACTATTAATGATGGAGATACTGATAAATTAGAATATTATAATATTAAATATAAGGCTGGAATTTTAACAATTAAAGCTCGTGATATTACTATTGAAGCTGGAAGTGAGTCTAGTGAATTTAGCTTTAAATATATTACAAATGACAGCTTCAGTATATATAATGGAGCCTTAGTTACTGGTGATTCATGTAGTTGTGAAATAGAAGGTATTGCTTACTATGTTGGTAAGGTTCCTAATGAAATCACATCTGTAAAGATTGTAAATTCAGAAGATGTAGATGTTACCGAATCCTATAATATTACTTTAAAGAGTGGTATTTTAGAGGTTATTGAAAGGGGTAGCTATTAATGAAAAAAATAATTAAATTAATATGTTTATTTGTAGCATTTTTAGCTACTTATTTAATAATTAATACACCAAAGGCTTATGCAGCTGAAATGCCAATTATAATTGATTTTGGTTGGTATCTTGACGGAGGAGATTCTATTGAAGTAGCTCCAAGTATGCTGGATGAGGGTAATTATACACTTGATAATTTTGTTGAGGATTATATTTCAGGTGCTGTAGTACAAAAATCGCCTAGAGGAACATACTTATTAAAATCTGATTATGGTGAGTATTTACTTCTAGATGGATTTGTTGATGCGACAGGATATAAAAAAGATATATTAACAGCCTCTTCAGATTCATTTTCTTTATCAATAACAGATTATAAAGAAATTCAAGTTAGTTATGAAATTGATGGAAATGATATACCTGTTAGGTTATTATCTGATTTTAAGTTTTATGAAACTTGTCCTTTAAACTTTAGTAGTAGTGATGATTATAACAATTATCATGATGTTTTCTACTTAGAGGATGATACTAATAATGTATATGTACCTGGTGGAGTTGTAGGTTATTTATTTTCAAACTATTTTGATGCTCCTATATATTCTTCGTATGAGATTACTGAGGGTGAAACCTATGTTACTGGTAGATTCTATGAATTTAGAGTAATTTGTGTTAGTAATCCTGATATTATATTAAATGGATATAATACACAAAAGGATGGATATTATGAAAGTGGAACAAATATTACCGCAACTATTAATCCAGTGGATGGAAAGAATGTTTATGTATATAATGAGGATTTTAATTTTGATATAAATTATATAGGAGATATGGCAACAATTACATATCAGCTTTATGAATCATATGATATTTCATGTATTCAACAGGATAAAATGGATGGAAATAGAAGAAGAGTAATATTCTATATCGGAGATAATGTTGTAACTTCAAAGCTAATATATAATGACGAAATATTTGATGTTGCCGAGTATGATTATATACTTTCTGATGTTGAAACACATAAAGATTATTTTATGTATAAATTAGAGGACGGATGGGCTGTACCTCAAGTATTTGATGGACAAGATATTATTGTTCATTTAAACAATCCTACAGCAAGTGATTACTATATTTGGGATCTTGAGTTTATTGATAAGGATGGTAATGTAACAAAACCGACTGATGCGTTTTTCCAAACATATGAAAAATACCCTGCTGGAGAATATTATAATCTTTCTGGTAGTGTATATTATGATATAGTTCTTGAGTGCTTTTTATCACTAAATGGAAATCGTCATGATGAAATTTATGTAACTGTTGACGCAATTAAAATGGGTGAAGAAATCATTACTGTTAATTCAGAAACTAAATTTATGGCTAATCAAACATTAAGTACTATTAGTATTTATGAGGTTGCTGTAGATGAGCCTAATGCTATTACAGCAATTGATGGAATAGGTTATGTTACTGATTCAACTGAAGATATTAGATTAAGTGTTAAGCCTGGATGGGCAATTTATCCAGATGTTGCATATGAGCTTACAGATGAAGTATATATATTTAAAAATATTGATGTTTCTAATGGATATTTATTAGCGCTTAAGGCTGAGGCTGCACCTGTAACAATTGAATTTTATACAGATGACCCAGACTATGAAGATTCAACAAGGCTTGATGACCTGACTTTAACTGTAAAGGTAGGAGATAAGCTAGAATTGCCTGCTGTTTATGAGCAAGAGGGCGATGGTAAAATTGCAGTGTACTGGCAATCAAATTTAGATGAATATGATATGTATGATCCATATGCAATTTATACAGCAGATGGAATAATTAAGCTTTATCCATATACTGTAGAAAGAGCAAATAGAACTATTGAGGTTACAGCTTACAAAGGTGAATCACAGGTTGATAGTAGTAAATTTAGCTTTAAATTTTCTTCAAGTTCTTATGAATTAAAGGAAATAAATGGTGGTTATGTTACTGAAGGTTCTTTGGGAGTATTTAATGTTGAATTTGCAGCTGATTTAGATTTATCCTTATATATTAGCATCGATGGTAGTGAATACTTCGATATGCTGTTTAATGAAAAGGATATATTTGAATATTATTATGTTGGCTCATGGACAGTAGATAATATGACTGTTTCTGGTAATGGCTGGTACGAAGAGGGTTATGAGGTAACTATCAAGGTAACACCTAGTGAAGGATATAAAATAGAGCCATTTGGGACAGAATACGATAAAGACCTTGATTTCTTTATCGATGAATATGGAGTTTTATATTGTTATATAGATAATGTTACTAAATCACTTGAATTAAAATTTGGTACATCAGTAGATAATGGTACATATTCATTATATTTAATGGTAGAGGGTAAAATATTTCATGAGGTAACTATCACAGAAAATGAAACTGATTTAGCTGATACTAATGCTATTTTAAGAAGTGAAGAATTTATATCTCAATACCCTGGTTATATAGATTCAGGCTGGTCAATTGAGGATGAATCATTTAAGGATGGAAAAATAGTTAATCCAAAGCATAATTTGTTTGGAACTGTAACAAATAAATCTGATTATGTAATGTTTGATTTTTATGCCTATAATCCACATGGGAATATTGTAAAGGGTGATTTAGAGACTCTTGAATTATATGAAGACCTAGATAATAAGCTTGATGTAAATATTATCAGAGTTGGTACTAAGTATTATTGTACATTACCATATTATACTGATGTATTTGCATATATAGGTGATTATATAGGTGATTATGAGGTTCATAATTCTAGAATTGAGCTATCAATAAATAACCCAGATGAGATTTTAACTGTTTATGCAGTTGTACTTGATTCATATGAGTATGTAACAGATATTTCTGGTGAAGGATATTATGATTTTGGTCAACCATATAATTTGAAATTTAAAGAAAAAGAAGGATATGAAAATTTCAAATATACAAATGCTGGTACTGGTAAGGTAACTGATGGTGCCGATGGATATAAGACGTTTACTGTAAATAATGGTGCAATCGAAATCTATGTTACTGCAGACCCACTTGATGTAGTTGTTCAATTTATTTTAGGTAGCAATCGAGATGGTGGTCCTGTAGGATATGAGACAACATTAAAGACAGGAGCTACAATTGTAGCTCCAACATATGAACAAATTATCGGATTAGATGACAATAAAATGCTATATAAGTGGTATTTTGAAGATGGTTGGGAGCTTAATATTGCTTCTAAATGTCCATATAGTCCAGAAGGAATTAAGATTTATAATGATCTAATTGATTGTCATTATTTTAGAGTTTCAGCAACAATAGTAAGTGATGAAATATATGAGATTTCTAATGCTGAGCAAATTAAGCTATCAAGCTCTAGAGCATCACTTGTAGAAACAAGCTGTACTATTGCATATGATGAATTAAATTCTATGTTTGTAGTAAGATATAATTCAGAAACAGCTGTTTATGCATTTGTTGACTATAAGAGCAATGGTAATTATGTATATATCGAACCTATATCAACAAATGATACTGGTATGGAGTACAGCTTAGTTGAGGTATATACTAAGGAGCTTGAGCATGTATCCTGTGAAACTGTTAAATTCTGTCATCTTGGTGATTACGTACAATTTACATATATTGTTGAAAAGGGATATACAATCCTAATTAATCAAGAGGATCATACCTTAGAGGAAATTGATGAAACAACATTTATAATAAAGGTTTTAGCTGACTCATATAAAGAGGTTTTATATAGTGTTGATTATCAAACATATACCCTTACTTTCTTGCTTGAGGAGGAAGGAGCGGAAATTGTTGAATATTCAAGAACATATAAGTATTTAGATGAGGTAGTATTACCTACATCACTTCCTTATTCATATGAAATATTACAAGATACAAAATTATTCCTTGGATGGAATAAAATTATATCAACAATGCCAAATAGTAATACTACACTATACGCGACATATAGTCAGGTTTTAAGCTCTTTAATTAGGATTTCATTTGCGAAAACTAATTCAAAGGTTTATAGTACAGATGCTGATATTAAAATTTCTTCATCAGCTGATACATTAATTGATATTACAAGAAGTATAATAAGCTCTGAATTTGATGATACTTATCTAATTAAATATCCATCTACAACACCTTCATTATGGATTAAAATGCCAGGTGATAGTGATTATAGATATATAGATATAGAGCTTGAGAATAATATTTCTCTAGATTATATTTATGTTGAAATAGAGGATAATGAAAATTATTCTAGAGGTGGAGAAGGATATTATCTAGCTAATACTAGAGTTGAGCTTACAATTTCACCTAATATTGGATATTCAGTACAAGCTACAGGTGAATATGTCATTTATAATGGTATTATCGCATTTGATGCAATTGCTCCAGTATCAGTTGGTATTTCAGTATCTCAAATTGAATACTATATTATGTATTATGTAAATGATGAATATTATGATATTCAAACAGGTATTCATTATAATGATGTTATTGAAATGTTAACATTTGAAAAGAAGGGATTCTCATTCTCTGGATGGGATAGAATTATTGATGTAATGCCAGCTGAAAATGTAGTTGTATATGGTACATATACAACTCGTATTGAGGTATCAATTACACTAAATTATAATGATTCTACATTAGTAAATGAGGATTCACTATATTTATCTAATTCATATGATATTGGTGGATCTGTATTAAAGGGTGAAATTGATGGTAATACTATTTCCTTTGCATATACTGGAAAGATGTATTTATGGCTATATGATTCTTATCTAGGAGGATATAAATATATTTACTCACCACTTGATGGTGATGTTGATTTAAGCTTATATTTAGTAAGCTCAGAGGCCTCAACTCATTATCATTTAAATGGATTAGGATACTATCCTGTTGGTTCAACAGCTGTAATAACTCCAGTTGTTGATGATGGATATTATCTAACATATGAAGGACAAAGATTAGATAGTGATATTATAATTACAAATATTACTTCAAATAAGACTATTACTTGTAATGCAAGTAAGGAAACTTATAAGATTTATTATTATGTTGCAGGAGAGCTATATCATGAGGATTCATATGAATATGATCAGGATGTAGTAATGGCTTCATATGAATGGGATGGATCTGATTATGAAAGATGGAATCAATTAATATTTAAGATGCCATCATTTAATATCAACATATATGCAGTAGAAAGAGCTAGTGCATTTATGTATCAGATGCCAACAGTTACAGTTCATAAGGATTCATTTTTAACTGAGGCTATAATAGAAGGTGGAATAGTATTTATTGGTGATAATATTGAGGACGGAGAATTTAAATTTAAGGACTCTGATACGATAATTACTGCAGAAGGATCTTATAAGATATCATTTATACCATCAAATCCTGTATATAAGGAATATATTTTTGATGTAAATGTACTCGTATGTAATCCAATGTATTCTAATGAGCTTATTGATCCTGAAATTATTGAAATTACAACTAATTCAATAAAGCTAGCTATTAATTCACATTATGAATATCGCATTGATGATGGAGCTTACTATCCTGGTGGAATTGTAGATTTAAGAGACCTAAAGGATAATACATCATATAGAATTGAATATAGATATATGCAGGATAGTAATTATTGTCCAAGTAAATCTAAATCAATTGTTGTAACTACATTATCAGCAAATGAGCAATTATATAATGAGACAGTAGCCCAAGGAAATGAGATGCTAGCTCATTATGAAAGATTAATTGATAATGAAGCTATTCAAAGATATCTTGCAATATATAAGGCTGATTTAAGAAAGGGATTTGATAGTACAGATTCTTATTTTGGAGCTAAGCTTCAACAAAAAATTAGCTATATTGAAAGAGTTTTAGAGTTTACATATAATATTGAGCTAAAGAGAAATGAATCACTATTAAATAGAGAAAGAATTGATAATTTCACTGATTGTAGATTAAATGAAATTATTAGCTTAGCATTTGAAAATAATACAGCTATTAATAGTATTGAATTATTTAGTAATTATGTAATTTCAGTATTTGATTCATCAAATAGCTTAATATCAGCATTTGGATTATCATTTAAGCCTATAGTAGCCACATCAGCAACAAATAAAAATGAATATAATCAGGAATTTGTTACTGATAAGATTGATGAACTTCTTGATTATGGATATGATTCATATTCATTAATTAATTTAAATGATTATACAGATAATTATGTTACTAAGGCTGCATTAATGATTAATAGCTCAATGAGCCAAATTCATACATGTGATGGTGAGACTGTTAGAGATACAGTTAACGATAAGATTAATGTAGTAAGTGCAAAGACTTATTTAGATTATTCATTTGATAGAGCTGAGTATGATAGAGAATTCTTTGAGGCAGCTCAAATTGCCATTATTATGCATGTACAAGAAATTGTACTTAGCCAGCTTCATAATAAATATGAAGAAAGGACTGCTAGCTTAAAGGATACTAAGCTAGTTAAGAAGTATGAGGCTGCATATTTAAATAGCTATTTAATATATTCTGAATATGACAGCTTTAAGGCTGTATATGATGAGATATTAGCTAATAAGGATGAAAGTTTTACATATGATATGCTACTTGATGAATTTGATAGCAAGATAGATAGTGATTTAAAGCTAAAGAATGAATCTAAGCTATCAGATGTTGAAATACTTATCATCTTTACAATTACAGTTGCTGTAATTGGTTGTGGAGCAGCAATAATTATAAGGAGGCGACGTTATGCAAAATAATGAGAATAATAATGAAAAAGAGCTCATTAATGATTCAGATGTCAATTCCCAAAAAGAAAATCTTGATGTAGTATCAGCCAATATAGAGGCTAAAGAGGTTGATTTACAAAGTGAATCAAATGATAATGCTACACAAATAAAGCCAAGAAAAAGAAGCATAGCTACAGTTGCCGCAACAGCTGTAGTTGGGCTTGTTGGTATTGGAGTTATCGCTTCATCTGGTCTAATTAATTTAACTATGGATGGAGAAATAAATGAAATTTCATACGTTGATAATAAGCTTGTTTATGATGTTAATGTAAAGGATGTCAATAAGGACAATAGTATATATTTTGAAATATATGATGATAATAAATCAATTATGAAATATAATATCATTGAAAATGTTAAATTTGATGGTAATAAAAAGGGTGAATTTTCCCTTGAGGAGCTGGATATCTTAAATATGGATCTAAGTGAGCCTGTTAGCTATAAAATAAGATTAAAGGGCGATACAGGTTTAATAGATAGAACCTATGATTCTTGGATACTAGAGCTATCTGGTGTTGAATCTGAATTTAACAATGTTAATTTAATATGTGATTGTAAAAATTCAGGATATTTATTAATTGATTTAGATTTCAAGGATGATTATGGTGTGTTTAGTAATTTTAGTGCAACACTTACAGATAGTGCAGGAACTATAAGAGAGGTTGAGTTTACATCAAACTTACATGAAACACAAAAGGTATTTGTACTTGATATGGCTGGTGGTGAGGCTACCTTTGTCCTTAACTACTGGCAAAATGATACATTAAAAACTAGAGTAAATAAGGTTAATATTTAGGAGGAAAACATGAAAAAATTAAAAATATCTATAGTTGAAATAATTCTTTGGGTTATTGGTATTATAATATTTGCGCTAGCAATATTTAGAAAGAATATATTCCCTACTGGTAGTGTATTTTATAATTTATATGATGATATTAAATCATTTGAATCATCAAATACTGTAATACTTGTTAGAATAATTAAATCTGTAATTATTATTTATGCATGTGTTATGATTGCAAGAATATCAAAGCTTGTTTTAGCACTACCAAAAAAGAAAAATCAAAGATTAATGACAACATTATCTTTACTTGAAAGTGTTATTAAATATGTATGCTATATTGCGATGCTAATATTTGTTTTAAGATATTGGGGTGTAAATACAACAGCAATTATTGCAAGTGCTGGAATTATTACTCTTATTGTAGGACTTGGTTGTCAAACATTAGTAGCTGACATCGTATCAGGATTATTTATCATCTTTGAGGGTGATTTCCAAGTTGGAGATGTTGTAGTTATTGGTGGTTGGAGAGGTACTGTTCAATCAATTGGTATTCGTACAACTAAGATTCTAGATATATCTGGAAATGTTAAAATCATTAATAATTCAAGTATTACTGATATTGTTAATAATACAAAACAATTATCAGTAGCTATTTGTGATTGTGATGTTGATTATGGAGATTCAATTGAAAGAATTGAGGCTATAATTGAGGCTAATTTAGATTATATTAAGAAAAGAATTCCTGCAATTGTAGAAGGACCATTCTATAAGGGTGTTGAGAATTTAGGTGAATCTGGAGTTACAATTAGACTTGTTGCAAACTGCAAGGAGGATGACAAATTCCAGGTTAGACGTGATATGAACAGAGAAATTAAGCTTATTTTTGATAAGAATAAGGTTAATATTCCATTCCCACAAATTGTTGTTAATCAACCAGTTGTTTATGAACAAACTGAATATAAGAATATGGATGCGTTTGTTGATGAGCAAAAGGAGCTATCAAAGAACGTAGAGGATGCAGAAGGAAATGAATAAAAATATGGGTCGCTAATGCGGCCCATTATTTTATTTATTATGTATAAAAAAATAAAAGGACTCGTTTGAGTCCTTGAATATACGATGGAGCAGGTGAAGGGAATCGAACCCTCGTAGTCAGCTTGGAAGGCTGAGGTTCTACCATTAAACTACACCTGCATCTATAAAAACAATATTAATATATAGCTAATTTGTAATAAAAATGGAGCAGGTGAAGGGAATCGAACCCTCGTAGTCAGCTTGGAAGGCTGAGGTTCTACCATTAAACTACACCTGCATATATGTGAAACAAGTTAGCTAATATATTATATTGGATTTTGCATCAGCGGTTATTATTATATTAGAAACAATATTTGGTGTCAATACATTTTTTAAATATTATTTGAAATATTTTTTATATTTGCTAAAATATAGATATAAGCGAGGTATTATATGGCGATTACAATTAATAAAAATAATTTTAATGAAATAATTAAAGGATATAAAAAGATTATTGTATATATGTGGGCTCCATGGTGTGGACCATGCAGAATGCTAGGTCAGGTACTTGCTGAGCTAGATGAGGCTGATCAAATAGTTTTGGGTAAGATTAACTGTGATGAGGAGCCAGAGCTATGTCAAGCATTTAATGTTACTAACATTCCTTTACTTTTATTATTTGAGGATGGAAAAATAACAAAGAAATCTGTAGGATATATTAGTAAAGAGGAAGTACTTGAATTATATAAGTAATAAAAAACGGATTTTCATCCGTTTTTATTTTCTTAAATCCTTAAATTCAAGCTCATTATAATACATAATTAGTGCTAATTGCTGACAGAAGCAAAGTAATAAATCTAAATCCATTCTTTGCCAAATACGTCCTGTATCAAGGGAAATAGTTTCAGCTCTTAAATATCCAAATGATTTTTCATAAGCCTTTATTTCAAAATATGCAGCTGCATATATATGTTGCTTATCCATTGTTTGATATAATCCTGTATTTCTATTATGAGATGTTAATGTACAATTCTCTGTAAACATACGAAGCTTAGTATTTATCATAGATCCAATTAGGCTATCCTTCATAGGCTCTATTTCATATTGATGTCCAAGAGGATGCACATATGTGAAATATAATTTATCATCACTTTGAATTGATAAATGATCAATCATAAGATTTGATCCTAAAAATGTCATAACCTCTTTAATATTTTGTCTTAGTGTATTGCTAGCAGTCAATGTATTAAAGATAGAAGCATGTAGATACATAGAAGAGAATGATTTATCTCTAGAGCTCTTTAAATTAATATCCTTATGCTTACTCTCTAGATAAATAATGAAGCAATTTCTACCCTTTTGCTTACCACGATATAGTGCCTTATCTGCAAGCTCTATAACACTATCAAGAGTTTTTGCATCATCAGGGAATTTACTCATACCAAGTGTATAAGAATAATTCATATTTTTAAGCTCAGGATGATCAATAGGCCTTGGACTCTTTAGTAGGTCAAATCCTATTTGCCATCTTTCCTCATAAACTACAGCATTTTCAAAAACAAATATAAATTCGTCTCCACCATATCTACCAACAACTCCCTTACCCTTAACAAATTCAAGGAATTGCTTTGCAACGTCTTCAATTACTACATCTCCAAGCTGATGTCCATAATTATCATTTATAAACTTAAAATTATCAATGTCTAATATCGAAAAAGTAAAAGGAATATTATTGTTAATTAGTTCATTCATATATTCAAACATTACTTCACGTGTATACAAGTTTGATAAGAAATCTACTTTATCTTTTTTATCGATAAAAAATGTATCTGAAAACATATTATCGCCCCCACATTATAAATATATGATAACATAATTCTCAATATTATTCCAGTATTTGACAAAACACTTTTTAATTTATATTTTTAAGATACAAAAAAAGCAGATATTCTCTGCTTTTACATTAACAATAAAATTTAATTTCTTCTGAATCATAAAATACTTTTCATTCTGATTTTACATAGAAAAATTGTATAACCAAGATAATTAAATAACTTAGGCACTTTGCATTCCTCCTCTTTTTGCAGTTTCAAAAAAATAACTAGCACCTCTTTCAACAACGCTTTTAAAAATTTCTATTTCTTTTTCAGTATAATTTCCATCTCTTTTTATAATATTATAAGAAGGTAATTCAAAAATCACTGTATCAAAGCCACTTTCAGTTGGTCTTTCAAAACACACAATAAGGTATTCTTCTCCACTTTCCTTTTTTCTAATATCAGAAGATACAACTAAAGTTCCATCTGAATAGGTTACAAATTCATGCATCATTATCAGTCACTCCTTTTCTACATTATTAGTATACCATAAAT
>JAZRVY010000136.1:0-4441 GCA_045599405.1 Anaeroplasmataceae bacterium
AATTTTTGTTGGGTCAAGACTATCATGAAATCTACTCATATATAAAGAGAGTGTAAATTTTGCTTAACAATGTATTAATATCATTGAAAAAAAAGCGTATTTATTGTAAGATATTAGTGATTTTGAAAAAAAGGAAAGATAATTATGTTTAAGAAGTTTTTTGATTCGGGAATAAAAGAATTAAAGAGATGTAAAAAGATTGCTAATAAGGTAATGGAATATGATGAGGAGATGCAAAAGCTTACTGATGATGAGCTTAAGGCTAAGACTCCTTATTTTAAGGAATTATTAAAAAATGGAATGACATTAGATGATATCTTACCAGAAGCTTTTGCGGTAGTTAGAGAAGCTGCATGGCGTTGTATTGGAAAGAAGCCATTTTATGTACAAATCGTGGGAGGAATTATTCTTCATGGTGGTAATGTATCAGAGATGCGTACAGGAGAAGGAAAGACACTTACTGCTGTTTCACCTGCATATTTAAATGCACTTGAGGGACGTGGAGTTCATATCGTAACAGTAAATGAGTATCTAGCTGGACGTGAGGCTAATGGAGAAATTGGAGATTTATTCCGTTGGTTAGGTCTTACAGTAGGATTAAATTTAAGAGAATTATCGCAACAACAAAAGCAAGAGGCTTATGCGTGTGATATCTTATATTCAACAAACTCAGAGCTTGGATTTGACTATCTACGTGATAATATGGCTAGAGATCCAGAAAATCTTGTTCAGCAACGCGGACTTAATACAGCAATCATCGATGAGGTTGACTCTGTATTAATCGATGAAGCAAGAACACCATTAATTATTTCTGGTGGTTCAAAGGATTCACCAAAGATTTATACAATGGTTGATGCATTTGCTAAATCACTTACTGAGGAAGATTATACAATTGATTTAGAGTCAAAGACTATTCAATTAACTAATGCTGGTATTGATAGATGTCAAAAATACTTTAACATAAAGAATCTTTATGATATTGAAAATGTTAATTTAGTTCATAGAGTTAACAATGCATTAAAGGCTAATTATATTTTCCATAATCAAGTTGAATACGTAGTACAAGATGGAGAGGTATTAATTGTTGACTCATTTACAGGACGTATCCTTAAGGGACGTCAATATAATGATGGTCTACACCAAGCTATTGAAGCTAAGGAGGGTGTAGAAATTAAACAAGAGATGGTAACAGTAGCTACTATCACATACCAAAATTTCTTTAGAATGTATCGTAAGCTATCAGGAATGACAGGAACTGCCAAGACTGAGGAAGAGGAATTTAGAGAGATTTACAACATGTATGTTGTTGAGGTCCCAACAAATAGACCAGTTATTCGTGTGGATGCACCTGACTATTTATTCTTAAATATGGAATATAAGTGGAAGGCTTTAATCGAAGAGGTTAAGGAAAGACATGAGAAGGGACAACCAATTCTTATTGGTACTATCTCAGTTGATACATCTGAATTATTATCAAAGAGACTTACAGCTTTAGGATTAAAGCATGAGGTACTTAATGCTAAAAACCATGAAAGAGAAGCTGAAATTGTAGAGCATGCTGGAGAAAAGGGTGCAATCACAATCGCTACAAACATGGCAGGACGTGGTACCGACATTAAGCTAGATGATGAGGTTAAGGCTCTTGGAGGATTATGTGTATTTGGAACTGAACGTCATGAATCACGTCGTATTGATAACCAATTGCGTGGACGTTCTGGACGTCAAGGAGACCCTGGATTCTCAAGATTCTATACATCATGTGAGGATGAATTACTTGAGCGCTTTGGAGGAGATTCATTTAAAAATAGATTACAATTTGCGGTTAATCTAAATTCAAACGGAGATGAATCAAAGCCTCTTGAAAGTAAGATGTTTACAAAGGTTATGACTCAAGCTCAAACAAGAATTGAAGGTTCTAACTATGATTCTCGTAAGAATGTCTTAAAGTATGACGATGTAATGCGTGTACAAAGAGAGCTTCTTTATGGAGAGCGTACTCAAATCATTAAGGGTGAGGATATTGAAGAGCTTGCTCAAAGAATGATGAAGGATGGAATCGATGATATTTGTGACGAATTCATGGTTGAGGTTGGACATAATAAGTTTGATATTGATGACCAAGGTATAGCTGATGCTTTCAACATTAAGTATTATGGTGATAATATGGTTGATGTTGAAAAGATTAAGACTCTAGATGAGGTTGAAATCAAGCAATATCTATTTGATGTAGCTATGTCAGAGCTTAATAAGAAAAAGGAACTATTCCCTAATGGTGAATATACTGGATTCTTAAAGTTCATAGTTTTACGTGTTGTAGACCAATATTGGACAGCTCATATTGATAAGATGAGTGGTCTTCGTCAAGGAATTGGACTTCAATCATATGGACAACAAAATCCTTTAACATTATATAAGGCTGAAGGACTTAGAATGTTTAATAAGATGACTTCTGATATCAATATTGATGTATTAAGACACCTAGTACGTACAAGAATTAAGATTGAAACACAACAAGAGGACCCACAAAAGGGACTTGTAACTAATCAAGGAGAAGATGGTTCTCGTAAAGCGGCACCAGTTGTTAACGCTCGTAAGGAAATTGGTAGAAATGATTTATGTCCTTGTGGAAGCGGTAAGAAATATAAATATTGCTGTGGAAAATAATTAAAAGCCCTTTTTTAGGGCTTTTTACATTTATGGAGGTATCTTATGGAAAGATATGAAATAAATAAATATTTATCTAATTTTAAAAAGAAAATAGAAGATATCTATGTAGCATTAAAAATAGAAGAAATAACTCCACAAAGTGAGGCACTAGAAAAAAAGATAGCTGAGCCTGACTTTTGGAATGATGCTAAGGAAGCCCAAAAGGTAATAGCTCAAAATAATAAGCTAAAGGAGCATATAGATGACTATAAATCTGTTAAAGGAGCTTATGATGGAATCCTTGAGCTTGATGAAATGTCAGAGCTAGATCCTGATGCACTAGCTATGCTAGAGGATGAAATATTGTCTTTAGATAAAGCCTTAGATGAGCTTGAAATTAAGGTTACCTTAAGTGGTAAATATGATGATAGTAATGCTATCCTTGAGCTTCATCCTGGAGCTGGTGGAACTGAATCTATGGATTGGGCTGATATGCTATATAGAATGTATACAAGATATTGCCAAAGGAAAGGATTTAAGTTTACTGTCTTAGATTACTTACCAGGAGATGAGGCTGGTATTAAAAGCGTAACTATCGAGGTTAGAGGTAAATTTGCATATGGCTTACTTAAAGGAGAAAGAGGAGTACATAGACTTGTTAGAATATCTCCATTTAATGCCGCTGGTAAAAGACAAACATCCTTTGTTTCTTGCGATGTAGCTCCTATAATTGAGGACAATAATGATATTGTCATTAATGATGAGGATTTAAGAGTTGATACATATTGCTCATCAGGACCAGGAGGACAAGGAGTAAACACCACATATTCAGCTGTTCGTATCACTCACATACCTACAAATATCGTTGTTACATGTCAAGCTGAAAGAAGCCAAATTAAAAATAAGGAAACATGTATGAAAATGCTAAAATCTAAGCTAGCTGAGCTTGAAATTAGACGTCAAGAGGAAGAGCTTAGAAAAATTAAGGGTGAGCAAATGGCTATTGGATTTGGATCTCAAATACGAAGCTATGTATTTTGTCCTTATACAATGGTTAAGGATCATAGAACTGATGAAGAGACTGGTAATATTGAATCTGTAATGGATGGAAATCTAGATAGCTTCATTAGCTCATATTTAAAATATAACGCTAGAGGATAATAAAGGAGGAGCCTTTATGAATCAAATATTAAAAGTAGTAAAGTCAGAGCCTTTAAAAAAGAAAAATGGATATTTTAAAATTATCTTTGATAATAATATTGAAATAGAGGTAATTGAAGAGACTTTTATTAAATATAGATTAGTAAAGGGTAAGGAAATTGAATCTAATTTATTAGATGAAATAAATGATAATGCTATTTTAATGAATGCTTATACTGACGCACTAAAATATATAGGTTCTAATTTACAATGCTCATATAAGGTACGTCAAAAGCTAATTAAAAAGGAATATTCAAATGATAATATCAATGAGGTTATCTCCATGCTAGAGAAGGCTAATATAATAAATGATGAATTATATGCAAAAGAATTTGTTCAATATTATATTAGAAATAGTCATGGAAGATTATATATAGAGGCTAAGGCTAAGGAAATAAAGCTTGATATAAATAAGGCCTTACTTGAAATAGATATGGATGAATATAATTCATATATGAAAAAAATAATTGTTAGACAAATTAAAATGTACAAGAATTGTCATTGCTCATAGGCTATCTACAATAAAACATTGTGATAGGATTTTATACTTAGAAGGTGGCAAAATTCTTGAAGATGGTACGTATGACGAACTAAT
>JAZRVY010000137.1:0-2417 GCA_045599405.1 Anaeroplasmataceae bacterium
CACCTCTATAAGTATCAGTAGAAGCATTAGTTACTGCAAAATTTAATGCTTTTAATCACTTTTTTAAAATATTTTCCTGAAAATACGAACTTTTGATACCTAAATTTACCTATTAAGTGTAGGGAAATATATTTCCTCACTCGTCGATTGATACCAAAATGCGCATTTAAATATTGAGTAAAACATTTTCATCAAAATATTTTCTTCAAATACCCGGATTTTTGGTACTCTAGCGCCGTAATAGTGTAGGGATATATTCAAGTGATGCTTTAGAAAGGATTGGTGATGCCTATGAATGTATTAACTTAATATTTAATTAAGGTGATTAAGGATTACTTATATTTTAATTTCTAATTTAAGTAAATTCCTTATCTTTGATTATCTTATCGGATATCTTTATAGATATCCTTATAGACACACTACTTATTATATGCATGGACTTAATGTGTCCATTAAAGGAGGAATTATTATAAGAAACGTTAAACAAAATAAAGAAGTAGATTTTGGATTTGTTCAAATATATTTTAGAGATAAAGAGGTTATAGATAATCTTAATAAAGACTTTAAGGATAAAGGCTTAACTAATAAAAGTGATTATATTAGGGATTTAGTAGAAATAGGATTAGAAGCCACTATGAATAAATCTATTACTAGTATCAGGAAGAAGGATATTGATGACTTATCTAATACCATTACTAATGGATTAGCATCGCTAGATGCAATCTCTCTACATATCTATGATATGGAGGATAATGTGTCTAAAAATAAAGAAGATCTAAATAATATATTATCTGTGCTTAAAAAGAATAATGAAGAATTAAAGAAAGAAAATAAAGAGCTATTAGATATGCTAAAGCAATTAACTAGAGCTATGGCAAATGTATATAACTATGTTGATGCTGATGTGCATAGACAAAAGCTAGATAAGAAGCTATATGACCAAGGATATTATGATAAATTCTTTAATGACTTTATAGATAGAGGTGAAGCTAATGGCTAATACACCTAATGTAGTTGTAATGTGTAAATACTCATTGCCTGATAATGGAGATTCTAAAAGAAAGGATGCTAGAAGCTTTTATTCATCTAATAAGAAGGATGATTACATGGGCTACATAGATAAAGGCGCAACTGATGAAATTAATCATGATTTAATTGATTATCAGCTTCATGTAATAGAGCCTTTAAGAAGAACTCATCCTGATGATTATATGGATTATGTAGGCAATAAAGAAAAGACTAAAGGTGTATTTTCTAAGGATGGATATCTATCAGATGATGATAAGAAGAAAATAAGAGGATTCTTAAGAAATACTAAAGGCACTATTTGGGATATGGTTATATCTACTGAAGATGAATATGGAAAGACTCATCTATTTAATGATAATCAGGCAATGGAATTACTAAATGATGTATTACCTAAATTCTTTAAGAGTGCAAAGCTGAATCCTAAGAATGTGTTATGGTTTGCTGGACTTCATGAGAATACTGATAATAGACATATTCATTTATGCTTCACAGAACTTGAGCCTGCCATTAGAAGTAAGGTTGATAATAAGTATCATTTTAGAAAAGGAAAGATTGATACAAAGTATTTTAATGAGCTAAAGCTTAATATCGAATCTCATTTTGATACTACTATTGAAAAGCAAAGAATACACTCTAGAGAGATGTTTAAAAAGATTGCAGCTGACTTAATCGCAAGCACTCCAGAAGGCTATGATTTAGCGTTAAAATCCTTATTTAAGTCATTAATAGATAAACTACCAAAAGAAGGTAGAAAAGGCTATAACTCGGCAAATATGAAGCCATACATAAAAGATATTGATGCAGTTACAACTTATATTCTAGAGCATGGGAAATATAGTACATCATATTTTAATTTACTTAGTGAAATAAGTGAATGTGATGAAAGGACCTATAAGAGATGCGGTATCTATAACACCAGCATTGAAGATAAATTAATCATGCCTAAATTCCAAAAGGATCTATATTCAAGGCTTGGTAATGTAATCATAGAAAAAGTAATAGAAGAAAGAGATATTGCCTATAAGGCATTTCAGCATATCAAGAATGAAAACTTCAGGCGTAAGCAAGAAATAAAATCCTTAGGAAATTTATTAATTAGGACAGCTCAAATTGCAGAACAAGTAGATAAGGAAGCCTTAGAAACTTATCTAGAATATGAATATAAAATGAAAGAAATTGAATGTAAAAGACTTAAGGATGAGATGGAAGCTGAGGCAGAGATGTAGGGAAATTTCCCTACTATTAGGAAGAGCATAAGAGTTTTACTTAAAACTGTAAGTTTTAGCTAAAACAAGCTCTTTCGCAACTAGGTTACCTAGTTCGATTAAAAGAAAAAGCCAATCCGAAGATTGACTTGATTATTTCATTAATTTTACTACACCGTTGAT
>JAZRVY010000138.1:0-3824 GCA_045599405.1 Anaeroplasmataceae bacterium
CCATTAGTAAATGAATTAGAAATGCTAGATAAGGCTTATAAGAACGGATATGCTGTTGGAGCCTTTAATATAAATAATATGGAAACAATTCAAGGAATTGTAGAAGCTGCAAAGCTTGAAAAGTCTCCAATTATTCTTCAAATCTCAAGAGGAGCTAGAGCTTATGCTAATCCTATTTATTTAAGAAAGCTTGTAGAGGCTGCAGTTGAGGATTCAGGACTTCCTATCGCTCTACACCTTGACCATGGAGATTCCTTTGAAACTTGTAAGGATTGTATCGATGGTGGATTCACTTCTGTTATGATTGATGGTTCAAGCCTATCATTCGAAGAAAACATCGCCCTTACAAAGAAGGTTTGTGAGTATGCACATAATCATGTTCCTTATGTTACTGTAGAGGGTGAGCTTGGAACACTTGCTGGTGTTGAGGATGAGGTATGCGTTGAGCATTCATCATATACTAACCCTGATCAGGTTGAAGAATTCGTTAAGCGTACTGGTGTAGATTCACTTGCTATCGCTATCGGAACTAGCCATGGTGCCTTCAAGTTTAAGCCAGGTACTATTCCTCAGCTTAGATTTGATATCCTTGAGGAAGTATCAAAACGTCTTCCTGGATTCCCTATCGTACTTCATGGTGCTTCTTCTGTACTACAGGATTATGTAGCTATGTTTAAGGAAACTGGTGGAGAAATGAAGGATGCTATCGGAGTTCCAGAGGATTTACTTGCAAAGGCTGCAAAAATGTCTGTATGCAAAATTAACATTGACTCGGATATTAGACTTGCTTGCTATGCACCAATGAGAAAATATATTCTAGATAACCCAACTTGCTTCGACCCAAGAAAGCCACTTGGAGTTGCTAGAGAAAATATTATCAATGCTGTACGTCATAAGATGAAGGATGTACTAGGAAGCTCAAACAAGGCTTAATAACAAAAAAGGAGATTTTGAAAATCTCCTTATTTTTTTACTTAATTTCAATTAATTTAACTTCCTTTGGTTCAGGCTTACGCTTAGGACATACAATCTCTAGTACACCATTTTCACACTTAGCCTTAATCTCATCCTGATTAATATGCTCTAGATAAAATTCTCTTTTACCATATGCTTGATATCTTTCAGATTGTAATACCTTAAATTCCTTATCCTCTTTAGTTTCACCCTTTTTAACTGTAATAGCTAATGTATTATCATCATATTCAATGCTGATATTTTCCTTAGCTACTCCTGCAACCTCCATTTGAACTAAATAAGCATCCTCATTCTCAAGTACGTCAGCACGCATTGAGATATTAGATCTTATTACCTCACTTGCCCCTTTAAAGCCATCAAATACATTATCAAATAAGTTATCATTAAATAAAAACATATATATTCCCCCTTTTATTCTACTGTTATATTTCTTGTAACTTTCTTTACCTTTGGTAGATAGATTCTAAGTACACCATTCTCAGTTTGAGCTGAAGCATTACCGAAATCAACATTTCCTGGAATATAAACCTTAGTTGGCTTATACTCTCTTGTTCTTTCACTAAGTCTGTATTTGTTGTTGTCACTTTCTTCAATGTTTTTCTTCACATCAATTACAAGTGAATCATCCTCATAAGATATCTTAATATTCTCCTTTAAAATACCTGGTACATCAGATAAGATCATGAATCCATCCTCATACTCTAAAACATCTGTTCTTAGTGACTCTCTTAAATCAATTTCTCCAAAAATATTATTTAACCCTTCTAATAATTCTAACATCCTATATTCCTCTTTCTTAATCATTTTGGCACTCTCGCTAGTTGACTGCCAACCGATTACACTATGATTATAGGATATAATTTTGGCACCGTCAACAAAAGAGTGCCATTTATCTTATTGAAAGCGTTTTCTGTTGAGTTTTAAGGCTATTTGTCTTATAATTTATATGAAAAAAGGAATGATTTTTTATGTTACAGTATATACTTGGAGTTATTGCAGGTGAATTATTATCTGCAATATTATGTTATTTTTTATCTAAGAAAAAGAATAGAAATATTATATTATGGATTATACTTGGCTTTATATTTGGAATTATTACATTAGTCATCTTACTTCTCATTCCAAAGAAAGAGTCTTACGAGGAATTTGAACAAAAATATCGTAAACCTGATGATAATTTCTAATAATACCGATATATCTCACCCTGCAAACGCATTAGATAATAATCAAGTTAGATTTGAGGGTGTTTTTTTTATGAAAAAAGGATTGTGTTAGTTCAAACAACAATCCTTATCACTAATTACTTTATATATTTATATCTTATTAGTCTCTATTTATTTACTTATTTCTTCGAATTTAGCGTATAGCTTTGTTTCTTGATAATTATATATAAATGGAAATGTATCTGGCTTATTAGGATATGTTATATCCTTTTTAGGAACTATATCCTTGCTAAAATTCCATCTTTGAGTATATTGTTCATCCTTATACCATCCCTTAAAGGTATGCCCTTCCTTTATAGGATCTTCTGGTATATATGTTATTAGGCTATTGTCATAATCATCTATCCAATATATTTCTCCATCCACGTAATATGTGACGTTGGCATTATAAACAATAGTCCCCAATCTGCTTACAGCTTTTTCGTTTGAAGGTAAATATGTGAAAAAATCACCGCTTCCACCTTTGGCTCTCTCACTCACTCCTGTTCTAAAAAACAAAACATTATGACCTCTCATAGATTCTGTTTTATATTGCATTTCAAATGTGATAAAGATTTTATGTGTTTTACCACTATTACTTAGTCTACCCCAAGTTGTTTTATAGCCTTTATCATACATACCATATACTTTGTATCCATCAAGATATTCAGGTATTACAACAGCTTCTTTATTATAATAAGCCTCATCAGAAAAATCTTTAATTGCTGCCATTTTTTCACCATTTTCTTTTATTATGCGATATCTAAAATCACCACTTTCATATATAGTTCTATCTTCT
The DNA here is from genome assembly GCA_045599405.1 of Anaeroplasmataceae bacterium. GTDB lineage: Bacteria > Bacillota_I > Bacilli_A > Acholeplasmatales > Anaeroplasmataceae > UBA3206. Next base: position 2,977 of record JAZRVY010000138.1, read on the forward strand.
TTAGAACATGAAAATGATAGTGGTATAAATAATAGCATTATCAATATTAATAATATTTTCTTTTTCATATTATTCCACCACCTTTATAGTGTATTCTCTCGATGATGTTTTCCAATCATCATTTCCAGAGCCTGAAGCGCCATATCTTATATAAAGTACACTAGCATCTAGCTCTTCTAGCCCTATAGTAAATGTTATTGTTTTTTCTGAATAAGATGATGTGGCATCATCTATTTCAAATTCTCTCAATAAATAATCATTACTTTTAGTTACTCTTCTAAACGCAAATACATATTGTGTACCTTTATCTATTTCTTTTAAAGTAATAATCATTTGTATCTGTAACGCTTTATATCCAAGCTCTATTAATTCATCAATATTGATACATAGTACATTATCTAAATATATTGTATCATAGCTTTGATTAAATCTTCCGCTATCTGTTATTTTATATTCCTTTGTGGTTGTATATTTACCATTTTTAAACCACTTGCAATATAAATTAAGTGTATCACTGTAGCAATGACTAAAATGTGTAAAATATTCATACTGCCATCCATATTCGTTCTCATCTACATCATTAGGATTATACCACCCAATACATGTATAATCTTGTACTCGTGGTATAAATAAAACTGTTTCATCATAATAGTTATATTTTGAAGTAAATGTGTCATATCTATTATCATACCCATTGTAATGATATATTATTTCAAATTCAGTATATTCCCAAACTGCAGTTATTGTTATTCTTCTTTCTTCTTTATCAAGTCCTGATGAAATAAAATTAGCTATTGTAATATCATCATTTGGATAATATTTTCTTCCTGATTCACTTATCCAATATT
>JAZRVY010000139.1:0-5643 GCA_045599405.1 Anaeroplasmataceae bacterium
TACTAAATTTGATTTTTGTGTATGAAATACTATGTAAATAATAAAGAATACTATAGATATAATAAATGTAATTATAGACCCTACTCTATTTACATATAGTAGCCAAAATCCAGTAAATAATAATAGCAATGATACAATTAAAAGTAAATTATGCTTCTTATGAGACTCTGCTTCCTCTAGAGCTAAATTAGCTTTAGTTATTTCTAGATTAATATTTTTCTCTTCTGCAGTGTCATAGCTTTCTACCTCTGGTAGCTTATTTCTTGTTTCTTCTCCAGCAATAGCTATTATTGAACCTAAGAAGGTTTGATTATTATATTCTATTGGTAGATAGTATTGAGGAATCGCAACTATAGATTCCTTAACATCTACTGATGTAGATGATATTGAAAAGCCTTCAAGCCTTTGATTGTATTTAACGGTTCTATTTACTTGGCTTCTACACTCATATTCTCCATCACTTTCGTTTAGATATCTTGCAGTTTCTCTTGAATTATCAAGTGATTCAGACTCATCTATAGTACCATCAATTTCAGATTCCTCATATCTTTTCATATTTTCAATTATGATATCTCTTGTATTATATGAGGCATTCATTCCTAAATTGCTTTCCATATATGACATTTGACCAGATATAGGACTATATTGATATTCAGTTTTAGTTTTAGTTACAAATTCTCCATTAGCGTTTTTCTCTTGATATTTAACCTCATAGGGAGTCGATATTTGACCACTATATGATACAGTTACATTACTTGTTAGATATGATAGCTTGTAATACTCCTTTGTGATAGGATGAAAAATGGCATTTTCAAAAAAATCAATAGGTATCATTTCATTGATTGTATTCTTTACAAATTGTAATATAAAATCCTTTTCTGTAATCATATGATTACAAATATAATTATCTACATTTATTTTATCATTTGAATATATATTAGTTACATTTACTGTATTATGAATTTTAGGAGCCTTAACAATAAATTCAGTATCACAAAAATTACAATGATAATGTTTCTTTTTTATTTCAGTAACATTACTACTTCCACATTCCTTACATTTAATAGATGTGATAGGGTCCTTTGACTCCTCCTTTGAGAAATCTATCTTTTCTAGACAGGATTTACATAAGGCTACATCTGAATTTGCCCATACTAGCTCCATAGAACCACATTTAGGGCATTTTTTATCTGATATTGTGAATTTGTTAAGACAATCCTTACAAAGGCCTGTTGAATCATTTGCCATTACAACATTAGTACTATTACAATGTGGACATTTTTTATCTGACATAGCTTAACACCTCCTATACTAATTATAACAAAAAAGGAATGAATTTTATATCATTCCTATTTTTAATTACTATTTATTGTTATTTCAGCTAATGTCTTTTTAGATTTCTTTGATGTAACAACAATATGACCACTTGGATATCCTGGATTCATTTCAATTACTATTAAATATTTACCATCAGCCTTATCATTTTCATTTTCAATAAGCTCTACTGAATCAAATACAGCTGCTGAATATGTGAAATCTAAATCCTTCTTTAGCATATTGTATGATAATACACCATCAATATTAAGCTCTATTTGAGCTTGACCCTCATCTAGTACATAAACAAGTGAATCATCATCCACTGAATTTAAGCAATCAACTGAGCTAATTGTTGGTCTTGTAAATGCAGTAGCTACAAAGAATGCTGTAACAAAATATGCGATAACAAGCATTACACCTGCAGTTATTTTTTCTTTTATAGAGTGATATTCTGTAAATAAAAGCATAAAGGCCACAAGGAATGCAAGAGCTATTAATCCTGCACCAGCATAAATTAGCATATAATATATATTTAATTCGTCAAATAAATATATTTTATACATTGTTTCCTTAACACCAATAGAAACCATTGATATTAAGAATACTAATATAGGTAATAATACAAGAGCCACTCTAATAGTCCATCCAATGGCCTTTAGCTTTTCACTCTTAGTATGTGAAGCCTTAATAGTTTTAGCCTTTTTGCTTTCCTTTTTAGGTAGCACATTAAAGTCATCAAACTTATAAAGAATATCGTTAGCCTGTGAATATTCACAGCATGGACATTTACCTAAATCCTTATAGAAAATATGCTTCTCACTTCTTTGACATTTCTTACTCTTATTTCTTAGCTTATTTAGGGCCGCAAGATATTGCTCTGCACCTGGTCTATACTTTTGTGAGAATGCCTTATACATTAATGTAGTTAATTCTCTAGGTATAGTTCTAAGTGGGAAGAAATGATTTGGAAGCTGGCATAATGGATTCGTAAGTGGATATTTACCATTTAAAACCGCATATGCAATTGATGAGTCATCTGACTTATCATAATTTATATTCTTATGAATATATGGATAAGAACCTGTAAATAGCTTATATAAATGTACAGCTAACGCATAGTTGTCTGTATTCTTATTATAAGAGATTGTATCAAGATTCTCTTGCTTCATCTTTCTTTGATATTCAATTATTTCCTTTGGTAGCATTTCAGGACGACCAATTTCAATTCCATATTTATCAAAGATAAATGAGTCAGCATCTACTAAAAATACCTGATCATTTTTATCTAGTAATATGTTAAGGTCATTAAAATCTCCTATTACATATCCCATTTGATGGATATTAAATACTATCTTACATAATTGAGTTGCAACATTAACACATGTGCTAAAGTTAAAATATGTATGGTTAGAATTTCTTGTAAATTCCTTAAAATTAGTTTCTGTTGAAACCTTTCTCATAATGAATCCCGCGAAATTCTTACGATTCATATCCTTATAGACAGTTTCAAGTGGGAAGGCTACATTATCAGAGATGGCATTGAAATACTTAATGCAATCACTTGATTGACTCTTTCTAATCATATCAGAAATCTTATCATATTTCTCATATGGATCAGTAGATCTGTCAAAGCACTTAAAGATTAGGTTATTTACGTTATACTTAATATTCTTATAAGAAATAATTTCGTAAATACTTCCTTCTTTTCCTCCCTTAACTCTATTAGGGTCATTGGGCTTCATTATTTTAATTTCTCTATTTTGTTTGTCATAGTAAATTTCTTCAGTGAAATCAGAAACCACAATAACTCCTCCTTATCTATCTTATCTCTTTCTCTTTAACATCTTACCTGATAGCTTAAAGTCATTTGGTTTCTTTCTACCAAATCTAATACGCTTAGGCTCATGAGCTTGGATTGTTGTAGGAGCTGGTGAGCTCTTTCCAAATATAGCCTCTCGCTTTTCTCTATTAATTTCAGACCAGTTTGGCACAGCATAATAATCATCAGGCTGTGACTCAACCTTAGCCTTTTCATCATATACTACTGACACAGTAATATCGTCAGAAATAATACTATCATTAAATAAGAAGTCAAGCATTTTCTCGCGTTGAGCTTCTAGAGCCTTATTATCTAAATTAGTTTGAGATAAATTCATCATAGGCTCTAATAATCTTGTAAAGATATATCTATTTGGGTCCTTGTACTTTGTATATACAATTGTGTTATATACTCCATCTGTTGCAAGTAATACTGAAGCGTATTTACCACTGCAAATACCAAATTCCCAAGCTTTGTTAAATCTAAGTGGAATAACAGATATACCATCACTACCATTTTGTGGCTTAGTGATTAATTCATATAATCCGTTATTTCTTAAAGCAATGATACCTCCATCTCCTGAATGACCATAAATAACCTTGCCATTGAAAAAGGCTACTGTATCAAGAGTTGTATCATAATCATACATTGGATTGTTCTCCGAAGTAGATAGGTCAATAATTGCGTTATATGCACTTGCATAGGCATCCTTAAGTGTATCTAGAATCTTGCTATCATTTAGCTTAGTATTCTTAAGCACACTCATGCAGTAATCACAAACAGCTTCTACTGCAGCCTTTGACCCCCTTTCAGCAAGCTTAGCTTGTCCTACTCCGTCAGCAATAACTGCTACAGTAAGCTCATTTGAAATTACTACAGTTTTAGAATAGTCCTGACACACAATTGCATTCTTAATATGTGACTTTCCTCTTCTAGAACCAAAGTAATTCTTAATCATCTTCGAAACTGTCTGCTCCGAATATTTGGATTTCTTCTGGCTTCTTACGCTTTACAGCTGTAACACCCTCAATGGCCATCTTCTCTGGTGTTGGGTTCTCCTCAACTCCTGAGTAAGAAATGATACGTAATGATTGGAATAACCAATCGAAGAATCCATTAAAATTCTCATTCTCAAGGTTTAAAATAATTGGCTTTGTTGATAAAGCTGATAAATAAGTAGCAGGGTTAATTGCATAGTTATTCTCATCAATATCATCTAGCTTATCTCCGATATGCATTGTAAGAATAGATAGCTTACCCTTTTCCTTTTCAGCCTTAATCTTATCAATCGCAACCTCTAGTGTCTTCATTGTATCATCAAATCCATGCTCACGTGGTCCAAATCCCTTTTGGTCAGTTGGAAGTCCGTCAGTCATAACTACGATCCATGGCTTATAAGCTGGAACTGAATTCTCATGATATAGCTTTCTTCTTTCTCTAATCATATCAATTACAGTTTCCATAGCTCCACCTAAATTAGTTACACCATCAGCAGTAAGTGAAATTGATGTAGGTAGATCAGCAGCTGGCTTAAAGCTTTCTACGATTCTAGCCTCAGTATCAAATTGTACGATTGCTAAATCTACAACTCTAGAAGCTTGTTGATCATTCTTTAAGTTGTTGATGAATCTATTGATACCATCATTTAATACATCAATTCTACGTCTAGCTGTTCCACTAATTAAGCTGTTCATTGATTTTGAAGTATCTACTAATAATACACAAATTAAATGTGCTTCCTCAAGGTCAACTGGCATTGCACCTCTTAGGTCTGTTAAATCAAATTGTTTCATTCTATATTACCTCTTTTTTCCTCATATTTGGATTTAAATCCATATATACATTTATCATAACATTATTTTAAGATTTAATAAATATTAAACCACTAAAAATTTACAAAAATTTCATTCAAATTTACACATAATTCCTCTCAAATTAAAAAACAGGTTAAAATTCTATAATAATTAAAGAATTTTTAGTAAAAATAGTATCCTTTTGACTATATATATTATAGAGTCAACAAAACTCAAGGAGGATATATGAACAAAGATTATGAATTAATAAAATTTGAAGATGGAGAATTTAGCTTAGATGTTAATGTAAGCCCTAGCGAAGATACTGTATGGTTAACTCAAGCAGAGATGGCTGCGCTATTTGAAGTGGATCGCAGTAGAATTACAAGACATATAAAAAATATATTTGAAGAACTTGAGCTTGAAGAAAAAAGCAATGTGCGAAAAACGCACTTTCCTTTTTCAGATAAAGATGTTGCAATATATAATTTAGATGTTATCATTGCAGTAGGTTATAGAGTTAATTCTAGACGTGGAACTATATTTAGACGTTGGGCAACACAAATATTAAAACAATACCTATTGAACGGTTATTCTATTAATAATAAAAGATGTTTAGAATGTCAAACTAATATTATCGAACTAAATAATAGAGTAAATGAAATGAACTTTAAATTGGATAATCACGATAAAATGTTTTTAGAAATAAAATCT
>JAZRVY010000140.1:0-16443 GCA_045599405.1 Anaeroplasmataceae bacterium
CATCTAGTCTAAATATCATATTACAAAATGGTACTGTAGCCTTGTTATCATATAGAATATGTAAATTCTCATTAGATGTTGAATTTTTAACATTATCTAATCTGATTATTTCTTTGTTATCATACTTTTTATTACTAAAATAATTATTTAAATATTCCTTTACCTCATTAAAATCTATATCTCCACATATAGTTAAGCACATATTAGAAGGCTTATAAAAGGCCTTATGACAAATTGACATCATTTCACTGTTTATAGATTTTATATCTTTAAAATTACCTATGATACTTTCATTGAAGGTTGAGTTTTGGTATAAGCTTTTCATATTACTTAAATAGCATCTACTACCAAGTCCCTTCTTTCCATTTTTAGCCTCAGCAAGTACAATAGATTTTTCATTTTCAAGTAGCTTAGAATCAAATGAATTAGAAAGTATTACATCAAGTAATTTAGTCAGTGGCATATAGATATCTTCTACTACATTTATATAATAAACTGTTTGTTCATGAAGGGTGTAGGCATTAGCCTCATCTACAATTTTAGATAGGTCTAAAAATTCATCATTCCCATCCTTTTCAAACATTCTATGCTCCATCATATGAGCTATACCAGCTGGCATATTATATTCAATTCCATCATATATAAATTTTCTGTCAAGAGAACCAAATTTAACTCCTAAATAAATACTTTTAGTCATAAATCCACTTTTTTTAAGTAGCATTACTGACATTCCATTATCTAGCTTTATTTGTTCATAATCTAAATTAAATTCATTACTTCTCATGTTATTCACCCCTTAAATAGCATTCCTTTACTAAAGATATTTTAGAGGCTGCCCACATTACATCTTTTTTTGTTAGCTTTTTAACATATTCTATGAATTTCTTTGGATCATTATAGAATTGTCCAAAGAAGGCTTCATCTTTTTTCTTTTCAAATTCATATGTATTATTGTCTAGATATGTTAAATTACTTCTTATATATTTAGCTTTATATTCTTCAAATTCTATATCAGATATTTCACCATTTTTTAGTTTCTCTATACAATCATTTATAGCCTTTATTACCTTGCTATAATCCTTTTTATCAAATCTAGTATGTAACTCTATTCTACCTGTATTAATAAAGATATTTGTGTTTATTGTATAGCATAGCCCTAACTGTTCTCTTACATTAATAAAAAGTAAGCTTAGGTTATTTGCACCAAATATATAATTAAATAATGAAAATTTAGAATAATTCTCATCTCCTATATTAGAGCCTGTTTTATAGGTTTGAGATAATATGCTAATATCATTAGGCTCTGATAGCTCTATTCTTTCTTTTGTTTCATCTAATTTTATATTAAAATAATCTAATTTTATATCATCATTATAATTAGGTATTAAAGATAATTCCTCTTCTGTTAGGTTACCTATTACTGATATATATAAATCATCTTCCTTTAGCATTCTTTCATATTCATTTGCAAGCTGCTTGCCAGTTATAGACATTATTTCATTCATAAAATCATATTTAATATATTGATAATAGGTATTTTTCCATACTAATTTTACAAAGGCCTCTTGATGATGAAAGGAAGGCTTATCCTTCTTTGCATCATATTCCATTTTAATATCATCCTTGGCGAATCCTAAAATTTTTTTATTGAAAGAATGATTTGTAATATTAGTATTAAATATTATGTCATTAAAAAAATCTAATACTGCCTTTACTGTATAATCAGGATCGTTAATTATTTTAGGATCAACAAAGGTTAAACTAAAATATATTTTGTTATATCCATGATATTTTTCATTTCCAATTGTTATATTTAAACCATATAAATTATCAGCTGCAAGATTAAGTGAATATCTATCAGGATAATTCTTTGATCCATAGATTAGAATTTCTGATAATAGATACCTTAAGGCTACAGCATCCATATGGTATGGTGCAAGAAAGCTATAGGCTATTTGAATTATATTAAATTTATTATTAATATCTACTATAGTTTTTTTCATAGATTCTCCTTAAAGAATAAAAAGAACATTAAAATGTTCTTTTTTAAATTGATTCTAATGCAATCTTAATCATTGAGGTAAGAGATTTTTCTCTTTCCTCCGATGTAGCCTTTTGGGCTGTAATAAAGGAATCTGATACAGTTAGCAGGCATGCAGCATTCCTTGTTAAATTTTTAGCAATTGAGAATAGAACAAATGATTCCATTTCTACTACCTGGCATCTACGTAAGTCTACAACATCATCTAGGTAATCATCATTTGCGTGATAGAATACATCAGATGAGTGTACCTTACATGAATGTAGCTCTATATTAAGCTTAGAGGCTGACTCTATTAGCTTATTGTTTACCTCTTGGCTTGGTTCCATTTCGCATGAATCATCATTAAACGCTACTTTAGCATATGTTGATTCTGAATAGCAGCTTGTAGCTAGTAATACATCAAATAGCTTATATTCTGGTGAATATGAGCCACATGATCCTATTCTTATGATAGTTTGTACATTGTAATTTAAATATAGCTCAGTTGCGTATATTCCAAGAGATGGCATACCCATTCCTGAAGACATAACAGATACCTTTTTACCATTATAATATCCTGTATATCCTAAATTATTTCTTACTGATGTAAAGCATAAAACATCAGTTAAATAATTATCAGCAATAAATTTAGCTCTAAGTGGATCTCCTGGCATTAATACTGTTTCAGCAATAAGTGAAGCATCAGCACAGCTGATATGTGGAGTAGGAATATTACTCATTGTCCCCCTCCATAATAGCTATACCATTTGATGTTCCAATTCTATTAGCTCCAGCCTCAACCATTTTTTTATAATCCTCTGTAGTTCTTACACCACCAGAAGCCTTTACTCCCAACTCTGGTCCAACAGTTTCACGCATTAGCTTAACAGCTTCAACTGTAGCTCCACCAGTTCCAAATCCTGTTGAAGTTTTAACAAAATCAGCTCCCGCCTTTTTAGCAATTTTAGAGCATTCTACAATTTCCTCATCTGTTAGATAGCAAGTTTCTAGAATTACCTTTACAAGTACTCCGCTTGCCGCATCAACAACAGCCTTAATATCGTTATATACTGCCTCATAGTTATGGTCCTTAGCCTCTCCGACATTAATTACCATATCCACCTCATCGGCACCATCAGCTATAGCCTTTGTAGTTTCAAAGGCTTTGACCTCACTTGAATTAGCTCCAAGTGGGAAGCCAATAACTGTACATATCATTACATCGCTACCAGAAAGTAGCTCTTTTGCAGTGCTAATCCAATACGGATTAATACATACACTCATAAAATTATATTGATAGGCCTCATTACAAATTTTTAAAATATCATCTCTTGTAGCTGTAGCCTTTAAAATTGTATGATCGATATATTTAGTATTTACCATAAGAATACCTCCTAGATATCTAATATACTCTCTAAGTCAATTTGACGAAGTGTAGTTTGTGGCTCTGAGTATGCAGTTTTCACAATATGCTTCTTAATTTTTTTAACCTTTTTAGGATTAATCATAAACATTGGGAAAAGCTCATCACCAATAACTCTAATTTCATGAATAATATTTTTCTTTAATTGCTCATAAGAAATCATTTTTCTTGTGATACCATCATCATATACAAAAATTGTAGCATTATCAGGCACAATAAATGGATCAATTCCATCCCATTTAACCGCAACTAAAGCTTTTCTTCCACCAGCCATACGATAGAATTCATATGGTAAAGGAATTAGGTTATCGTCCTTATACTTCTTTTCTATACTATCTTTATTTTCAACATAATAATATACTCTTTCAAGCTCCTCTGAATCAAGCTTAGAGTATTGCATGAATTCCTCCTCATGCTTAACCTTATAGGCTTGCTTTACAAGTGAATAGCATCTTACAAGTGAAGAGCGTTTAAAAGGAATACAATCATTTAATGTCTCATTGTAAATAAAGAATTGATGTCTTTTACAAATAACCTCAACTAGGTTTAAAAGCTTATTTAGCTTATAATTTGGATTCATTATTTCAAGCTCTAATCTAAAGTTTAAATCCTTATATTGAGGTGAAATACGGTGAATATCAGATACAACTGATTTTTCAGTAAATATGAATTTAGCTTTTAAATCTATATCTTGATTATCGTAATATGCAATTGTCTCAGATTGTCTAGTCGTAGTGTCAAGCGTAATATATTGGTTATCAGCAAGATAATCATATAGGTCTGCTCTATCAAAATTTCTAGTATTCTCTTTAAAGAAATAATAGTTAAATTTCATAATACAAACACCTTTCATGCTATATAATATCATTTTTTCAGTCAAAAAACAATAAAAGGGACCATAAAGTCCCTAAATTAATGTCATTAGCTAATATTATATAATATTACTTATTTAATTTTGTTACAATTGCGTTACATCTTGGACAAAGATTCTTGTCGTTAATTAGAGGGACAATTGCCCAGCATCTATCGCATGTTGAACCTTGTGCAGCCTCAACCTTAACATCAAATTGAGAACCTTGAATCATTTCACATTGTGAAACAATTAGCATTTGGCCTATATTTGCATTAATAGAATCAAATACTTCCTTTGCTTCCTTATCTAATGTGATTGTAATCTTTGCATTAAATGACTTACCTATAACCTTGTTAGCACGTGCCTCTTCTAATGATTTATTGATTTGATCACGATACTTCATAAACTTATCAAATGAAGCCACGAAAGCCTTCATATCATCAGTAATAGCTACAGCATTTGGCATTCTAGTTAAATATACATCCTCTGCTGTCTTATATGGCATCTTATCATAAGCCTCAGACATTGTATGAGGAATAACTGGAGCCATAAGCTTAATTAAAGCTTCAAGAATTTGATAGAATACAGTTTGAACTGATAATCTAACATTACTCTTTGGATCATCAATATATAAAATATCCTTAGTGAAATCTAGATAGAATGCTGATAATGTATTAGCTACATATGAGTTTACCTCACGATAAACCTCTCCAAAATCAAATGAATCATAGTTGCTCTTAACATTTGCAATGAATTCTTGTAGCTTTACAAACATGTATTTATCAACATTTTCAAGCTTCTCATATGGTAATGAATCTGCAGGGTTAAAATCAGAAACATTTGTAAGTAGGAACTTAATAGTGTTTCTTATCTTTCTGTATGATTCAGATACTTGTTTAAGTAGGTCTTGAGAAAGTGGCATATCTGCACGATACTCAACTGATGATACCCATAAACGAAGGATATCAGCTCCCATTTCATTACATACCTTAGTTGGATCAATTGTATTTCCTAAAGACTTTGACATCTTTCTTCCTTGTCCATCTAATGTAAATCCATGTGATACTACTGTCTTATATGGAGCTACTCCTGTTGTAGCTACTCCTGTAATAATTGATGAATTGAACCATCCTCTGTATTGGTCAGATCCTTCTAGATATAAATCTGCAGGATACTTTAATCCTCTTCTTTCAAGAAGCTTATGTGAGCTTCCTGAGTCAAACCAAACATCCATAATGTCTGATTCCTTTGTAAATTCTCCATTAGGGCTTCCTGGATGAGTAAATCCTTCTGGTAATAATTCCTTTGCAGATTTTTCAAACCAAATATTTGAACCATACTTTCCAAATAAATCAGCTATATGCTTTAAGACATCTTGATCTAAGATTGCATCTCCATTTTCAGCATAGAAAATTGGAATTGGTACACCCCATGCTCTTTGACGAGAAATACACCAATCATGTCTATCCTTAATCATGTTAGAGATACGAACATCTCCCCATTTTGGATTCCAATTTACATTCTTAATAGCATTTAAAATATCATCCTTAATTGGATCAATAGATGCAAACCATTGTGGAGTTGCTCTGAAAATTACTGGCTTCTTTGTACGCCAGTCATGTGGGTAGCTGTGGGTAATAGGATAAAGCTTTAATAAGCATCCAGCCTTGTCAAAATCCTCAATGATTGGATCCTCTGAAGCCTCATAATACATTCCTGCATACTTTCCTGCAGCCTCAGTTTGAACTCCCTTATCATTTACACATACTAAAATATCTAGACCATATTGCTTACCAGCATTATAGTCCTCCTCTCCATATCCTGGAGCGATATGAACAAATCCTGTTCCATCTGTTGTAGTTACATAATCAGCATTAATTGTTGGACTAACTCTATCATAAAGAGGATGCTTATACTTTAAATTTAATAATTCAGAACCCATCTTTGTATCAAGAGGCTTAACATTCTCAAGTCCAAGTGACTCAGTTAACGAAGCTAAGAGGTCAGTTGCACAAATCATCTTTCCCTTATTTGAATCAAATAATGTATATTCAATTTCAGGTCCTGCACATACTGCTAAATTTCCTGGTAAAGTCCATGGAGTAGTTGTCCATACCATGTATGAAGCTCCTTCATATAATCCTTCACCATTAACAATTGGCATCTTAAAATAGATTGATTTAGATGTAATATCCTTATACTCAATTTCAGCCTCAGCTAATGCTGATTCACTTGATGGTGACCAATAAACTGGCTTTAGACCCTTGTAAATTAATCCTCTTTCTGCCATCTTTGCGAATACTAAAATTTGATCACGCTCAAAATTATGTTGTAAAGTGATATATGGATTATCGAAATCTCCTAATACTCCAAGTCTCTTAAATCCCTTCTTTTGACGGTCAACTTGCTTATAAGCATATTCCTCACAAAGCTTTCTAAACTCGCTCTTTGCCATTTCCTTACGATTTACTCCAGCCTTTTGTAATGCTGTTTCAATTGGAAGACCGTGAGTATCCCATCCTGGAATATATACAGACTTATATCCGTTCATATTCTTATAACGAACAACAATGTCCTTTAAAATCTTGTTTAATGCGTGTCCTAAATGAATATCTCCATTAGCGTATGGAGGTCCATCATGTAATGTGTACTCCTCGCATCCTTCATTTTGAGCAATAACCTTATTGTAAAGATCCATATTTGCCCACTTTTCTTGAATCATAGGCTCCTTATTTGGTAAGTTTCCTCTCATCTCGAAATCTGTTTTACCCATGAATAAGGTATCCTTGTAGTCGAATTTCTCTGCCATTTTAATTCCTCCTAAAATAAAAAAATCGCCCTTAAAATTAAGGACGATTAATAAACCGTGGTACCACCTTAGTTCAGTATAAATACTGCACTCATTAAGCTATAACGTAGCTATCGTAATTGGCTTATCCCCAATTCTCCTCATATGGTGATTTAAGAATAAAACCATCTACTAGACTCACACCAAACTCTAGCTCGCTTAAAATTTTATCTATTCTACGTCCATATTAATAACGGATTTAAAAATATTACGTAAAATATTATATCATTTTTTTACTAAAAGTAAACAATATTTATTCAGTTTTCTCTTTTTTAAAGATAGGTACTATAATTGCTTCAAGTATGATAAATAATCCAAACAAAAATGAACCTAATAATAATCCTGCAAAGGCATCTGTAGCCCAGTGCTCAGCAGAAAAAATTCTACCTAAGAATTGCAATCCTATTAGCATTACTGCAATAATAATTGCTAGTATTCTTTCAGCCTTATTTTTATCAAGCTTAAGGAAATAATATAGGGTAACAGCTACAACATATGTAGTTATTAAAATATGCGTTGATGGGAATGATGGATCATTTTTAAGTGGCTTATATGTAACAACCATGACCTTATCAAAGAATATCCATAATGCTGCAAGTATTACCATTACTCCTGCATAAATAATTAAAGTAACTAAATTTCTTAATGATTTTTGTTTAACTAATAATACTACTCCTACTATTCCTGCAAGTAAGAAAAGTCCCAATGAACCTGCAAGGATTAAATCACTTAATGTGTCCCATCCTTTATTTGGAAATTCAGGTAATATTTTTTGATTTAAGGTTGCAAGACCTACACTTGTATTATTATATCCAATATCCTTTGTACCTACGCTTTTACTCAGTACTAGCATTATTACAAATAGCACTAAAGAAATTGATGGTATTAAAATTTTCCATAAGCTTATCTTTTTCATATTTATCGCCTCATTTTGATAATATTATAACACAATTGTTTTAATTTTGATTAATATACTCAAAAAAAATCATCTAATTCTTTTTCTGTAAAAATTTTGATTTTATTTTCAATTAGCAAATCAGCAAATACACCATTTCCTTCTATTAAAGTTTTAGTAAATGTTCCATCATATATTAGACCCTTACCACATGATGGGCTCTTAGCCTTTAATAAAGCAACCTTAATAGTATTATCCTTAAGAATATTAAATGAGGCTATAGCACCATTATAATATTCTTTAGTAACATCTATTCCATCTTTATTTATTACTCTATCCTTTATTCTTTCTGCAGGTGTTCTTGGAATACTAAGTCCACCCAAAACCTCAGGACATGCCGGCACAAAACTTTCATCATTGATTAGCTTTTGGATTCTTAAGTCATTTATTAAATTATTATTTCCATCATACTTACAGTTTTTTCCTATAAGGCATGCGCTTACTAATATTTTCATAATTCACCTTTCAAAAAAGGGAGATTGCTCTCCCAATTTTTTAGTCTTTATATTTAACGATATACTCGTTTAAAGATCCATCCATAAAGTCAGCCTTTAATGCGAACATATAAACGCTTTTCTTTAACTTAATAGATTGACCATCAAGGGCATATGAAGCTCCCGCAAAGAATGCTAGCATCTTATTTGAAGCCATTTTATCATCCATAATTGGCTCAAAATTTAATACTAGTACCTTTCCATTACGTAGATTGTTAATTAATTCAGCAGCAGCCTCATCATTATCCTCTACACTAGCATATACAATTTTATTTACTGATTTAATACTTTCAGATTTCTTATTTGATTTACCAAACATATTAAGCCTCCATTGAATAATCTTCTTCTGACACGTTCTTTGCAGTCTTATCAATAATACTTACAGCTTGAGCCTTAGTTCCCTTACGAGTCATAAGAAGTGTAGTATTTGTATACTCCTTTAGAATATCAATCTTTTCTGGAGATTGTGGACACGCAAGCATTAATTGAATTGGCATTGATGCGATAAACTTCATCATAGCTCTCATACGAGTAGGGTCCATCTTATCAAATACCTCATCGAATAATACCATACCAATTGTATCCTTAACTCCAGCCTTATTGTTTTGGAATACTCTTACGAATGCAGCAATGATAGCTACATAGAATGGTGTTTGAGTTTCTCCTCCGGATTTATCCTTAAATACCTTTGAGTATAGCATTGTTTGATTTAATCCATTAGTAATCTTAATATCATAATCCATGTATGTTCTATAATCTGTAAACTTATTCATAGCTCCATTTGAATTTAATTCATCTTGAGCTAGGCTTGTGAATAATTCATCTAATTGTTGCTCATACTTAACAGTGAAATCAACTGTAAATAAGCTAGCTCCATCCATTTGATCAGCATTAGTTACCATATCATAGAATACTGAATATTCCTCACTCTTAGGGAAGATAAATTCATATGAATCTGAACCAAACTTAATTGTTTGTAGAGTTTCATTAATCTTACCAATTTCTTGTTCAGCTGAAAGAATATTATTTCTAAGCTTTGAAAGGAAGTCCTCCTTGAATACAATTTCTGCATCCTCACGAGCGGTTCTTACCTTCTTTTCATACTTAATTAATTCACTCTTTTCAAGCTTATCAAGCTCTGCAAGATACTTCTTAATTTCAGTTAATCCCACAGCAAGAGTTGAATTATAAGCATTTACATAATCAAATTGCTTCTTTAAAATCGCATCGCTTTGATTTCTATAAAGCTCCTCTTGATCATTTAGCTTAGCTTGATATTCAATCATTGCCTTATCTGGATTAGATGATTTACTAATTTCCTTAAATTCAGCATCAGCCTTATTTTCAATTAAAATGTTATCCTTACTTAATTCCTTTAAAGACTTATCATAGTTATCAAGAAGCTCTGTTGAATGAGCAATTGCTTCCTCTTGTTGTCCAACTGAAATACGGATTCCTCCGATTTCTTGGTTAATGTCAACCTTCTTTTGCTCAACATTCTTAATTGACTCACCAAGCTTGTTATACTCATCCTTAACATCATTAACTCCAAGCTTTTGTGCACTAGCCTTCTTCTTTTGAAGATCCTTAATCTTTTCTTGAAGCGTTGATGAAGCAACTGCATTATCAAGCTCATTTACTAATGCCTTGAAATCTAGGTTAGAGATTAATTGTAATTCTCTATCAAGATTTTCAATACTTTGGTTAAGAGCATAGTATTCAGCTTGCTTTTCCTTTGCCTTTTGATTCCAAATATCCTTTTGGTCTTGAACAGCTCCTGCTCCGATAAATGGCTTATCAATATTTGGATTTAAGGCTGTAACCATATATCCACTATATAATAATCCATCATTAGTAATTGCTGTTTGATAGTTTTCAAGATCATATTCATTCTCACACATAATTACCTTTCCACATGTGAAGTTAATATAGTGCTCAGCATCAACATTCTCTGAAGTAATGATTGAAGCTAATGAATTCTCTTCATAGTCAGTAAATTTAGCAATTTGCTTAGTATTTACAAGTCCAGAAATATATGTATTATACTTTCTCTTAATTCTATTAAAAATACCAAGTGCTGTATCATAATACTTAGGCTCTACTATCATAGCGAATCTACGATTACGTAGGAATATTTCAATTGTATCTGCCCAATTCTTATCTGTAATTTCAAGTAATTCAGCTAAGAAATGTACTGATACATCAAATCCATAAACATTCTTTAATCCTAATGCGATATCATTTCTTAATGCTAATAATCTACTATCATATCTTAGCTTGTTGTTATCAAGATCCTTAAGTGAAGCTGCAATTTCCTTAACATCTTCGATAACGCCTTGTCTCTTAGTACCTAAGGCTCCTTTTTCTTGGTTAATATTTGCAATTTCAGTCTTCAATCTAGATTCAACATCCATTAAAGATAGCTTTACCTTCTCACTATCAAAATTACTTACATTTGAAAGTGGTAAATTTGCAATTTCTGCATAAATCTTTTTATTATTAATCTTACGAAGCTCATTAACAGAATCCTTAAGCTCAGCAGCTTTCTTTGCATACACTGTTGAGGAATCCTTAATCTTTTCGTATTGCTCTTTTGCCTTTTCAAGTTGCTTTTCAACAAACTCTTCTGCCTTAAATTCTTCAGAGTTAGAAAGAATTTGGTGAAGCTCTTGTCTTCTTTCCTCATATCCTTCCTTTTCTGAATTAAGCTTTCCTAAATCAGCCTCTTTGATTGCCTTTTGCTCTTCAAGAAGCTTGATTTTTGCCTTTGAGTTTTCAATACCAGCCTTAATCTTTTCAGCCTCAATTAGCTTCATTAGGTATTCATAATAATTCTTTTGCTCCTCAAATTCAACGATAGCTTGATATGAACCATCAATTTCCTTTAAGTCAGCAATCTTCTTTTTAATAACATTAAGAGTATTTTCAAGCTCCTTATAAGCTCTAATTGACTCTTGAATACTTTGAACATCAATTGGCTTTTCCTCAAGAATGTTTTGGTAAATAAAGTCCTTAACGTTCTTAATTGGCTTAAACGCAAGAGCTTTAATTAATAGCTTGAAATAGTTATCAGAGATTGATCCAAAGGCATTTCTAAATCCTCTCTTTGCTTCATTCTTAGATGAATAGAATTCTCCACCCTTATTCTCTCTCTTAAACTCTGTACAAGTATAAATGTGTCCTCTATCTCCAAGGAACATAGAATCATCAATTTCTTTGTTAATTCTATATAGTGTTCCTGTTGCTGGTCTTTGATCTCCACCAACAGCCTCAATAACAGCTCCACAGATAAACTTTTGATCTGTAGTTTCATTATGGAATTCAAGTGCAATATGACCTGTTACATCTCCGTTACGAAGATATTCTTGCTCCTCTGTTCCAAGTTTTCCTTTAACATATCCCTTAAGATCACGCGATTTTTCATTTGCTGCTGTGTTGAATGATGTATCTCCACCAGTAAGAATATAAGTGATCGCATCTAGGATAGTTGACTTACCAGATCCATTTTGACCTGTAAGTAGGATATTATCCTTTACTTCAATTGTTTCATTTGAAAGATAATGCCAATTAATTAATCTGATTTTAGTTAGTTTAATCATTTGAATCACTTGCCTCCTCATTTAGCTTTTGAATAAATTGATTTACCTCAGTAATCTCTTGAGTCTTGATTGCAAATAAGATAGTTGGGAATATTACAATCTTAACAGCAGATGATTGAACATCACCTAAAGTTTCAATAATATTAAATCTCTTAAATTGTCTTAAGGAATTTACTAAATCTGTCTTATTGATTCTCTTCTTAATCTCAAGATAATTATATTTTTGGTGAATATCATCAACACCAATAATAATATGCTCATTTAATGATGTTTCCTTCATCTTTTCATGATATAAAAGTCTTAAAATTAATAGAATAATAGTTTCATCTCTCTTGAACTTTACAGATTGGTTTGCTGAAGCTCCAGCTAGCATTACCACTCCTTGAGTTGTATCAACCTCAAGCTCATAACCTAAAACAGCTAAAAACTCATCAAATACATCCTTAAAGTTAATTACAAAATAATAATCAGTCTTATTATTATCCTTATCTCTAGTAAGGAAAGTATTTACCATTAGCTTATTACAAATATCTCTAAAAGTATCCTTTTGTCCTTGTGAAAATCTTTCATAGTTTTCAAACATAATTATTCTTCCTCCCTTTTAATAATAAAGTCAGTTAAGCTGAATTTTTCATTTTCCACTCTTTCAGTTAGCTTAGTTATTACCATGTTATTATCAGTAGCATAGATTAGTACATAAATAACCATCATTAAGTCATCAAGATTTGATTTAATTGATACAATATCTGAAGCTTTGATGTATCCATTTACCATCATTTGAGTATTTACAATATCTCCAACATATTTAGCATCATAATGACTTCTAAATTGATTTAGATATGCCTCATCGTAGCCATCAACATCAAATCTTGTAGTATCAATTGTTGAGTAATCATTTCTTTGATACTTTCCACGTGGTTGAGTAAGCGAGTATGGGCTATACCCCTTAACGCTGTTAAGATTAACAAGCTTATCTCTTAGCATGTTAACTGCACTTTCTCCCTTATTTGGACTCTTTGCATTTTGTGTCTTAATGTATCTAAGAATATTATTGATTCTACCAACAACATTATCCTCTTCACTAAGTAAGAATTTAATCTTTCCGATTGTAGAATTAATGTACTTCTTATTCTTTTCATCAATTCCTAAAATATATTCATCTAAGCCATTAAATAAATCCACCATTTCATCAATATCTCTGTTAGCTCTATCTAAGGCTGCACTTTGGCTTCTATATCTCATTAGATAATTATTAGCTACCATATCCATAGCCATCGTATCAGCAGAAATTTCTTCAAGCTTTGTAACAATAAATAGTCTATATTTGTTAATATTGTCACTAGTTTTTAGCTTTTGATAGCTTGGTTCATAAATTTCAGTATTATAATCCATTAGCTTACTTATTAAATCCTTAATTTCAGATGTTTCGACTACACCATTGATATAATCTTTCATTCTAGAATCCATCTTACGTAAGCTTCTTAGTAGCATCTTAGCATTTTTATATACTTGCTCAATGATTAATGAATAATCATGTCCATCACTATTTAAAAGTGAATAAATTGTATAGATATATCCTTGATATTCATTTGGATTAATTATTTCCATTGGATTATCATAATATTCACCATCATCTGTCATAAAGAATCTATCTGTAGGACAAATTTGCATAAATGCCTCTAGCATTGTAATTGCATAATCAGTGAAATTTATTAATTCAATATAATCATCAGTAATTTCAGAATATATCCAACCACATTTTTCTAATTGTCTAAGTACTCTATTGCATACCTCTCTTAAATCCTCAGGAGCATCAAATAAATCCCCTTCACTAAGTTCATCATTATCAATAATATACTTTTCTTTATTTCTTTCTAAAAATAAAACAAGCTCATCTACTATAAGCTTGCGATCAGCACCAAAAATCGACCCATTTTCATAAACATCAAAAGCGCGTTGTGCACAAGCTAAATAAAGACGTTTATTCTTACTTGATAAAACGGAGAAAAAATTGTCTGGTATAATATCAAAAAGTTCCATTTTAAGCTCATCCCCTTATATGATAATATTATATCATATAAAAGAAATATGTTGCAACCTAAAAAAAGAAAAAACGATATTATTTACATAATATCGTTAATTGTTTATTTATACATTAAACTTGAATAGCATTATGTCTCCATCCTTTACGACATAATCCTTTCCTTCTTGTCTAACCTTTCCTGCCTCACGGCACTTTAATTGGCTTCCAGCTTCTACTAAATCATCGTAGCTCATAGTTTCAGCTCTAATGAATCCTCTTTGGAAATCTGTATGAATAATTCCAGCACATTCTGGAGCTGTCATACCCTTTCTAAATGTCCAAGCTCTAACCTCTTGTGGTCCAGCTGTAAAATATGTTGCAAGACCAAGTAAATCATAAGTAGCTCTAACAAGCTTATTAAGTCCTGCCTCAGGTAAACCCAAATCAGCAAGGAACATTTCCCTTTCCTCATCATCAAGCTCAGAAAGCTCAGATTCAATTTGTGCACTAATTGGAATAACCTTAGCTCCTTGAGCCTCTGCATATTCCTTTAGGACCACATAATGCTTACAAGAATCCGGATTTGCAATATCAGCCTCAGACACATTAGCTACATACATAATCTTCTTTCCTGTTAAGAATCCATAATTAGCAATCATCTCTAGCTCTTCCTTAGACATTTCAACCTGTCTGATAGCAACATTGTTAAGTAATGCTTCCTCTAGCTTTTTCATCAATGCAAATTCAATTTCAGCCCCATCAATTTTTGATTGTGCTTTTTTTGCAATCTTATCAATTCTCTTTTGAACAATTTCAAGGTCTGATAAAATTAACTCTACTCCAATTATTTCAACATCACGAATTGGATCTACACTTCCCTCAACGTGTGTGATATTACCGTCATCAAAGCAACGTACAACCTCAAGGATTGCATCGCATTGTCTAATATTACCAAGGAATTGATTTCCAAGTCCTTCACCCTTTGATGCTCCCTTAACTAAACCTGCAATGTCAGTAAACTCGCATAACGCATGTACAACACGCTTAGGTTCAACCATTTTCTCTAAAACCGCTAATCTTTCATCAGGGACCTCTACAACTCCTACATTTGGCTCAATAGTAGCAAATGGATAGTTAGCAGCTAAAGCTCCTGCCTTTGTTATTGCGTTAAATAATGTGGATTTACCAACATTAGGTAATCCAACAATTCCTGCTGTTAATGCCATAAATCATGTCTCCTTTTTATGAACGAAATAATTATACTAATTATTTACATTAAAATCAATAATTTACAAACTTTTCTTCATATTTTTCGACGCATTTCTTAATTATTTTTTTTGCATCATCTCGTCCTAAAACTGTTTCAACAACAGTTTCTTTATTTTCAAGCATTTTATACACACTAAAAAAGTGCATAATTTCATCAAAAATATGCTTTGGTAATTCTGTTACATCCTTATACTCATTCATTCTTGGATCATTCTTGCAAACAGCAATAATTTTCTCATCAAGCTCACCTTGATCTTTCATAATTAATACTCCGATTGGAATACATTCCAAAATAGTAAGCGGAGCAATAACTTTATCACTTAAAACAAGCACATCAAGTGGATCCTTATCATCTGCATACGTTCTTGGAATAAATCCGTAGTTTGCAGGATAATGAGTTGATGTATATAAAATTCTATCTAATCTAAGTAGACCAGTTTCCTTATCAAGCTCATATTTATTTTCACTACCCTTAGATATTTCAATACAAGCGATAAATTCATCTGGAGTAATACGTTTTTTATCAATATCATGCCATATATTCATAGCTACTCACCACTTCTATTATTTCTATCAAATCTCTTAGGTCTAAAAGGCTTATTATACGCCGGCTTAAATCCAGGCTTATCTTCTGGTTCTTTTACAAAGATTGGTTGATATTTTTTCTTTAAGGCTCCATCAATGTTACATTTAATCATATACTTCAACGGAATCATATCATACATAACTGCAAGATAGAAATAAAAGCCTGGGATTGTTTTATCCATTGTATACTCATGTAATGTCTTTATTCTAGTCTTAAAATCATCCTTTTTACCCTCTTTAATCATATCCTTGATGATTTTATAATCATCATAGGTATAATCTTTATTTTGTGCTTTAAATAACATATATACATCTTCTTGTAATTTATTTAATTCATCAATTCTTATTTGCTCCATATTGCATAAAAGATT
>JAZRVY010000141.1:0-2450 GCA_045599405.1 Anaeroplasmataceae bacterium
TTATCCTTTTCTTCTTGTGTAAATTCCTTCATTTCTATTGCTGCCTCCTTTATTAACTCATTCTTTGAGCAAGCATAGCTTGATACATTAATATTATTCATTATATCAATGTATTCCTTCAAGTGTATCTTATCACAATTATTCTTCTTTTTCAAATTAATTACTATGATTTTGTATTTATTAGATAGTCTATTTAAATTACTTATATCATATAGTTCAAATATATTTACACATTTAGGAAAGCTTTTAGATTCAAAATTAATAAACCATAATCCAATGACATTAGGTATATCATACTTTTTCCCATCTGGAAAAGTTAATGATAATAATTGTGATGTATAAACTATCATTCTATCCTCGATGCCATTGTGCTTTTTATTTTGCATCTCAAGCTCCATTTCATATGATTCCTCTGATAATATTCTTACTCTTAAATCATATCTCTCAGTTTTTAAATCCATACCATTATTTACTTCTGTATTATCATATGATATTTCTTCTTGACTTACATCCATATCAAGTACTATCTTTAGCATGTTGGCAAGTCTTTTTGGATTGCTATAGAATTTTTTAAATAGCGAATCTACCGTTAAATTAAATTCTTTTTTTGAGTTATTTATTTCACTCATTTTTTATCACCTCACTAAATACATATCCGTAAAATGATAAAATTACTAAAAATAATTTTAAAAAGACCAATTTCGGTAAAAAATTGGTCTTTTTTATTACTTATTAAGCTTTTGAATAAATCTCTTTATTCTTTCAAGTGCTTTCTTTAAATCATCTATAGAATAAGCATATGATATTCTTAGGAATCCTTCACCACAATCTCCAAAGGCAGTTCCAGGCACTACAACTACCTTTTCTTCCTTTAAAAGTCTAGTAGCAAATTCATCACTTGATAATCCAAACTTTTTAATATTAGGGAAAATATAGAATGCACCATATGGAGTAAATACATCAATACCCATTTCAGTTAGCTCATGAATTAGGAATCTACGTCTTCTATCATATTCCTCTCTCATCTCTAATACATCCTTATCACCATTCTTTAAAGCTTCTATTGCAGCATATTGGCTATTAGTTGGTGCACACATGATGCAGAATTGATGAATCTTTGTCATTTGAGCCATAATATCAACAGGACCCATTGCATATCCAAGTCTCCATCCAGTCATTGAGAAGGCTTTTGAGAATCCGTTAATAACTATAGTATAATCTCTCATACCAGGAATGCTAGCAATAGATACATGCTTATCCTTATATGTTAGTGCCGCATATATTTCATCTGAAATAACAAGAATTTCATTCTTGATACAAATTTCAGCAATATCCTCTAAATCCTTTCTTTCCATAATTGCTCCTGTAGGATTATTAGGGAAAGGTAAAATTAGAGCCTTTGTTTTTGGAGTAACTGCTGCAAGTAATTCTTCCTTTGTTAATCTAAATTCATTTTCTTCCTTTAGATTAATAATTACAGGGGTAGCACCTGCAAGTAAAGCTGCTGGAGTATATGCAACATATGATGGTTCAGGAATAATAACCTCATCACCAGGGTTAATTATAGCTCTCATAGCTAAATCTATGGCCTCAGAACCACCAACAGTAATTAATATTTCATTTTTTGGATTGTACTTAACACCAATCTCTCTTAAGGTATAATTCGATATTTCCTCACGAAGCTCCATCAAACCAGAATTAGATGTATATGCAGTCTTTCCACGCTCTAATGTTGAAATAGCCTCTTCACGTACATGCCAAGGCGTATCAAAATCAGGCTCACCAACTCCAAGTGAAATTACATCCTCTATTTCAGAAGCAATATCAAAGAATTTTCTTATTCCAGATGGTTTTAAAGCAACAACCTTATCTGCTAAGAAATTTCTCATGGTGTTACAATCATCCTTTCATCATTATTTTCATTTACTAAAACAGTTCCATGCTCCTTATACTTCTTTAATACAAAGTGAGTACCAGTTGAAAGTACACCCTCCATAACAGAAAGCTTTTGAGCAACGAACATAGCAACCTGCTTCATACTTCTACCATTGATAATAACAGTAAAATCAAATCCACCAGACATTAAATAAACACAATCAACCTCATCAAATTTATAAATTCTTTGAGCTAGCTTATCGAATCCTAATCCTCTTTGAGGAGTAACCTTAACTTCAATTAATGCTGATACAACATCATCTGATGTATTATCCCAATTAATCATAGTGTGATATCCACAAATGATCTTCTCTTTTTCCATCTTTGCAATCTCATTAGCAAGTTCAACTTCACTAATTCCTAGCATAATCGCGGCTTCATGAAGATCTATTCTACAGTTTTTCTCTAATAAATGTAATATTTTTTCTCTCATGTATATCACCTCATAAACAATATAATAATATTTTATCACAATTAAAATGCTTTTTAAATAAAGTAATTTTTTATTTTTTTCA
>JAZRVY010000142.1:0-8465 GCA_045599405.1 Anaeroplasmataceae bacterium
ATTCTTCTAATGCTGGTAATAAATCCAATTCTAAATATGCATTCTTCTTGCTTGTTTGATTATAGTATGATGACATATTCATAATAACAATACCTGATATACCATCATCCTTAAATATTACCTCACCAGATTCAGTATGAATAAGGCTACTATTAACATAAAGCTTACAATTAGCCTTTGATCTTAAACCAGATAATGATTTTATATTTTCATTTACCTTAAATCCACAAAGAGATGGATTTAGTGATGTTAGCTTTATGTTTAATGACTTTAAATAATCATAACAAATATTTTCCTTCTCTTTTATAATTGAAGCCTTACTTCCAGAGGCTAATACTATATTGTCAAATAGCTCTGGATAATCATTTATTTGATATTTATTATTTATTTTAGTAATTTTATTTACTACATATTCTAAATTTATTTTAGCTTTAATATTATCTAGTAAAATATTTAGTACAGTTTCACTAGATTCTGAAATAGGATATACTCTATTTTCAGAGTCCACCTTAGTTACAAGGCCCATATTATTAAATTCCTTTAATACATAGCTAGGGCTATATTCATTTAATAAATTTTCTACAAATGATGGGTTATTATAATTATCCTTAGTAGCCCCTAAATTTAATAAATTACATTTACCGTTACCAGAGGCTAGTAGCTTGCTGGCAATCTTTTTATTTTTATCAAAAATTGTAATATCGGTATTCTTTAGCTTTGCTGCTAGCATTAAGCCACATGCACCTGCACCAATTATCGCAAGCTTCATAGGTAATCACCTCTTTAAATATGATAACATATTTACCTAAATAAAAAAACATTTTATAAAAGAAAAAAAGTAATCTTACGATTACTTTTTTACAGCTTCCTTCATATTCTTTCCAGCAGTGAAAGCAGGTGTTTTTTGAGCAGCTATACTAATTTCCTCTCCAGTACGAGGGTCTACACCCTTACGAGCCACTCTGTTTCTAACTTCAAATGCACCAAAACCAGATACTACAACCTTTTCACCAGCTGCAAGTGTGTTAATAATTTCTTCTAAGAAAGTATCAACTACTAGTTCAACATCCTTTTTAGTTAGATCAACCTTTCCACTAACCTTATCGATTAGATCTGACTTTTTCATAACTTTTCTTTATTCCTCCAAAACAAGATAATTATATATGAAAACGTTTTACATTGCAATATGTTTTTTGATAATTATGCGATATTTTCTACAATTTCTTCTTTTTCTAGCCAACGTTTACCTAAATTATCTATCAAAATAGCTCCAACAGGGGCTGTAATTAGAATAGATAATACGGATACTGTAAGTATTATAGATCCACATGATAGACCTTTTGATAAGGCAATTCCTCCAATTGAGGCTTGAACTGTAGCCTTAGCTATATAGCTTACTATTACAAATAATCTTTCCTTTAAATTTAGCTCCGTTTTTATTAGACATAATACTACTCCTATTGTTCTAAATGATAGTCCAATTAAAATTACTAATATTGCCATTAGGCTATTATCTGCAGCATATTTTAAATCTACTGTAGCTCCAACTAATACAAATAATATAATTTCAAAGAATAACCATAGGTTATTATATCCGTTACTAAGCTCTTTGGCCTTATCATGATTTCTAAAAAGCAGTACCATACCCATTACCATAATAGCAAGTAATGCGGATATATCAAACCATTTATCTAACCAATTTTCTAACCCTATTAGTAGGAATGATACTGATAGAGTAATTAGAATATTAATTCCAACCTTAAAATTAGTTTTCTTAAATAATAAGCTTATTAGATATCCTACACCTATACCTAATATTACTCCTGATACTATTGTAAGAGGCACTAATGATATAGATTTAATATCTAGCACATCATTTTGTACTATACCAAGGAATGCATAAAATAGTACAATTACAAATATATCATCAACGCTACTTCCTGCAAGAACTATTTCTGGTACACTATGCGTTTTACCATATCCCTCGTCTATAAGCTTTATCATTCTAGGTGATACTACTGCTGGTGATACAGCAGCTAATGTTGAGCCAAGCAGTAAGCATTCAAAGATTTTTAAATCGAGTAAGAAATAGGCTGCAAAGGCAGCACCTGCGATTTCTAGAGTTGCAGGTATAAAGCACATTAAAATTGCTGGTCTACCAACCTTCTTTAGTGTTTTTATATCTAGATTTAGTCCTGATCTAGTTAATATAATAACTAAAGCTATTTGTCTTAGATATGATGATATATCAAGGATACTTTGATCTATCCAATCTAAGCAGTAAGGTCCTATTACTATTCCTACTATTATCATAGCTACTAGACCTGGTAGCTTAATTTTAGATAGTAAGAAACCTCCTATAAATCCTAATATTAAAATTAATCCAATACTTAAAATCATATTTTGCCTCCAAAAAAATAAAGCTGATGGCATACTAAAAAAACTTAGTAGTCGTCATCAGCTTTTAATAAGCGGTTTAGGTATAACCTAGGGAGATCAACATTCCCTTAAATAATATTATATTTCAGATCCTCCCAAAAGATAATCTATTCCATATTTATTAATATACCACATTTGATATGCAAAAGATATAGCAAATATAACAATAGCAAGAATTATTGCAATTTTGCATCTCTTCTTATATACAGGATTCTTATACTTTTTAATACCAACTATCGCAAGAATAATAGAAATTAGCGGAGATATAAAAGCAAATACTATTGCTATTGTGGATAATGTAGATGTTTCTGAAAATTGAGGATTATAATCATTAAAGCTTTGTTGATTATTATACCCATTATTTGAATTTAAAACAGGTTCAACTTGTGGCATTTCATATTTATATCCTGGATCTAGCTTTGATTCCTCTCTTCTATTATAAAAAATCATTAATTCCTTTAAATCGTATGATATTTCATAAGGAATATTTTCCTTTTCTCCTTCTGTCATATCATAATATATTTCTCTGATATAAAACAATCTATTATTATATCTTCTAACAAAGGCTGTAGTAGCTTCATAATTATATTTATCTAGCGATACAAATTCCTTAGTAATTAATGAGCCAGTCTCTTGATTTTGGATTAAAGCCATGATTAGTTCAATTCTTTTTAATCTATTTACTGCCATCTTTATTCTATCAAGCTCTGATGGAGCTGCAGATTGAGATGGTTGGCTTTCTTTTATTTCTTCTTCATTTTCATCAAAAAATGAATCATCATCAAATTGATTCATAATATCCCTCCATTACATTTTAATTATACACTAGGATGACATTTATAATCAATTTATAAATAATGTGAAATTGTTGTATGAAAGAAAAAAAGTAGGGTATTGAAACCCTACTTCCTTGTTTGGTTGAATTACTTATTTAAAGCATCCTTTAAAGCTGAAGCAGCCTTGAATGAAGCCTTCTTAGAAGCTGCAATCTTCATTGGTTGCTTAGTAAGAGGATTGATTCCCTCTCTTGCAGCAGTTTCAGTAACCTTAAATGTTCCGAATCCTGCAACAGCAACGCTGTCTCCCTTTACTAATTCTGCAGTAATTGCTGCGAATACAGCATCTAAAGCCTTCCCTGCATCTGCCTTAGTTAATTCTGCCTTTGATGCAACTGCATCGATTAATTCTTTCTTTGTCATTCAATAGACCTCCCATACACTAATATTATAATATATGTAAGCGTTTTTTTCAACAAAAAAGTGCCTAAAAACAACGATTTTTGGCACTTTTATTATAGTTTTTATGCTTTTTTAGTGTTTTATACTTATAATTTTATGAATTAAATTATAAAGTATGAGCTAAAAGCTCTTCATAGCTTGTTGAAGTTAAGTCTCTTGGAGCAACATCAAATACTGTCTTGCATCCAAATTCACCCTTCTTATTTAGGTTATAAACAGCTCTTGCATAAGCTACTAATACTGATCCTGTAAATTCTGGATTTGAATCTAGCTTTAAGCTATATTCAATAACATGGTTAACTCCTTCTGATGAAGCTCCAGATCTAATTACAAATCCTCCATGAGGAAGTCCCTTGTGGTTCTTATCTAGCTCCTCTTGAGAGATGAAGTTAACAGTTGTATCGTAGTCTGAGAAGTAATTTGGCATTTCCTTAATTTCCTTCTCAATTCTAGCCTTATCTGCTCCGTCCTTAGCTACAACATAGCATAAACGAGTATGCTTTTCTCTTGTAGATAATTCTGGGTTCTTTCCACTTCTTACAGCCTCTAAAGCTGAATCAACTGGACAAGTATATTGTCTTGCATCAGCAACTCCTTCAATTCTACGAATTGCATCTGAATGTCCTTGGCTTACTCCTTTACCCCAGAAAGTATAATCCTTACCTTGAGGTAATACAGCTGCCATAATAGCTCTGTTTAATGAGAACATACCTGGATCCCATCCAGTAGAAATTAATGCTGTATTTTTATTTGGCTTAGCAGCAGCATCAACATTAGCAAAATGCTTTGAAACATTTGCATGTGTATCAAATGAATCAACAACGTTGAACATTTCAGCTAAAGCTGGAGTTTGCTTTGGAAGGTCAGTAGCACTTCCTCCACAAAGAATCATAACATCAATCTTATCCTTATATTGTGCAACATCATCTGCACTAACAACAACTGCACCCTTTGTATTAATCTTAACGTCACTAGGATTACGACGAGAGAATACCGCAACTAATTCAACATCACTGTTAACCTTAATAGCTTGCTCTACTCCTCTTCCTAGATTTCCATAACCATAAATTCCAATTTTAATCATAAATGTAAATCCTCCACGAATTATAGTATATCATAAAATAAATTTTATGCTAATTTCATTTTATAAATTAGCTGTTTTTTTATTTTCAATTGAATAATATTTTCAATTTAAGCCTTTTTATAAAATATTTTTGAATATTTATCAAATTTATTTATCTCATTTTGTTAATAATTTTATCAGAAAGATTATTTTTAGCCATTTGATAGCAATGATTAATAATACTGTAGAAGGTATTACTATTAGCAGCTCCATGACCCTTAACAACTGGCTTACCTACTCCTAAAAGTACAGCTCCACCAAGTGAGTTATAATCGTATTTTTTCATTAATTCATTTACTGATTTTAATAAGATATTTCTAGTTGTTTCATCACTAGATTTCTTTGCCTTAGCAACTAAATCTGTAAAAACAGTTTTAGCAGCTCCTTCTATTGTTTTCAGTAATACATTACCTACAAATCCATCACATACTATCACATCGGTATTACCTGATAAGGCTTCCTTACCCTCTATATTACCTATAAAATTAAATGATTCATTTAAGAAAGCCTCATGTGCTGACTTTACAAGCTCATTTCCTTTTTTAGATTCACTACCATTAGATAATAACGAAACTCTAGGATTGCTAACACCTATAGCTTCCATATAAGAAACTCCCATTTTAGCAAAGCCTATTAGCATCTCAACCTTAGTATCTACATTAGCACCACAATCTACAATACATACCTCTTTGCCATCTTGGCTAAGTAAAATACTTGCAAGTGCAGGTCTACATTCAGATATTTTTCCTAAAATAAATTGACTAGATACTAATACTGCTCCTGTAGATCCACATGACACAAATCCGTGTGCTGATTTATTTTCAGCACAGTAATTTAAGCCTTTAATTAGGCTTGATTCTGGCTTTGATTTAAATGCTCTTGTTGGTACATCTAGGTTAGTAATAATATCCTTTGAATCAATAATTTCTAATTGATTTTGATTATATGATAAATCCTTAATAGAATTTAATATTTCATTTTCAGGTCCACATAATACTACTGATAAATCAGAGTTATCATTTATAGCCTTTATAGGTCCCTGCACTAATTCATTTAATGGTTTATCTGCGCCCATTAAATCAACAACAATTTTAATCATTACTCTACTCCTACTATATAGCTATATAAATCTTGATCTCCATCAACAAAATATACTTCTATGAAACTATTTAATGATTTTACAAAATTTTCTATTTCTTGTTTTTCTAATTCATTTGAATCATTTCCACAAATAATAGTTAAAACTTGCTTATCGGCAAAATCCTCAATGTTTCTAAACGCTGTTTTAATAGCTTCAATTCTATTACTATTAGATCCAATTATTTTCCCATTATATAAGCAAATAGTATCATCTTTATTAATATCAAAGCCATCCATATTACAATTTCTTATTGAGAATGTAACCTCTAGGGTATTGATATTATCAATAATTTCCTTTTGAGCTTCTATAATTTCTTCTATAGTTAAATTTTCAGTATTTAGCATAGATACAGCACTAAATCCTTCAGAAATAGATTTAGTAGGTATTACTATTACATTAGCCTTATTATAAATATCTGCAGCTTGCTTAGCAGCTAGCATAATATTTGAGTTATTAGGATATACAAAGATATTTTTAGCATTTAATTTATTAAAGGCATTAATAAAGTCTTCAGTTGAGGTATTCATTGTTTGTCCACCTTGGACTACTATATCAACATTCATGTCCTTAAATAATTGCTCAAGACCTTCTCCATTAGATACTACTATTGTTGCAAATTCTTGAGGCTCTGAATCATTTAGATTCATCCCTTCAAAGAATTCTTGATTTTCAGTATGTTGAACATCCATGTTTTCTACCTTTATTGTAATTAATTCACCAAATTTTCTTACATAAGTAAGAACACTACCTGGATCCATTACATGAACATGACATTTAATTATATCCTCATCCTTAAAGATAACTATTGAATTTCCATTAAGTTCAGTTTCTAAGTATTTTGTTATTTGGCTTTCATCAAATGATAATGTATCTACCTTTGAGTTTTGAAGCTGTAATATAAATTCAGTACAATAACCAAATTCCTGTTGGCTACTAGCATTAAATGTTGTTGGAGCTTGCTTAGATGCTTCAGCAACAATTTCAGGCGCTGTAATTTCAGTTCCTCTTACAGCCTTTAGCATTCCTTCAATAATAAGTAAGAATCCAGCTCCTCCTGAATCTATTACGCCAGCCTTTTTTAAAATTGGTAGCAAATTAGGTGTATTCTTTAAAGAAACTGCAGCTTCTTTAATGTAGGATGCTAGATATTCATCAAGTGTTGTATTATCAAGTACTCTTTTATAAGCCTCTTCTCCAGCCTCTCTCATTACTGTAAGGATTGTTCCTTCAGTTGGGTTAGAGACAACAGAATAACTTCTTTTTGTACCTTGTACCATAGCTTGTGCAAATTCAATTACATTAACCGATTCCTTCCCATCAAGCCCCATAGAAAGACCCTTAAAGAATTGAGATAAAATTACTCCTGAATTTCCACGTGCACTAAGTACAGCTCCTCTAGCAAGAACCTTAGCTGCTTCACCAATATTTTGTATATTTTGACCTTTAAGAGCCTTAACTCCACCCTCAGCAGTCATTTTCATATTTATACCAGTATCACCATCAGGTACTGGAAAAACATTTAACGAATTGATTCTTTCAAAATCTGAAGCTAAATTTTTAGCTCCACCTTCAAACATATTTAATAAATCAATTCCATTGATTTGAGTATTCATATTATTCTTCTCCAAATATTTCAACTTTCTTTCCGTAGAAGTTAACAGTAATTGAATCTGGTCCTACTGTAGCTCCAATAATTGGTCCTAATGTACAAATATGTATATTAGTAAGCTTATCCTTTAATTGATTTAAAATATATTGTGCATCTTGTAAGCAATCAGCATGCTCAATAACACATAAAGTATCATTTGATTCAATTCTTTCTTTGATAACAGATACTAAAGCATCAAGCGAATTCTTACGACCCTTAGCCTTATCATATGCATAGTTATTTCCTTTAGCATCTCCTACAATAAGTGGCTTAACTCCAAGTAAATTACCAAAGAAGGCCTTACCTGCCTTAACTCTACCTGCAAGCTTTAAATAATCTAAGCTTCCTACTGTACAGAATGTTTGATATTTTAGCTTTTCTTCATTTAGAATTTCAACAGCCTCATCAATTGTTTTACCTTCATTTGCAAGCTCTGAAGCCTTCATTGCAATCATAGCCTCAGCATAATTACTTCTTAGCGAATCAAAACATACAACCTTATTGTTTGGATACTTATCTGCCATCTCATTATAAACTAGCTTAGCATTCTTACAAGAAGCTGATAGCTTTCCCGAACAAGCGATGTATAAAACATCTACACCCTCACTTAAATATTTATTAAAAACAGTTTCGCATTCATCTGTTTTAACGAGACCTGTAACAGCTCTCTTTTTTGTTTCTCTCATCTTTCCATAATAATCTGATGGATTCATATTAGACCAATCAACATCAGCATCATATGTTACATCATGGAATGTGTAAACCATTTTAATATAATCAATATCATATTGCTCTCTATATTCCTTTTCAATATCAGATGTTGAATCAGTAACTACCTTAAACTTATTCATGTTTTTTCCTCCTATTATTATTTAT
>JAZRVY010000143.1:0-5753 GCA_045599405.1 Anaeroplasmataceae bacterium
TTTATAAATATTTAGGATACAAAAATGTTAATCCTGATAGTAATATTGATAAATTAATAGATGATTGTATAAACGAGATAGAAAAGATATCTCGTTTTAAGTATTTATATAAACCATTTACAGAAATACTTCCTTTTTTAAAGGAAAATGAAAATTATTTAGAATATTTAAAAGGGTCAGAATATTATTTCTTAGTAGGATGTACACTTGGTATTGAGGTTGACATTAAACAAAAGTATTATCAGAAAACAGATATTACAAAAGCCTTAGTATTTGATTGTGTAGCCAGTGCCTATGTTGAGGAAATGGCTGATTTATATGAAAAAAATAAGGGGCTTGATCTATCATATAGATTTTGTCCTGGATATCAAGGAACTAGCTTTCTTGATAATCAAATTATAGCTAAATATATAGAGGTAAATAAAAGGCTTGGAATTACCTTTTTAGAATCAGGCTTAATGGTCCCACTTAAAAGTATGATTGGTATTGTGGCTGTTGGTAATAATAAAAAAAGAAGCTGTAAGGGATGCATATTTAGCCAGGATTGTAAATATTTGAAGGGAGGGGTAACATGCTACAAAAGATAACTTTATTTGATGGTGGATTTGGTAGTGAGCTACAAAAAAGAGGCTTAAAGGGTGGAGATATTCCAGAGGAGCTTAACATTACAAATCCAGAAACAATTATAGAAATACATAAATCATATGTAGCTGCTGGTAGTGATTTTATCACTACTAATACCTTTGGATGTAATAGATATAAAATGCAGGAATCTAAATATTCTTTAAAGGATTTAGTTGATAGTGCAATTGATAATGCTAGAAAATCAGTTACTAATCAAAAGGTTATGTTTGATATTGGACCAATTGGAAAGATGCTAGCGCCACTTGGTGATTTATCCTTTGATGAAGCTTATGATATTTTTAAAGAAATTGTAGATTTATCAAAAGATAAGGTTGATGGATATATATTAGAAACATTTTCTAATATTTATGAAATAAAGGCGGCTGTTTTGGCTGTTAAGGAAAATAGCACTAACAAACTGGTATTTGCCACTATGACCTTTGATGAAACTAAAAGAACTTTAACAGGTACAACACCTGAAATAATGACTTATATCCTAGAGGGGCTTGGTGTTGATGCGCTTGGTGTTAATTGCTCACTTGGTCCATGGGAGCTTATGGGAGTAATTAAGGATATTTTAGCAGTTACTCATACACCGGTTATTGTTCAAGCTAATAGAGGGTTACCAAGAATAGAAAAGGGGCTTACTATCTATGACCTAAAGCTTACAGATTTTGTAAGCGCATATGAAAAGCTATATGAGATGGGAGTTGCTATTTTAGGTGGATGCTGTGGTACTGATCCTGATTTTATTAAAGGTATTAGTCATTTAAAGGGTAAGAATGTAGTAAAGCTAGATAATCCTTACTTTACTCAATGCATGTCATCATCTAAGCTAGTTAGAATTGATAATGTTAGAGTATGTGGTGAAAGATTAAATCCAACAGGTAAAAAGAAGCTAAAGGAAGCATTGGCTAATGGTGATTATGACTATTTAGTTATGGAAGGAATTAAAGAGGTTAATGCCAAGAGTGATTTACTTGATTTAAATGTAGGAGTACCTATGATTGATGAAGCCTCTGTAATGAAGGAGGCTATAGTTAAGCTAGAGGAGGTTATTAATATACCTTTCCAAATAGACTCATCTAATAAGGAGGCTATGGAAAATGGTGTTAGATATTCTAGTGGACTACCTTTAATTAATTCGGTTAATGGAGAATATGAGGTAATGGATAGAGTATTTCCTATAGCCAAAAAATATGGATGCTGTGTTCTTGGATTAACGCTTGATCAAAATGGTGTGCCAAAGACAGCAAAGGAACGCTTTGAAATCGCAAAGAGAATAGTTGATTATGCAAGGGAGAAATATGGTATTAATAAGGAAAGAATTATTATTGATACCTTAACTTTAACAGCATCAGCCGAGCAAGCATTAGTTAGAGAAACATTAGATGCTCTAGAGCTAGTTACAACAAAGCTTGGTGTTAAAACTGCACTTGGAGTTTCTAACTGCTCATTTGGTTTACCAAATAGAC
This sequence comes from Anaeroplasmataceae bacterium, assembly GCA_045599405.1. Lineage (GTDB taxonomy): Bacteria > Bacillota_I > Bacilli_A > Acholeplasmatales > Anaeroplasmataceae > UBA3206. The sequence goes on from JAZRVY010000143.1 coordinate 2,100, forward strand.
CATTATTAAATAAAACATTCCTAACGCTTGCTATTCAAAAGGGACTTAATATGCCAATTATTAATCCTTGTGATGAGGAAATGATGAACGCAATATATGCATATAAGGTTTTATATAATATTGATACTAATGCAGAGTTTTATATTGCCAATATTTCAAATGAGGCTAAGGTTGCTAAGCCAGTAAGTGATATGAGCTTACAAGAAATAATTAAGCTAGGTCTTAAGGATGAGGTTGTTAATAAAACTAATCAATTATTAGAAACAATAACTCCTATGGAGCTAATAAATAACATTCTAATTCCAACATTAAATGAGGTTGGTAATTATTTTGATAAGCAAAAAATTTATTTACCACAATTAATGATGTCAGCCGAGGCCTGTAAGATATCCTTTGGTGTTATTTCTGATAAATTTCCTAAAAAGGAAAGTGAATTTAGACCATTTATTATGGCTACAGTAAAGGGTGATGTTCATGATATTGGTAAAAACATTTGCTGTGTAATATTAGAGTCATATGGATATAAGGTTATTGATTTAGGTAAGGATGTAGCTACAGAGGTAATTATTGATGCGTATAATAAATATAATCCTATGGCTATAGGACTATCTGCATTAATGACTACTACAGTAGTTAATATGGCAGAAACTATCAAGGAGCTTAAGAAGATTGATGGTATGTGCCCTATATTTGTTGGTGGCGCAGTTTTAACTGCTGATATCGCATCAGATATTAATGCTGATTATTATTCTAAGGATGCACTTGAAATAATTGATATTTTAAGAAGAAATAATATCAAATAATTAAGGGATTTTTAATCCCTTTTTTATATGATATAATTTTAGTATCTTAAAGGAGATTTTATTATGGATAGAATTACAAGCTTTGAACTTAATCATTTAACATTATTACCAGGCTTATATGTATCTAGAGTAGATAATATGGATGGTTTTTATTTTACTACCTTTGATTTAAGAGTTACACGCCCTAATTTTGAGCCTGTAATGGATACTGCACCTATACATACTATAGAGCATCTTGCGGCTACTTATTTTAGAAATTATCATAAGGATAAAACTATGTATTTTGGACCTATGGGATGTAGAACTGGATTCTATTTAATTTATAAGGGTAATTTAAGTGCTGATGATATTATAAAAGATGTTGTTGAATGCTTCGAGTTTATATCTAAATTTGAAGGAGATATTCCAGGAGCTTCAGCTATTGAATGTGGAAATTATTTAGATATGAATTTAGATATGGCAAAATATTATGCAAATAAATATTTAGCGGTATTAAAGGGATAGTTTTTTTCTATCCTTTTTATGTTATAATAAAATAAAGAAAACATTTATGGAGTATAATTGATGAAAAAAGGTTTATTGGGAATAACAGTACTATCATTATCTACTTTAATGCTAGTATCATGTGGTCAATCAAAGGATGTTAAGGTATCTAAGACGGTTCATAAGTATGAAACTGAAATATCAAAGGAAGAATTTGATGAAGGTTATAGTATTTTAGATTGTTATTCAAATTTGACTGATAAAGAATTTGTTATTAAATCATCTATGATTTCAGAAAAAAGTACAGGACCAAATACTGTTTCAATAACTTATGCTAGAATAGCAGAATGTGAATATGATAAGAGTAATAGTATATATTTATATAGTTCGAAAAATTCTACAAAATCTAGTGGTTATGGTATGACTGAAAAAGAGTTTGAAAATAAAAAATATCAATTTCAATTTTTTGAGAATAAGTATTATTTATATGATTTGGTAAAAAAAGAAAGCTATGACGAAAAATATTTGACATTACCAAATATAATTGATGATGGTATTCCATCAGATTTACCATCAAATAAAAAAGAAAACGATAATTTCAAATATTATTTGGATGATGGTTGGTATACTATTGAATTAGAAAGTAATTCAAATTATGATGAAACTAGCATCAATGATAAGAGTATTTATCAATTTAAGGGTGATCAAAATAGTATTGTTGTAATATCTAAAAGGGTTTATAAAAGTGTTGGTAAATTTGCTGATATTAAATATACAGTTGAAACTATAGATTATAAAATGACATCCTGTGAATATAAGAATATTACGTTAGAACGTGTTGATGAATTAAAGTTTAAACCCGGATCAGATTATGATTATGAGTGGTTTTATTAGAATGGAGGAAATAATATGAAAAAAAGAATAATAATTTCTACACTTGCTGCTGCAGCTGGATTATTTGCATTAGCTTCGTGTGGCTCTAAAGATCCTACTGATTTTGATATGAATGTATCATTTGAGAAGTATGGAGATAAAATTGAATATACTGAATATAAGGCTATGCTTACTGAAATTACAATTGATTATAATTGTGATTTTGAGTATAAGGCTGAGCTTTTTGAATCTGAAGAAGATGGAAAAGACAAAGAAAAAAGCTATGAAAAAGCAACTATAAAGTACGATGTTGATTCAAATATTTTATACCTTAATGGTCAAGAAAAAGAAGTAGAACTAGCAAGTATGGGTAATAGTGTTAGTGAAATGAATCGTGAGTATACTTATTGTACAATTGATGAAACTACTTATAGATTCGATATGATAAATCGTTTATATGACGCAAAAAGGCAAACACCAGATGAGTATATTGAGCAATATGTTGAAATTGAAGAAATGATAACATTTGCAGATGTTTCTGAGGATGCTGAGTATTATAAGAATGGGAATGTATATACAATGACATATAAGGATACTGAAACTAAGAGTGGGTCTATTACTGAGTTTTCTGTTACATTCCAAATGAAGGTTACTCAAGATGAAATTTCATTTAAGATGGTTGATGAAACTACGGCTTCAGTTATTGATGATCCAAGTTTAAAAGCGGTTGAATTAAAAAAGATGCAAGCATCATTTACAAAAAAGAGTATATCTCTAAAGGCTTTAGCCTTAAAGGATTATTATCCTGATATGGACTAGGAGGTATTTGTAAAATGAAAAAAGGTTTACTAGCTTTATTTGCCTTAGGTGCTGTGCTTGCTACTGCATCATGCTCTAAGGCTAATGATATAAAATTTGATAAGATTAATCCAGATATGACAATTCAATCATATAAAAATAAGATTTCAAAGGATGATTTTATGAAGGCTTATGAAGAGATTCAAAGCTTTAAGAAAGAAGAGTATCCAGAATTTAAATGTAATATGGTTGGAGTTCAAAAGGTTGAATCAGGAATTAATAAAATAACTTCTGTAGATATAATGGGTATTAAGGTTTCAGAAATCTATGATAAGAGTAATGGTATTTATTTAGAAACATATGGTACCTATGCTAAGCATGATTCAAAGGATATGAACTATGAAACTAGTATGACATATGAAAACCAATATCAAAAGCAAGATGATGGTATTTATAAATATGAAATTAGAGATAAGGAATATTACGAAATTTCTAATGATTCAATAGAAAATGTTATTTCCTTAAGCTTTTCTACTAAAATTGACATAATAGAAGCAGAAAACATTTCTTTTTATAAGGATAATGGATGGTTTACTTGTTTTTTAGAGGAAACAATTAATGATACTGTTTCAACAAAGATAGTACAATTTAAGGCTACTGATACAAAGCTTACTATGCGAGAAAAGGAAATATTAGA
>JAZRVY010000144.1:0-16300 GCA_045599405.1 Anaeroplasmataceae bacterium
GAGAATGGTTCCTGATTATATTTCAGAAAAGGTAATGAAGGAACTAAAGGAAGGAACTTGCTTCCCATCAATGGGATGTAGATCATTCCTTACACCATGGAAGAATGAAAAGGGAGAATATGTTACTTATTCAAGATTTAACAAGGGAGTAGTAACTATTAACCTTGTTGATGTAGCATGTAGTGCAGATGGAGAAAATTATAATAAGGATATGGCGTCATTCTGGTCTATTCTTGATGAAAGACTTGAGCTATGTCATAGAGCTTTATTAAAGAGATATGAAAGACTAAAGGGTACACCATCAGATGTAGCTCCAATTCTTTGGCAAAACGGAGCCTTAGCAAGACTTGAAAAGGGAGAAACTATTGATAAGCTACTTGTTGGTGGATTCTCAACAATTTCTCTTGGATATGCAGGACTATGGGAGTGCGTAAAGGAGCTTATTGGTAAGGATTTAATGACTGAAAAGGGACAAGCTTTAGGTCAAGAAATCATGAGAAAGATGAATGATAAGTGTGATGATTGGAATAAGGAGCTATATTTAGGATATGGAATCTATGGTACTCCACTAGAGTCAACAACTTACAAGTTTGCAAAGTGTCTACAAAAGAGATTTGGTATAATTGATGGAGTTACAGATAAGAATTATATTACTAACTCATATCATATCCATGTTACTCAAGAGGTAGATGCATTTACAAAACTTTCTATTGAGTCACAATTCCAAAGGTTATCTACAGGAGGAGCAATCTCTTATGTAGAGGTTCCTGACCTAAAGGACAATATTGAAGCTGTACTTCAAATTGTTAAATTCATATATAATAATATAATGTATGCAGAGCTTAATACTAAATCAGATTACTGTCAAGTATGTGGATTTAATGGTGAAATTCAAATCGTAAAGGATAAGAATGATAAGCTAATTTGGGAATGTCCAATTTGTAAAAACAAAGATCAATCTAAAATGAATGTAGCTAGAAGAACTTGTGGATATATTGGTACAAATTATTGGAATCAAGGTAGAACACAAGAAATTAAAGAAAGAAAGCTTCACTTATAATATTTAAGGTGCCCTATGGGGTGCCTTTTATCATCAAGAGTGATATAATTTAACAATGAGGGTGATATTGTGGAAATAAAAACTAAAGATGAATTATCATTGCTACTAAATTATTCCATGATAATTGGAAGTAAGCTTCTTGAAAATGGAGCTGAAATAAGCAGAGTGGAATCTACTATAACCTATATTTGTAAATCATATAATGTACAAAGGATAAATGTTTATTCACTTACTAATGTCATATATGTAACAATCGGTATTAGTGATGATTGCTTTGTAACAAACACAATTACAGTAAAATCAAACAATACAAATTTAGATAAAATAGCTAAATTAAATGAATTATCTAGATTTATTTGTACTAATAAGCCAGGCTTTGAAGAAATTAAAGAAAGAATTAATTTAATTGATAAGGAAAATCATAAATATTATAAGTATTTATCTATGCTAGGTGGAATTGTTGCTTGCTTTTGCTTTGCGATATTTTTTGGTGGAGATGTTTATGAGGCCTTAGTTGCTGCATTAGTTGGATTTTTAATGTCTATGCTAATAGCTTTCAATGAAAAATTCCTAGATAATAAGCTTATTGGAACCTTTCTTGTATCTGCAATAGGTGGATTTGTTGCTACATTAATATGTACAACCTCTAAATCACTTAGTGTATCCTATGTAATAATAGGAGCAATTATGATTTCTATTCCTGGAATGGCAATTGGGACATCATTTAAGGACTTTTTAATGGGAGATATATTAAGTGGATTATTAAGATTAACAGAAAGTGTCCTTAAGGCTTTAATAATAGCAGTAGGATTTGCAGTACCAATGTACTTATTTAAAAAGGATTTCACAATAGATCCAGCAAATACTAATTTGATAGTAAAAATCATTACAGGTATATTTGCGTCTATAGGTTTTAGTTTCTTATATCATATTAATTTAAAGAATCTCATTTGGACTATTATTGGTGCGGCAATAGTTTGTGTTACTTCGACATTATTGTCAAAATATACAGATCTTAATGTGTTTGTAATTACAACTATATCAGCATTGCTAGGTGTTATTTATGCAGAGATAATTGCAAGAATAAGAAAATTGCCTGCAATATCAATTACAATGCCTGCAATTATAGTATTAGCTCCAGGTAGCTTAATATATAGATGCATAACATCCTATATAAATAAATATACGCAGGTAGGTAATAATTATTTGAAAGATACATTCCTTGCGGCTATTGGGATAGGATCGGGTATAGCACTAGGAACATTTATCGTATTAACTGTATTAAAAATATATAAGTTTTTTACTGATAAAATAATAAATAGAAGTATGGGTGAATAGCATGTTCACCCTATTTTTTTGTATAAAAGTATAAAAAAACGTCATTTTTTTGTGAATTATTCATTAAAAATAAGTTTTAAATCATAATATTACTAATTAAATTTACATATTTTTTTATAGTGATATACTTTAATTAGACAAGGCGATGGAGCCTAGTAAAAAATGTTTTTAAAGGAGAAATATTATGGCAGAGTTTAATAATGCATATGTAGCAAAGGTTTATGCTGACCTTGAAAGAAAGGATCCTAATCAACCAGAATTTTTACAAGCTGCAAGAGAAATCTTAAAGTCTCTTGAGGTAGTTGTTGATAAGAACCCAGAAATCGAAAAGCAACACTTATTAGAGAGATTCGTTGAACCAGAAAGAATCGTACAATTCAGAGTAGCTTGGTTAAATGACAAGAACGAAGTTCAAGTTAACCGTGGATACCGTGTACAATACAATAGTGCAATCGGACCTTACAAGGGAGGATTAAGATTCCACCCATCTGTAAATCTATCAATTTTAAAGTTCTTAGGATTAGAGCAAGTTTTAAAGAACTCTTTAACTACTCTTCCAATGGGAGGAGGAAAGGGTGGATCTGATTTCGACCCTAAGGGAAAGAGCGATATGGAAATCATGCGTTTCTGTCAAGCATTCATGACTGAGTTAAATCGTCACATTGGTGCTGATACAGACGTTCCAGCTGGAGATATCGGAGTTGGAGGACGTGAGGTTGCTTATATGTTCGGACAATATAAGAGAATCCGTAACGAGTTCACAGGAGTATTAACTGGAAAGGGATTATCATTCGGAGGATCTTTAGCTCGTACTGAGGCTACAGGATATGGTCTATGCTACTTTACTCAAGAAGCATTAAAGACTTTAAGAAATACAACATTTGAAGGAAAGACAGTAGCTGTTTCTGGAGCTGGAAACGTTGCTATCTATGCTATTCAAAAGGTTCACCAATTAGGTGGAAAGTGCGTAACTTGTTCAGATTCTAACGGATGGATCTATGACCCAGAAGGAATCGATGTAGAGTTATTAAAGGAAGTTAAGGAAGTTAAGCGTGCTCGTTTAACTGAGTATGCTGCTGCTAGAAAGTCTGCTCAATACTTCGAGAAGAAGAATGGAGAGCACGGAGTATGGCAATATAAGGTAGACGTAGCTTTACCATGTGCTACTCAAAATGAGTTAAATCTTGAGGATGCTAAGATGTTAGTTAAGAATGGTGTAATTGCTGTTTGTGAAGGAGCTAACATGCCAACAGAGCTTGAGGCTGCTTATTTCCTAATTGAAAATGGAGTAATCTATGGACCAGGTAAGGCTGCTAACGCTGGAGGAGTTGCTACATCAGGACTTGAGATGTGCCAAAACTCAGCTAGATTATCTTGGACTTTCGAAGAGGTTGACTCTAAGTTACAACAAATCATGGAAGGAATCTTCCACAATGCTCATGAGACAACTAAGAAGTATGGTCTAAAGGAAAATGACTTACTTGCTGGTGCTAATATTGCTGGATTCGATAAGGTTTGTGCAGCTATGTTAGCTCAAGGAGTATTCTAAGATTATCTTATAATATAAAAATAACGTATTGGGAAACCAATACGTTTTTTTGTTTTAATTTATATTGCTATCTTGATCAAATCCCTGTAGCAAATGATAATATTTTTGATCAATAGTAACATCATAAAATACATATTCATCAAAGTAAACCTTTGAATGAATAACAGCATTTTCTTCAAGTATGTTAAATATCTTTCCTTCCTTATATGGGATATTTAGCTTCAAATTTAGCATATAAGGGATTGTATTATCATAAATATAATCAAGTAGCTTATCTACATTTAAATTCGTATAATTCGAATATGGAAGGTTTTCTGCACCAACAAGGATATGATCCATATCATCATATTTATCATACTTATTTAAAAGTAATAAAGTCTTAATATTACTACATCCTAAATTATTAAGAACATTAGTAGTTACAGAATATTGCTCCTGAAAATATCTAGAGGATATATCAACTACATGAATAATCAAATCAGCATTTTTTATTTCTTCAAGAGTACTCTTAAAGGAATTTACTAAATGATGTGGAAGCTTAGATACAAATCCTACTGTATCTACAAGTAAGAAATCATGCTTTTTATATGAGATATGTCTAGTAGAGGTAGATAGAGTCGCAAATAGCTCATCCTTTTCATAGACCATTTTATCCTCACTAGCCTCAGTATAGCTAATGATTTTATTCATTGTTGTACTCTTACCAGCATTAGTATAGCCTACTAGGGCTACAATAGGTATTTCATTTTTTACTCTACGCTTAGCCTGCTCATCCTTCATTCTTTTAATAGTATCAAGCTCAGCTAGCGCTCTCGATATTTTACCCATTAAAATACGCTTATCTAGCTCTAGCTTAGTTTCTCCCTTACCACGATTGTGAAGTCCACTACCAGATGAACCCTGTCTAGATAATCCTTGCTGTAAAACTCCTAGCCTTGGTAAAAGATATCTACACCTTGCAAGCTCTATTTCAAGCTTGGCTTCATGTGTTTTAGCACGTGAAGAGAATATATCTAAGATAACATAGCTACGATCATATATCTCAAGCCCTATTTCATTACCAAGATTTCTTATTTGAGAAGGAGTAAGCTCGTCATCAAATACTACCATATCACATTCTAAAGAATGTGCACGGTCCTTAATTTCTAAAACCTTTCCACTGCCAACATAAAAATCAGGTGTTGGCTTGTCAAGCCTTTGAGTGATAACATCAGCCACAAAAATATCATCAGTCTCACATAAATTTGTAAGCTCATCAATCATATAATTGGTATCATATAAACTTTTTTTAGTTTCTAATAGTACAATTAAAGCTTTTTTCATACAAATCACCTATAAAATTATAACATAAATGTAATTTATGTGATAATATATATAATAGGAAAGTATTTTAAGAGAGGGTGTAAATATGGTACTTAACGCATTTACAAATTTCTTTGCTGATAACCTATGGTTAAGAATGATAGTTGATGGATATTTCATTCTAATGGTATGCTTATTAGTGGGTAATTTTATTTTTAAAAATAAAAGAGCATTAGATTTAACTATAATAAATATAGCATTCTTTGGATTATATTTATTTTCTAATTGGGTTGATTTAAAGGCTAGTAAATATATATTCTTTTATCTAACACTAGTAACTCCTATTGCAATAGTAGTATTATTAGCTCCTGATATTAGAAAGGGACTTACTAATAAAAATAAAGCTGAAATTAAGCATGAGCTATTTTCTAACTCAAGCTCTGAAACAAAGACTGCAATTATTGATGCGGTATTATATCTAGCATCAAGAAAGATTGGAGCCCTAATAACTATTGAAAAGAATATTTCTCTAGACCAATATGCAGAGAAGGCTATTCAATTGAATTCAGATGTATCAAAGGAATTATTAATTAACATATTTATTCCTAATACACCACTTCATGATGGTGGTGTTATCATTCGTGGTAATAAGATTCGTTGTGCCGGAGCATATTATGTACTTACACATACTGAGGACCTAGATAAGACAACAGGATCTCGACACAGAGCTGGTATTGGTATCTCAGAGGTTTCAGATGCGCTTACTATCATTGTTTCTGAGGAAACAGGAAGCATAAGCTTAACAATGCAAGGAATCCTAATGAAGGCTAATGAAAGGGAGAAAATTCAAGAATATCTTGATATGTTCTTGAAATAATAGGTGATTATTATGAAAAATGTATTAAAAGCTATTTTTTGTCCATTATGGTTTTATTTTGATCACAACCCTAACAATAAGGTTACTCAAACAAAATATAATTGGATTAAATTCTTATTTATCGCAATTATCGCATTACTTATCCTAGGATTAGTATATTTAAAGGATATTATAAATTTATTTTAAAAAGGAGTTAGCTATTTATGTATCTATTTGATATGGCCAATTTCTCACAAATCTCTTGGCAGGTTTTGGGATTACTATTATCATTAATATTATTATTCATATACATAAGACAATCCATTGTTGATCATAAGCTATATAAAACAAGAATTGTTATGGCATTTATCATTACTGGTGTAATGGTATTTGATATAGCCTTATTTGATGTTTTAGGGAAGCGTAAGCCAACTATGTATGCAAGAGATTTTACTGCAATAATTAGCTGTGTAATAGTAGGTCTATGCTATTTTAAGAATATAACTACAAGCTCTATTAAAGCTAATTTAGAACAAGAATTCTTACGTGCATTAGAAAATGATAAGATATTTGTATTACTTGATAAAAAGGATCGTATTAAGCAAATTTCTATGTCATTTTTAGATTTAGCTGAATCAGAAAATAAAAAAGAGGCTGTTGGTAGAAAATTCTTTGATTTCTTCCAAGATAGCTTCCATCTTATAGCTATGAATGACCAAGATATTAAAATATCAAAGCTAAGAGAATTCTTTAGAATATATGCTGAAGAGGTTAAGGAAGGAGACAGAAGCCACAGAGAATTTGTAATCACAAAGAAATCTGGTGGTGGACGTACATATGTACTTAACTTACTTGATACACCTATATTTGTAGCTGGTAAATATGCTGGTCATTTAATGATTGGTGATTTACATGATGAATCATCAAAGCTTGATGCTGAACGTCAATTAGATAATAAGATTGATGAGCTAAATAACATTAAGGATAGATTTGGAGCCTTAATGAATGTAAGCGAGGAATCAATTTTCTTTTATAATATTGATGATAGTACTATTTGGTGCAATGAATCATTAAAGAAAAATCTAGATTTAAGCAAGAATAATATGGATAGAGAGGAATTTGAAGCTCTTATTGATCCTGAGGATTTAAGAAGCTATAAATCAATCGTATATAATCTAACAGTATCTAACTCATCATATGAGGCTAAATATAGATTTAAAACAGCCGGAGGATATACATTTATCAAGGAAAGAGGTAAGCGTATATTTGGTAAAAATGGTTGTGATGAGGTAGTAGGTACAATTGAAATTGTACGTGATAAGCATTTTGAAAAGACAAATATGACAGCCCTTGATATGGTTAATGATGAAACTAAGCTTATTATTGACCTAGAAAAGCTAATAAGAAGCAATGTATCATTTGAGGTTGTTATGTTCAAGATGACAAATTTACCAGAAATTAATGAAAAATACGGAAGATCTATTGGAAATATGGTTCTTGCTGAATATGTTAAGGCTGTTAAGAAAAACTTTATAAATGATGATATGATTTATAGAGTCACAGGTCTTGAATTTGTAATTATATTAACAGATTCTCGTAAGATGCAAGTACTTAAGCGTGGATTTGAAAGTGGTAATTTAGTATCATTAGTAATGCCTTATGGAAGCTTAGAAATTGGTGTAGAGTGCAACTATGGTTGTGCATATAATGATGAGGTAGCTAACGCTAAGGATGCACTTAATGCTGTTAAGAATGCACTTAGAGTATCACAGCTTCCTTCTGTATCAAGTAGAGTTATTTATTATAGAGATATTAAATAATGGATAAGGTATCACTAAGACGTGGGCTTATTAAACAAAGAGAAGCTTTAAATGATGTATCATTAGAGCTTCTTAATGATTTATATAGCTCAAATTTACTTAAAAAAGTTAATACAGTAGGATTATATTATCCATTACCACATGAAATAAATGTTTTAGATATAATGGATAAATATAATTTAAAATTTGCATTTCCTAAAACTATAGGTAATGATATAAGATTCTATCTAGTAGATAAAAATACTCCGTTTATAGAAGGTAAATTTCATGTAATGGAGCCATCTACAGATAATATTATAGATAGAGATGATATAGATTTATTTATAATACCTTGTGTAGGAATATCTAAGGATAACCAAAGAATTGGTTATGGTAAAGGATATTATGATAGATATCTTAAGGATTATAAGGGTATTAAGGTGGCCTTAAATTATAAGGAGCTTAGTAGCCTAGATATTAAATTAGAAAAGCATGATATAACAATAGATTATGTATTTGTGAGGTGATTTAGTTGTTTAGTGTAGTAATAGTAATGGCAGGTAGTGGATCTAGGGCTAAGCTTTCTATGAATAAGGCCTTAGCTATAATAGAGGGTAGACCTTTATTTATGTATTCATATCTTTTATTTAAGAGGCTAAATGCTGAAATTGTATTAGTTGCCAAAGAGGATGAAATTGAAGAAATTAAAAAATATGTAGATAAGGATACTATTATTACGGTAGGTGGAGCAACTAGAGCTAAGAGCGTATATAATGGATTACTTCAATGTACAAATCAAAAGGTATTAGTACATGATGCTGCAAGACCATTTATAGAGGATAATATGGTTAATCAGGTTGTATCAGCTTTAGATAAGAATAAGGCGGCTTATGTAGGTATTAAGGTTAAGGATACAATAAGAGATATAACTATAAATGAGGTTATAAAAAGAGATAATTTAATTGCGGCCCAAACACCACAGGCTGCATATCTTGATGATTTAAAGGGTGCATATGAGGTAGCCTTTAAAATGGGATATGAGGCTACTGATGATATATCAGTATTAGAAAAATTTACAAATATAAAGGCTAAGCTAATAGAGGGTAATGACATTAATTTCAAGATTACAACACCTTATGATGTAGAATTAGCTAAAGTTATTATAAAGGGGGCTATTGAAAGTGTTTAGAATAGGTCATGCGTGGGATACACATAAATTAGTTCCAAATAGAAAGCTCATATTAGGTGGCATAGAGGTTGAATCTGATTTAGGATTACTTGGGCATAGCGATGCTGATGTTGTGCTACATGCAGTAGCAGAGGCACTTCTTGGAAGCCTAGCACTAGGTGATTTAGGATATCACTTTAGTGATAAGGATCCTAAAAATAAGGATATGGACTCTAAGCTAATATTAAAATACTGCAATAACCTTGTATTAGAAAAGGGATATCACATAAATAATATAGATTTAACTATATATGCTGAATTTATTAAAATATCTCCAATAAGAGATCAAATAAGACAATCAATTAGTAATATACTTGAAATAGATATTAATCAGGTATCTGTAAAGGCTACAACATGGGAGCGTATGGGATTTGTAGGAACAGGAGAGGCTATAGTTTGCGAGGCTGTAGTATTAGTAGAGAATTAATATGAAAAAGCTACTAGATATTATAAAAGGAGCACTTATAGGTATAGCTAATGTAATACCAGGCTTTAGTGGCGGTACAATGGCAGTAATACTTCATTCCTATGAAAGAATAGTAGATGGACTAGGAAATCTGTTTAAGCATCCACTTAAGGTCATTAAAGACCTATGGGCATTATTAATAGGTATGCTAATAGGTATAGTATTTGCGATAGTAGCTATCGCTTGGCTACTTAAAAAATTTCCATTACCTACAATATTATTCTTTGTGGGACTAATAATAGGATCTATACCTCAGGTGTTTAGGGATGCAAATAAGGATTGTAATAATAAATTAAATTACCTATTAATAATACCAGCAATAGTTATATTAGTATCATTACCATTTATAAATGGTAGTGATGTATCAACTAATATAAATATAGGTAAATTAATAATAATATTAATAATGGGAGTCATTGCGGCAGGCGCAATGGTAGTTCCAGGAATATCTGGATCACTCACATTAATGGCTTTTGGATATTATACATTAATAATCACAAGCCTTAAGGATTTAATGAGTGGTGTAATACACCTAGATAATTCAGACATTAAAAATCCATTATTAATTGGAATATTCTTTGCGATAGGTGCAGTAGTAGGATTAGTATTTATATCAAAGCTAATTTCTATTTTAATTAAAAAGGATAAATCAAAGGTATATTTCTTTATCCTAGGATTATTACTTGCATCTCCATTTTCAATTTTATATACATCATTTACAAATGGTGAATATGAAATGGACTATAAGAACCCTATAATATGGATTATTGGCATAATTTTACTCGCAATTGGAACTTGCACTCCTATATTTATGGAAAAATATAGTGCCAAAATCTTTAAAAAAAAGAATGAACAACAAACAAAAGAAAGTAATCAAGAAGAGGGCATTTAGTTCTCTTTTTTCTTTACAATGAGTAAAATAATGTTAAAATATAGTTATAATTGCGTCAATGTAAAGTAAAAATTGCGAAAATTCCACTTGTCAATTGCTGGTTTGCAAGTGCCAAATTACGTAAAATATTGTCGAGGTGATAAGAATGAGCATTGGTGAGAATTTATCAAGAGCAAGAAAAAATAAAGGAATATCTCAAGAGGCAGTTGCTGAGCAACTTAATGTCTCTAGACAAAGCGTTAGCCTGTGGGAAACAGATCAAAATCAACCATCATTAGATAATCTAACATCATTAAGTGATTTATATGGTGTAAGCGTAAGTGTATTATTAGGACAAATGCCTTTCCCAGAGGATAGAATCCAACAACAAAAGGTTAGCTTAGAAGAAAAAAGAGAAAAAGAAAGACAGGAATATAGAAATAAGGATGCGGCTATATATGGTGTATTAGCTTTAATAGCCGCTGTACTTTCAGTGTTCTTATTCTTAATTAAGGGAATAGGTATTATTTTGAGTATTGCGACTGTTATTCTAAGTATCGCATCTATGACTAATAAAAAAACAAAACTTAATATTTGTACATTAATAATAGGAGTAGTATATGTCTTTGCGGCAATTATCGCATTAATTGCGTTCAAGGATATTAATCTACCAATTTAAGGAGGTAAATACAATGAAAAGATTAAAAACTATTTTATCAGTAATAATATTACTTGTATTTAGCTTCTCATTAATGAGCTGTGGTAAAAATACAGGAGGTGGTGGTAGTGGCTCTAGCACAGGAGGTGGTGCAGGAGGGCTTAACAGCAAGCTAGATTATACTATTAAATATGATATTGAAACTAAAGAAGTAGCTAAGACTGCAGATGATATAACAGATAGATGCATAGAGCTAGATGGATATCTTTTAGAATCTAAGGTTGTAAAAAATGAAACTGCCAAGCTAGTATATAAGATTCCTTCAAATAATTTAAATAGCTTCTTAAAAACAATTGATAATCTAGATGCCGATGTTACAAAGGATATTAAGGCTGATGATTCAAATCTAGAGGAAAACACATACAAGCAAGAGCTAATTCAAGAAAAGGCTTCAATCGAAGCGGAGCTATTACTGCTTGAAGAGATTTTTGAGTCAGAAACTGCAACTTCTGACGAAAAATCAATTGCTTTATCAAAAAAAGCAGAATATACACAAAGATTAAATAAAATAAATAATCTTCTTTCTAATATGTCAGATACATTATCAACAGTATATGTATCAATAGCTCAACCAGAATTAACTCAGGTTCAATCTTATACAAGGTTCATGAAGAATGCTGGTATAACATTAGGAACAATCCTATTATATACAGCACCATTCCTTGCAATATCAGGACTTATTATAGGATTATATTTTGGAGTAATAGCTAAATATTTTACAAAAAAAGAAGAAAAATAATTAAATAAAAAAATAAACGCCTATTTTATCAAAAAGTAGGCTTTTTTATATATAAAATGTAGTTAAAAATGGTGATTATAATCAAATTTTTTCAACTCTTAGAAAAAATAAAAAGTTGCCTATTTGACAACGAAAAATTTATGTATATAATAGGCTTGGGTACTTAGGTACCGTATGGAGGACGAAATGAACAAAGTACACGTTTATGGAGTAATAACCAACGTGTGAATTAGTTGACTCTTAGGAGGAAATTTCATGGAAAATCTAGTCCTACTTGTAGTGATTATGATACTTCTTTGTAAGTTTCTGAATAGCAATCACAAAGATTAGCCAAGTCTAATCTTCGTTCATACGTGTTATCTCCATACAAAAAGGGATGTTACCAGCATCCCTTTTTCATTTGGGTTCATACGGTTACCCACCTAGATTATAATATATTTTATATATAAACGCAACAAAGTTAAATTATGAATTTACAGCCCCCTTTATATAAATAAACTATTATTTTACAAATATACTATTTATGATATAATCATAATTGGTGAAATTTATGGTAATTAAGACTACAAAAGGATGTTTCGAGGTTCTAAAGAATGTAAGAGAAGCTTTAAATATCGAAAATTTTCAAACTGCATATTTAGAGGAATTCTTTGATTCATATCCTTATATTGTTGGAGATATTGCGTCAAATACTCTTAGACTAAAAGGTTTTTCTAATGATAATAAGAAAGATAATTATTATAAGTTTATTCCTGAATACCTTTCAGAATCATGTGCTTATAGAGGAGCATATTTTATTCTTAGAAGAATTAATGATAATGAATATAATCAATTAGCTGAAAAGTATAAAAAGAATCCTAACCCAGATATTACTAAGGGTGAGGAGGCTACATTTACTATTGTTAAGACTCCATATGATAAGGAAGCATTAGAATTAGAATCTACACAAGGTGGTAATCCTAATATTATTCTTGATATGGCTCGTATTAATGCGGTTAGATCCTTCCCGCTTCCAGATGATCTAAAGGAAGATCCTAAGACTATATCTGAAAATATGAGAAGAGATAATAGAGGTAATAGAGGAAATAATAATAAGCCTCAAAATAACAACAATAATAATAAGCCTCAAGGTAATAATAACAATAATCAACAGCAAAAGAGCTTTTCTAATAACAACAATAATCAAAGAAAGGCCTTTAGTAATAACAAGAAAAAGAGATAAGGTGAACTTGAATGAATACAATTGAAGAAATTAAAAAGGTAATGGAAAAAATCAGACCATATCTAAATAGTGAGGGTGGAGATTTAGAGTTCCTTGGATTTAAGGATGGAATTGTATATGTAAGAATGCTAGGAGCATGTGCTGATTGCGGAATGTTAGATATAACACTTGCAGATGGTATTGAGGATATGCTAAAGGAAAAGATCCCTGCAGTAATTGGAGTTAAGAATATTATTGACCCAGAGGATCCAATCCTAAATGATTTAGAAAAATAGGAGTAAGATATGAAAATTGATTTCAGTTTAACAAAGAAATTTTATACTGAAACTGAATATAAGGATGCATATAGTACAATCATTAATTCTAATGAAACATTAAAAAATAGAAATGGATTAGGTAATGATTATTTAGGATGGTTAGATTTACCTGATGGAATTAAGGAGTTAAATGCTATAAAGGAATATGCAAGTAAAATAAGAAAGGAATCTAAGATTCTATTAGTACTTGGTATTGGTGGATCATATTTAGGAGCTAAAAGCGCTATAGAAATGCTATCTAAATATATGATTAGAGACTTTGAAATAATATTTGCAGGAAATAATATGTCAGGATCATATCTAAATGAGCTATATCAATATCTTAAGGATAAGGATTTTAGCTTAAATATTATTTCTAAATCTGGTTCAACAACAGAAACAGCAATAGCTACAAGATTGTTCTTAGATCTATTAATTTCTAAATATGGTAATAAGGCTTACGATAGAGTATATGCCACTACAGATTTATATAAGGGTATATTAAATAACATATGTAAAATTAATAATATACCTATGCTAGATATCCCTGATAATGTAGGTGGAAGATATAGTGTATTAACAGCAGTAGGATTACTTCCTATAGCTGTAGCTGGATTTGATATAGAAGCTATAATAAATGGTGCAAAGCAAGCTAAATTAGATACATTAGATTTAAATAATGATATCTTCAAGCTAGCTGCACTTAGATATTTATTCTACAAGAAAGGCTATAGTATTGAAATATTATCATCATTTGAGCCAAAGATGTCATTCTTTGGTGAATGGTATAAGCAATTATTTGCTGAAAGTGAAGGAAAAGGAAATAAGGGTATATTCCCAGCTTATGCCTCATTCTCAACTGATTTACATTCCATTGGTCAAATGATACAGGATGGTAAAAGAAATATTATAGAAACAATGATAGCTATACAAAATCCTGGTAATGATATTAAGGTATGTGGTATGAAGGATAATTTAGATAATCTAGACTTCATATTAAATGAAAGTGTTAATACTATTAACAATAAAGCTCTAAAGGCTACATCCATAGCTCATATGGATGGTGGTGTACCAGTATCTATTATTAATATAGATACAATAGATGAATATAACTATGGATATTTAGTATTTTTCTTTGAATATTTATGTGGAATTAGTGCATATTCAATTGGTGTAAATCCATTTGATCAGCCTGGTGTAGAATCATATAAGAGAAATATGTTCGCTTTAATTGGCAAGCCAGGATATGAGGATATTAAAAAAGAATTAGAGGAAAGAATTAAAGGAGATAAATAATTATGGTTTTATTATTAAGCGGATCTTCTGCAATGGCAGTTATATCTATTATGCTAATATTAGCTATAGCTTTATATGCTTCACATTTAGTTTTATATATAAGATATATGCTAAATGTAGCTATGGGTGAAAACATCAAGGCTGAAAAGAGCTTAGCTATAGCAGGATATTATTCAATAGCTACATTTATAGTATCATTTATTATCCTAACTGCAGGATATAAGCATACTGTAGTAAAGCTTGAATATGACTTTTTAGGGCTTCTTTCAGTATTAGGTATGCTAGTAATAGCTCCATTCCTAATTATCATGGATATTAAGCAAATTAAATGGATTAAGTCACTATCTAAAGAAAGATCTGAGGAAATTGGTATTAATCTTAAGGATAGAAGACCATTAATATTTGTATTATTAGTACTTGCTACTATTAATATAGCTTTACTTGGAATGAACATTGCTGCATTCTCATTTATCGCAGCAGCTATTTAATATAAACCGCATCTGCAGTTTTTATTTATTAAAGAAAGGAAGTAATATATATGTATGAGCTACATCATTTAAAGGGTAATACATATTATATAGATGGACCAACTAATTGTGGTGTATATGTTTTAAATGGTAATAAGGATGTGTTGCTATTTGATTGCGGAACAGAAGAGGATGGTCCAAAAATTTTAGATGCATTAGAAAAAGCTGGAATGACAGTTACACATTTAGTATTTAGCCACTGCCACGCAGATCATGCAGGTGGTTGGGAATATATCTATAAAAAGACACACTGCATGATGATTACATCAAAGGTAGAAAGAGGATTCTTTAGAGATCCTAAATTAGATATAGGATTCTTATATGGAGGATATCCACTGGATGAATATGATGGTAAGCTAATGCATATAGATATGAATGATGAAATCTATGGTATGGAGGAATTACCATTAGGATTAGAATGGTATCATCTACCAGGTCATCACTGGGGTATGGTTGGTATTAAAACACCAGATGATGTGTATTTTGTTGCTGATACACTTGGTTCTATAGATTTAGTAGAAAGAGCCCATATTCTATTAATATATGATGTTAAGGGATATTTAAATTCCTTAGATTTTGTTGAATCGCTAGATGGTAAGATGGTAGTACCATCTCACAATCCTGCAACTACTAACATCAAGCCAGTAGTAGAGTTTAATAGGAATAAGATATTAGAAATAGAAAATGTATTATTAGATTTCTTAAAAGAAGAGCATAATTGTACAGAATGCTCAACACATATATTTAATCACTATAATCTAAGAATATCTTATAATAAATATATGTTAATACTATCTACTGTAAGATCATATTTATCATATCTTTCTAATAGTAAAAGAATTAAAAATTATTTTAAAGATAATAGATTGGTATTTATTAATGAGGCCTAGAAATAGGCCTTTTTAATTGGGTTTTAAATTGTTGATTTACCACAAAAACTATTGTATAATAAGAGTAATGGTGGTGAATTAACAATGGTATATGATTTTCAAACCTTAAAAATTAAATATAATGAGTATTCTAATATCTATCA
>JAZRVY010000145.1:0-5329 GCA_045599405.1 Anaeroplasmataceae bacterium
AATATTAGTATCATGTAAAAGTAAGGCTAAGCCTAAATATTACACTATAGAATTTGAATCATATGGTGGTACACCTATAAATAGTATTACTATAAAGGAAGGATCAAAGCTTGATAATTATGAAATACCAGAAAAGGATGGATATATCTTTAGCTGCTGGTGTATAGATAAGGAGGCTACTATAGCCTATAATACAAGCTTTGAAATTAGCTATAATTTAAAGCTATATGCAGCCTATACACAAAAGGGTGCAGAAGATGTTTATTCTATAAATTATATTACCTTTGGTATTAGTAGTGATGAGATACCAGGACAAACTGGTATTAAGTATTTACCACAGGAACTACCAATTCCAACAAATATTCAAGCTGGCTTTGTGTTTGAAGGATGGTATGATACATATGATGAGGATAGTAACATAGTTACTGGAAATAAGCTTGTTGGTGGTATGAAGCTAGAGAGTAATCTTACCTTATATGCAAAGTTTATTTTAATATAATATATTACACTTGAATATTAATAAATTTAATGGTAATATATTTGAGTATAGTTTAATTATTGGAGGAAACAATAATGGGTGTTATTGATGTTTTTATTTTAATAGTAGCGATATTATTAATTGTTATAGTTATGATGCAAGAGTCTAAGGATGATATTAATGATGCATTCTCAGGACACAAATCAGAGTTATTTAAGGATCAAAAGACAAGAGGAATAGATTTATTCTTCCAAAGAACAACAGCTGTTCTTGCTGTGTTATTCTTTATTCTTATCATAGTTGCAGCAGTGCTATAAAAATTAAAAGATTTCCTCGCGAAATCTTTTTATTATTTTAAGGAGGTGGCAATATGTTAAATTACAAAGAAAAAATTATAGATGCCTTATGGATGCCATATTGTCATTTCATATCTGATATCAATAAGGCTACTAATATTAGTAAGGAAAAGATTAAGTCTACACTAAAGGAGCTTGAACAAGAAAATTTAATACATGTTATAGATGGAATGTATTTCATTAAAAAACAAGGAATTATTGAAATTAAATCAAAGGGCTTTGGATTTATTAGGGTTGATGGAGAAGATGAGGAATACTATGTAGCCTCAAATGATACTAAGGGAGCCTATACAAAGGATTTAGTAGAGTTTTATGTACTTCCTAAGGGTAGAGGACAAAACCTTAATAATGGAGTTGTTATTTCAATACTTAATCCATCTAATGAGTTTATTTATGGTAAGCTAATTACTAAAAAGAGTAAAAGAGGTACTGAATATCAAATAGTATCATATAATAAGGATTTTGATATTAGAGCAGTAGTAGAGGAAGCTAATTTAAATGGAGCTATTGATGGAAACATTGTAGTAGGAAAATTAGTAGATCCATCAGCTAAGGTTGTATATGCTACTATTGATAGAATAGTAGGACATAAGGATGATCCTGGTGTTGATATTTCCTTAATAGCCCTAGAATATGGCTTTGAAACTGAATTTCCAGATAAGGCTATTGCCCAATCGTTTGATATTCCAAATGAGGTTGATATTGACAAATATCAGGACAGAAGGGATTTTAGTAATGACTTAGTCATTACCATTGATGGTGATACCTCAAAGGATTTTGATGATGCAGTGTCTGTAAAAAGATTAGAAAATGGTAATTATGAGCTTTCTGTACATATTGCAGATGTATCTGAATATGTAAAGGAAGAGGATCCTCTTGATAGAGAGGCTTATAAGAGAGGCACATCTGTATATCTTGCAGATAGAGTTATACCTATGCTGCCTCATAAGCTATCTAATGGTATATGCTCACTTAATGAGGGAGTATATAGATTAGTTTTATCTTGTATTATGGAGATAGATACTACTGGTAATGTAGTTAATTATGAAATATGTGAGGGTATTATTAAATCAGCGCATAGAATGACATACAATAAGATTAATAAAATGCTAGCAGGTGATAGAGATTTAATAGATACTTATTATGATATTTATCCTATGGTTCTTAATATGAAGGATTTAAGTGATATTATAAGAGCTAAAAGAACTAATGATGGATCACTTGATTTTGATGTTCCTGAATATGGAGTTAGCCTTGATGAGCAAGGTAAGCCAATTGACTTTATATTAAGAGAAAGAGGCGCAGGAGAGCTTTTAATTGAGGATTTTATGCTGATGGCTAATCAAACGGTAGCCTATCATATGAATATAATGAAGCTGCCTTGTGTATACCGTGTTCACGAGGAGCCTGACCAGGCTAAACTTTCTAATGTCTTTGGATTTATCCAAAGATTGGGATACAAGGTTAAATCATCAAAGAATGGTATAAGACCAAAGATGATTCAGGATGCGATGAATTTGGTTAAGGATTCACCAGAGGAATATGTTATTAATCAGATGATGCTAAGAGCTATGATGAAGGCTAAATATAGTGAGGAATGCCTAGGACACTACGGACTTGCATTTCCGTATTATTGCCACTTCACATCGCCTATTAGACGTTATCCAGATTTAATGACTCATAGATTAATAAAAACATTGTTATTACATCCTGGTGATGATTTTGATGATAATATCCAATATTATAATTACAATCTACCTGATATTTGTGAAAATACATCTATACAAGAAAGAAAGAGTGTTGATTGTGAGCGAGAGGTTAATGATATGCTGATGGCTGAATATATGTCCAAGCATATAGGAGAAGCTTATTCAGGTGTTATATCATCTATCACATCATTTGGTATGTTTGTTACATTACCAAATGGAGTAGAGGGGCTTGTTCATATTTCTAATATGAAAGGATATTTCATTTATAATGAAAAGAATATGTCTTTAAATGGATATGGAGTATCATATAATATAGGTGATAAGGTTGATATAGTAGTATTTTCTACCTCAAAGAAGGATAGATCAGTTGACTTTATTTTACATAAGGACTTTATAAGTAAGGAATGGTACTAATATGAATATTTGTGAAAATAGAAAAGCCTTCCATGAATATTTTGTATTAGATACATATGAGGCTGGTATTAAGCTTACAGGTACTGAAATAAAATCAGTACGTAATCATAAGGTTAATATCAATGATTCATATGTTCATATAAAAAATGGTAAGGTAATGATTATAAATATGAATATAGCCAAGTATGACTTTGGTAATATATTTAACCATGATGAAACTAGACAAAGAGAGCTTCTTATGCATAAGCATGAGATATTAAAGCTATCTAATAAAGTTAAGCTTGATGGTTGCACGCTAGTACCAATTAAGGTATACTTAAAAGGGTCCTTATGTAAGGTTGAGGTAGCCTTATGTAAAGGTAAAAAGTTACATGATAAAAGAGAGGAGTTAAAGAAGAAGGATGTTGAAAGACGTCTAGCAAAATCTACCTCTTTAAAATATTAAAATAGGACTTTTGTCCTATTATATGGGGATGTTCCGGAATTCGCTGGGATTCATGAAGGTAAGTAAGCAGGCAGTGGGATTATCGGCCACTTAAAAAACGTCGAGGCGCTTAATAAACGCAGAAGATAACAATAATGAATATGCATTCTTAGCTGCTGCTAATAACACAGCTAACTATGCATATGCTTGCTAATCAGATAGTATTGGCACATCAACTATAGAAGTTCCTATGGTCTATAGTTTGGTGAGTATTTAATAGGATATATATTTGTAGTGCTACTCTAACTATAAATATGAATTTAATAGAGTGTAGTTAGTTTTTGGTTTGTTTGTTCGCTTAGGGCTAATGAAGATTTAGGATAAACTAAGCTTGTAGAAAGCTTATTGAATTGGGTTTCATACAGGGGTCCAACTCCCCTCATCTCCACCATTATTGAAGATAAAGGTTTGATGAAAATCAGACCTTTTTTTGATGGCTAATTGACAACATTTTTGTTGTAAGATGTATCCTTTTATTGTATACTATATATGAGGTGATTCAAATGTCAAATATTGATAAAGTAATATATGCATTAGAAAATGAAGAGGATGAATTATGGCTTAGAGCTAAAGTTGTTTTACAATTTATTGAAATGAGAGAAAAGCTTGGTTATTCTCATCAAGATGTTGCTGATATAATGGGCGTTTCAAAACAACTAATTTCAAGATTTGAAAGAATGGAAAACTCTCCAACTCTTGGGTTCATTGTTAATTATGCCAAAGCTCTAAATGCGGATGTAAATGCTATTTTATCAATGAAAAGTATAAAAGAAATATCTATTGCTGATGAAGAAATAGAAAAGATGAATAATGTTGTTACATATAATAATGGTGAAATTTCAATTGATGTTAGTTTTGACTATGAAAAAGAAACTATTTGGTTAACACAAGCTCAAATTGCAGAATTGTTTGAAGTCGAGGTTCCTGCAATAAATAAACATATTAACAACATTATAGAGCAAAATGAGCTTGATATGTCAACTATTTCCATTTTGGAACAAGTTCGAAATGAGGGACAACGAGAGGTTAAAAGAAAGATTAAAGCATACAATCTTGACATGATTATCTCAATTGGTTATCGTGTAAATTCAAGAAGAGGTATCGAATTTAGAAAATGGGCTTCTAATATATTGAAGCAATATATGTTTAAAGGCTATGCTGTAAACCAAAGAAGATTGAATGCCTTAAATAAAACTATTGAAATTCAAAATAAGATGCTAGCATCTACAATGGATATTTCAACTAATGAATTGTCTAGCGTAATTAATCAATATACAAAAGCACTCGAATTATTAGATAATTATGATCACCAAGTTATTAATGCTGTCAAAGGTAGAGATACACTATATCAACTAACTTATGATGAGTGTAGAAAACTAATAGATTCTATGAAATTTGGTGATACATCTAATGTGTTTGGTGTGGAAAAGGAAGTAGGTAAGCTAAATGGAATTTTAGCAGCAGTCTATCAAAATGTATTTGGAGAAGAAGTATATAAAAGTTTAGAAAGCAAAGCAGCTCATTTACTTTATTTTTTAGTTAAGGATCATCCGTTTGTTGATGGGTGTAAAAGAATAGCTGCAACAATATTTTTAGAATTTTTACACAAAAATGATGCTTTAATCAAGAATGGCAAATTGACTATATCAAATGACGCATTATGTGCCATAACATTATTAACAGCTGAATCTAATCCAAATGACATGGAGCTTATTTTAAATATAATAATGAATCTTTTAGTTGCTTAAATAAGAAAGGCTCGATACATTGTGTCAAACCTTTTTTTGCATTCTTAAACTATCACATAGGGCAAATTATGAATTCAATGGGATATGAGATATAAAGCTTAATAGTTTTAATTGACTTGATATATATATATATATATATA
>JAZRVY010000146.1:0-2437 GCA_045599405.1 Anaeroplasmataceae bacterium
GTATAATCATCAAAAGTATCATTTAATACATTTTCATCGTAAATAAAGCTAGAATCTCTCTTATCAAAATTAGCATTAATAGCTTCTACAAATACCTTTTCAGGATTATATAAAAGGCCATTAAATTTTCTTAAGATACCAACTAAATAATTACCATAATTACCATTTAAAATATTATGATATAAGGTAATTAATCTTGAATTAAATTCTTCCTTAGTTACAACCTCATTAGAGCTTGGAATTGACATTTCTGTTGGATGCTCATTTACTAGCATATTAGTAAATGAATCAATTGTACCCATAAAGCATAAATCAATATTAGCTAAAGCTTTCTTACATCTTTCGGCCTTAGTTTCATTTGATTTACCTAAATCCTTATCATCATTATTAGGATTACATCTTTCAGATAATAAGCTTTGGAATCTTTCGTAAAACTCATTAGCAGCAGCCTTTGTGAATGTGATAGTACAAATTTGACTTACATCAGCACCATTTTCAACAAGAGCCACCATTCTACGAGTTAAGGAATAGGTTTTACCAGATCCTGCTGAAGCCTCAACAAAATAGCTATTATTAATATTTTCAATAATCTTCTTTCTTGAACTCTTATCTTGCATAACTACTATCCTCTCTTACAATATTGCTTTAGCTTACAATAATCACATTCAGTCTTTTTTTCATTTCTAATAAAGGAATTATTCTTTAAATCTGTAGTTAGATTATTTAATACATCCTTTAAATAATCATAAGCTACATTTAAATCCTTAACCTTGATCTTTCTATTTTGCTTAATATATAAATATTCAGCTCTTGAAGCTTCTATATTCTTTTTCTCTTTTAAGATATAAGAATATAAAACTATTTGTATAATACTATTTAAATCATCTGGATCGTGCTCAACACTATTTTTAATCTTATAGTCTTGAACAACAACATCCTTTCCTTCTTGTACTACACAATCTGGAAATCCATGAATATTAAGAATATCATTATAATCCATAGATAAATCCTCTTCAGCAAGTAAAACCTTACCTGAAGATTTAATATCATACGCATTTTCTAATATATCCTTAAGCTCAATCTTCTTTTTAGCTATTCCTTCATTACTAAATGGAATATTATAAATTAAATATTCATCAAATAATTCAAGACCCTTATTAATAAAATCATCCTTAGATAAATCTCTATAATTTTCAAGGCATCCATGAACAAGCGTACCTAAATCATTGGCTGGAATACCACCCATATCATTACCATTGTCCCAATCCTCTTCTAGCTTTAAAATATCCTTTAAATAGAAATAATAATGACATTTAACATAATCTGTCAATTTAGATGCTGATAATATATAGGAATTAATACCTTGAGTATCTACAACAATATCTTTATGCTCATTATTAGTATCATACTTTTTAATAGTTACAGGAATATAATTACCATTTTCATCCTTATTATCCTTTTGCTCACTATAGACTTGTCCTAGCTTATAATTCTTATTAAGCTTAAAATCAAAGAACTTAATTGCATTAAATACTTTATCATCAGATTCTAATCTTGATTTTTCAGGATGCTTTTCATCTATATAATGATTAAAATCATTATTCATATTATCTACTGTAGAATCACCATTACAGTTCTTTTTGTATATATTTTTATATACCTCAAAAATAACTGATGATGCGTTTTGATCCTTTAATGATTGCTCATTATAGTATGAATAAGATAAATAAATATTAGAATCATTACTAGAAGCTACCTTAATTAAATTACTAAAATCCTCAATCTTATCATTAATAAGCTTTTGGCTATAATCCTTAATACCATAAATCTCATAATCACTATCTAAAAGTACATTATCCTCTTTAGGTGAACCAGGGAAATTATTAGATGATAATCCCACCATAAAGGTATAAGGTCTATGAACAGATAAGGCCTTTTTAATTGTAGTAATATATAGCATTCCAGCTTCGGATTGTAAGCTACCTGCAACTAAATTTCTAATCGCATGCTCTATTTGAGGAAATTGAATATTAAATTCACTTGCAAGCTCCAGCATGCTTTTAATGTTTTCTTGCACCTTTCTTTCAGCTGATAATATCATAGTATTTAAGCTTGTATAGCTTTCAAGGAAATTAAAGATACCCTTATCTAAAATTTCAAGAGCTTTCTTTACATAACCATAAATAACTTCTCTTCTTTTGTCATTATTCTTATTAATTACCTTCTCTACATTAGAAATCTTATTTGAATTTCTAGTATTAAAGCCAATTTCAGGTCTTAATGCTCCAATAGCTTCTAATATAGTTTTACTTGTAATCTTTTCAATACGGCTTAAATCCTCATTAATAGGAATATTCTTGTCATCAAATCCTATATCATTTAAGAACTTTTCCTTATCAAATGAAAAATCATTTACAATTTCCATAAACATCTCTTT
>JAZRVY010000147.1:0-9691 GCA_045599405.1 Anaeroplasmataceae bacterium
ATTGTTCTAAAAAAGTAATTTTTTTAGTAAAAATGAATAAAACTTTCTATATATTATAGTGAAAGGAAGTTTTTAGAGCTTAAATGTGGTATAATTTTTAATGGTGATTTTCATGTATGAATATATTAATGGTGTAATTACAAAAATAACTCCTAAATACATAGTATTAGAGAATAATGGAATAGGGTATATTTTAATAGTTCCTAATCCATATAACTATCAGGTAGGAGAAACAATTAAGATCTTTACTTATCAATATGTAAGAGAGGATGTTAATGATTTATATGGATTTAAAACTGAAGAGGCTAAGGGACTGTTTATTAAGCTTATTTCTGTAAATGGAATAGGGCCAAAAAGTGCGCTTAGTATTTTAGCCTGTGGAAAGGTTAAGGATGTTGTTGATGCGATTGAAGCAAGGAATGATGCGTATTTAAGAAAATTCCCAGGTATTGGACCAAAGGCATCACAGCAAATTATTTTAGATCTTAAGGGAAAGATTTCATTTGATGATGTGAATGTAGTAACAGCTGGTAGTCAAAAGACTACAGATGTAGAGGAAGCATTAATTTCTCTTGGTTATAACAAAAAAGATATTACTAAGGTTCTTTCTAAGCTGGATTTATCTAAGGATGAGGGAGCTATTATTAAGGACGCTTTAGCGTTACTTACAAAGTAGGTGAATTAAATGGATGAAAGAATAGTTGATCCAAATGAATTTAATAATGAGGATGAAATAGTTACTCTTCGTCCAGAACGTCTTAAGGATTATGTTGGTCAGCAAAACGCTAAGGAAATGCTAGAGGTATATATTAAGGCGGCACTTGCACGTAATGAGGTATTAGATCATACATTATTATATGGTCCTCCAGGTCTTGGAAAGACAACATTAGCTCAAATTATCGCTAATGAGATGGGTGGACATATTAAGGTTATTTCTGGTCCATCAATCGAAAAAACAGGAGATTTAGCTGCAGTACTTACTCAGCTTGAGCCTGGAGATATTTTATTTATTGATGAGATTCATAGAATACCTAGATTCATTGAGGAAACCTTGTATAGTGCTATGGAGGATTTCTCATTAGATATTATGGTTGGTCAGGATACAAATGCGAGAAGCATTAGAGTAGATTTATCACCATTTACTC
The DNA here is from genome assembly GCA_045599405.1 of Anaeroplasmataceae bacterium. Lineage (GTDB taxonomy): Bacteria > Bacillota_I > Bacilli_A > Acholeplasmatales > Anaeroplasmataceae > UBA3206. The sequence goes on from JAZRVY010000147.1 coordinate 1,146, forward strand.
TAGTAGGAGCCACTACAAGATATGGAGATTTATCTAGTCCTTTAAGAGATAGATTTGGAGTTGTTCTTAGACTTGATTATTATACAATTGATGAGCTAAAGGCTATTGCGTCTAGAACTGCTAAGGTGTATAGCGCAGCAATTGACGATGAAGCGGCATTAGAGCTAGCTTTAAGAAGTAGAGGTACACCTCGTATTTGTAATAGATTATTTAGAAGAGTTAGAGATTTCGCAAGTGTTTTAGGTGATGGAGCTATAACTCTTGATATTACTAGACATGCGCTTGATAAGCTTAATATTGATAATAAGGGTCTTGATTATACCGACCATAGATATTTAGAAATACTTATTGATCAGTTTAATGGAGGTCCTGTTGGACTAGAAACCTTATCAGCATCAATTGGTGAGGAGCCTCAAACAATTGAGGATGTATATGAGCCATATCTTTTACAAGAGGGATATATATCACGTACACCAAGAGGTAGAGTGGCTAATAAATTAGCATATAAGCATTTAGGTAAAAAGTATTTGAAAGGAATTTTTGAAGAATAATGACAACACAAGAGTTTGATTATTATCTTCCAGAGGAGCTAATAGCTCAAACACCTTTAACAGATAGAAGCTCATCTAGATTATTAGTTTTAGATAGACAAACAGGTAATATAGAGCATAAATCTTTTAAAAATATTGTTGAATATTTAGGTCCTGGAGATGTAATGGTATTTAATAATTCAAGAGTTATTCCTGCAAGATTATTTGGAGTTAAGGAGGATACTAAGGCTCATATAGAGGTTTTACTTTTAAAAAGTGAAGGAGATATATGGGAGTGCCTTACAAAGCCTGCAAGAAGAGTAAGCGTTGGTACTGTTGTATCCTTTGGTGAAGGATTGCTGAAGGCTAAATGTGTATACGAGGGTGAGGATGGAATTCGTCGCTTTGAAATGATTTATGAGGGTATTTTTTATGAAATACTTGATAAATTAGGTGAAATGCCCCTACCTCCATATATTCATCAAAAGCTTGAGGATAAGGAAAGATATCAAACAGTTTATTCTAAGATTCAAGGTAGTGCTGCAGCACCTACTGCAGGATTACATTTTACACCTGAGCTTTTAGATCAATTAAAGGCTAAGGGTGTTAAGCTATATTTTGTTACACTACATGTTGGACTTGGTACATTCCGCCCTGTGGCTGTTGAGGATGTAAAGAGCCATAAGATGCATAGTGAATATTATGAAATCTCAAAGGAGGTTGCTGCTGGACTTAACCAAGCGATAGCTGAGGGTAAGAGAATTGTATCAGTTGGTACAACTACAACACGTACGCTTGAAAGTGCGTATGATAATGGATTTAAGGAATGCAGTGGCTGGACTGATATATTTATATATCCTGGATATAATTTTAAATGTATCAATGCTCAAATTACTAATTTCCATTTGCCAAAATCAACACTTATTATGCTAGTAAGTGCGTTTGCTGGTAAGGAAAATATAATGAAGGCCTATAACGAAGCAGTAAAGGAAAAATATAGATTTTTCTCCTTTGGAGATAGTATGTTTATTAAATAGAAAGAGGTATTTTATGAAAAGCTATAATGAATTTTTAAATGATAATAATCCTAGAATTGAAATTGTAATGGAAAATAATTCAAAGATGGAGCTAGAGCTATTCCCAGAATGTGCACCAATTACAGTAGAAAATATTTTAAGATTAGTTGAAAAAAAGTTTTATGATGGAATTATTTTCCATAGAGTTATTGAAAACTTTATGATTCAAGGTGGAGACCCAACTGGAACTGGTATGGGTGGAGATGATAAAAAGATTAAGGGTGAGTTTAGAAGTAATGGTGTAAAGAATGACTTATCTCACCATAGAGGAGTTATTTCTATGGCAAGAACTAGCATGCCAAATTCGGCATCTAGCCAATTCTTTATTTGTCATGCGGACGCATTATTCCTAGATGGAGCTTATGCGGCATTTGGAGCTTTAGTAAATGGATTTGAAACTCTAGATAGTATCGCTACAACTCCAACACTTCCAGGTGATAGACCAGTAAATGATCAAATAATTAAGACTATTAACATAATTAGATAATGGAACTATCTACTAATAGATTGATTATTAAGGACTTATCTAGAGAGGATAAGGATTTCTTTAATGGCTTACTTGAGGAAAATAATAATAGAAATTATTTTGAAGCTGGTCTATTTGAGTACGCATTAAAGGACAAATTAAAGTGTATATATAGTGTATTTGATAAAAATGGTAATTATTTAGGAATGTTTGGATATGATATTATATCTACAATGAATGAATATAAGCTATGCAAAATTTATATGCTATATCATGAAAAATATTGGAATAATCATATAGCTACAGAGGTACTTGGTGCAATGCTAGAATATATGATTATGGAAAATAGCTGTTTAAAGATTGTTGCTCCGTGTAGCAATAATAACAAATATTATATGAGATTACTTTTAAATAATGGATTTGTAAAAAGTAATAACATAGATCAAAACACTACTGAGTATAAGATTACTAAACCAATATATTTACAAAAATAAAAGGAGGCTTTTATGGCAGCGATTACTTATGAATTAAAGCATGTTTGTAAGCAAACTGGCGCAAGATATGGAATACTTCATACTCCTCATGGAGATTTTGAAACTCCAATATTTATGCCAGTTGGAACCCAAGCTACTGTAAAGACTTTAACTCCACAGGAAACTATGGAGGTATCTCAAGGATTGATTCTTGGAAATACCTATCATTTATGGCTAGAGCCAGGTGATGAGCTTGTTGCAAAGCATGGTGGAATTAGAGGATTCATGAAGTGGAATGGAGCTTTACTTACAGATTCTGGTGGATTTCAAGTATTTAGCTTATCCAATATAAGAAAAATTAAAGAAGAGGGAGTTGAGTTTAGACATCATAAAAATGGTTCTAAGCTATTTATGTCTCCTGAGGATTCCATTAAGGTTCAAAATAATTTGGGTGCTGATATCATTATGTCATTTGATGAGTGTCCACCATTTCATTCATCATATGATTATATGAAGGAATCGGTTGAAAGAACAATTAGATGGGCTGCACGTGGTAAGGCTGCACATAAAAATCCTGATACACAAGCTTTATTTGGTATTGTTCAGGGTGGTCCTCATAAGGAGCTTCGTAAGCATTGTCTTGAGGAACTTATGAAAATTGATTTTCCAGGATATTCTATTGGTGGATTATCCGTAGGAGAAACAAAAGAGGAAATGTATGAGATGCTGGAGTATTTGAAGGATATAATGCCAGCAGATAAGCCAAGATATTTAATGGGTGTTGGTTCACCAGATGATTTGGTTGTTGGCTCTATGAATGGTATTGATATGTTTGACTGTGTGCTTCCAACTCGTATTGCAAGGCATGGGTCAGCAATGACACATAATGGTAAGGTAGTTATTAAGAATGCTAGCTATAAGGAGGATATGAGTCCTTTAGATTATGAATGTGATTGCTATACATGCAAAAATTATACAAAGAGCTATATAAATCATTTATACAAGGCTGAGGAGCTGCTTGGTCCTAGACTTGTAACATATCATAATTTATACTTCCTAAAGAGTCTTATGAAGGATATTAGAGAGGCTATTAAGGAAGATAGATTATTAGATTTCAAAAATGAATTTTTTAAAAAATACGGATTTGAAAAGTAGAAGGGAGAATTATTATGTTATTTGATACTTTAAAGAAAGAAAATATGATGGCAATGAAGGAGAAGAATGCTATTAAGCGTGGAATTTTACCTGTTGTTATCAATAAGTGTATGCTAGCTGGAATTGAGCTAAAGGCTCAAGGTAAGGAGCTAGCTGATGAGGATGTACTTGCAATTATTTCAAAGACTATGAAGGAGCTTCAGGATGAGGCTGACACATTCAAGAGTGCAGGACGTGATGAAAAGTACAACGAGCTAATGGCTCAAAAGGAATATATTTCGACATTCCTTCCAAAGCAGCTTACTCGTGAGGAAATTGTAGATATTATTAATTCTATGGATGACAAGAGCATTCCATCTGTTATGAAGCATTTTAAGGCTAACTACAATGGTAAGTGCGATATGAAGCTTGTTAATGAAGTTGCTAAGAGCTTATAATATGCAAGAAAAAGATAAGATATGTCCTTTTTGTCATTCAACTAATATAGAAAAGGAACGTCCCTTTGAGGAGGTTAAAAAGGAGCTTCTTGAAAATATTAAGGAAATAGGTCAAATGGAAGGAATTGATTTTAAGCTTGATGATGAGCAATTTAATTACAATCCATATGATGATGAAAAATATTTAAAGAGGCTAGAGGAGCACGGTCTAGAGTTTACATGTAAGGATTGTGGTACAACCTTTTATGAAAAGGATGAGGTCAATTTAAATAAAGAAGTACCTACTCCTATTTCATCTCAGGAATATTTTAAAATTATATTTAGTAATTTACCTGATTTATTTGGTAATGACAATGAATTTTCAGAGCTTCAAAAAAAGCTGTTTATAGAAATGGAAACAAAATCTATAAAGGTTTATTATAAGGAAAAGGCCTTAGAAAAGGTGGAGGCCTTTAAGAAAGCAAAGGAAAGAATGCAGGAGGTAGTAGATTCAAATTCTACACCACAGCTTCCAAGCTAATAAATAATGGGATTATTGATTTTTTAGAATAATCCCTTTTAATTTGGTAAAAATGACATTATTAAGGTAAAAAATCGATATCAAAGAAACAAATGTTCCGTTTAATAAGAAAGTATAATAAATTTTTAATTTATAGTTGAAAAAACGTTTTCATAGTGCTAAAATTGAAAACGTATTCATTTTAGAATTATAAAGAAAAAGAAAGGTGAAATTAAAAATGAAGAAAAAGATTTTTGGAATTGGATTAGCTGCCGTATTATCTACAGTTGCACTTGCATCTTGTGGTGGAGCTAAGGAAACTGCAAAAAAGGTAGAGCTTAAGGCAAATGTTGCAGATGCTACATTAGGAGAGGTTGATGCATATACTGCAAAGACTGCTGCTGAGCTACTTACTCAATTAGATGCAGTAACACCAAGCAAGGTTGGATATGATTTTGCTGGATGGTATATTGATGAGGCATTAACTCAACCTCTAACTAAGGATGTTAAGCTTAAGGATTTAACAGATAAGGATGGAAACAACTTACTAGACTTATATGCTAAGTTTACAATCAAGCAATATACAGTTACATTTAAGAATGGAAATGATGTTGTTGATACAAAGACTGTTGATCATGGTGGAAATGTAGATCTTGCTGCTGCACCAACTGAACCAGCTGGAAAGAAGTTTGATGGATGGTATAATGGTGATAACAAGGTAACTTCAGTTACTAATGTTACTGGCAATGTTGAATTAACAGCAAAGTTTGTTGAATTAAATGAATATGAAAAAATGCTTGCTGATAGAGGAAATGAGGTAGTATTAAGTGATGATTTTGAGACTGCTCAAACTATCGCTGATTTCTCTGGGACTTATGGAACTAAGGGATTCTTCCAAACAATTTCTCAAAATGGTACTGATAAGACAAAGAATAATGTTACAGTTTCTGATGGAAAGGCAAATTTAATTGATACTGATGATGCTAAGTGTGGAACTGTATTAGTTGCTGACTTCGGAAAGAACCTAGACAATGGTATTGTTGATATGTATATGGAAATTGAAACTGGAAATTTATCTGGTGCTGATAAGTATAATTCATATACTCCAATTCAAATTTATTCTGGAACTAAAGAAGTTATTGGTGTCCGTATTGATAACAGCCAATTCAATTACAGATTAAATGGTGGAACTGCTGTTGCAGGAAGCCCTTCTGTAGCTATGACAGAAGGAGTAAATAAGTTCAAGGTATTATTTACTTATAATTTTGAAACTGGAAAGCTTTCTATTAAGGTTAACGGAGCACAATTTGCTTCTGATGTAGCATTATCTTTAGATTCAATTGGATCAATTAGATATGTTTCAGGAGATGGAAACGTTAAGACTATTAATGTTGATTGTGTACTTGTTGCTCAAAAGGATGCAGCTGTTTCAGATTTTAAGACTCGTAAAGCTACTGCACTTGACACTGTAGTTTCAGCTGCAAATTATACTCAAAAGGCTACTGAGCTTTCAGCTGCAATAGAAGCTGGAAAGACTGCGGTTAATGCAGCTACAACAATTGAAGGTGTAAGAGAAGCATATGAAACTGCTGTTGCTAACATTAAGAAGGTTCAAAGCGATGAGGTATTAGCTGCTGTTAAGAGTGCAACTGATACAATTAATGCTAAGATTGCGTTATTATCATTCACAACAAATGCTGCTGCAATTGCAACTGCTAAGGATAAGCTTGCTGAGGAATTAGCTAAGTGTACATCTGTTAAGTCAGTTAATGAGCAAACTGCATTAGTTGAAGCTGAAATTAATGCAATTAAGGATGATAGCAATAAGTCATTTAATGATTATTTAGCTGAAAGAGAAGAAATTACTGCATCTGTATCTTCATTAGGAGCTATGACTAAGAAGGTATTTGATGAGGCTGATAATAAGGGATTCACAGCTGGTACTAAGTGGTGCAATGATATGATTACATTAACAAATGCTGGAACTCAATCAAAGAAGAATACAGCTGGATATTTATCTACAAAGGGTGCAACATGGACTATCACAGTTGCTAGTGCTGGTAAGATGACATTCAATTATGCATCTACATCTTCAGGAAGAAAGTTTACAGTTAATGGAGTGACTGACGTTATTGCTGCTACATATGGAGCTAAGGTTGATTTCACAGTTGATTTAAATGCTGGAACTAATACAATTGCATTTGATGAAAATGAACATAAGATTGCATATGTTGGAATCCAATTATCAACTTCTGTAGAACAAACTACTAAACTTACAGGATTAACTTTAGGATTAAATGCTGTTGCAACTTCAGCTGCTGAAATTCTAGCTAATGTTAAGGGTAATTTAGAATATGATAATACTTCAACTCTAAAGTCATTAGATATGACTAAGGTTACATATAGTGTTGTAGATTCACAAGGAAATGCTGTTACTGGAAACCTAACAGCTGGTGAAACTTATACAGTTACTGCTAAGTACGGTACTGCAAATAATCCATATTCAATGGGTGTAGCTTCAGTTACAATTATTAGCTTAGCATAATAAATAGGAACAAATTTAAGGTGAGTGTACGCTCACCTTTTTTGTTTCGTATTGAAAAATAGATACTCATATTGTATAATTTATTTGTTATTAAACGAAATGAGGTTATTAATATGGGAGATAAGAAGCTCACTATCGAACAAACTAAGGCTATTGCTTTAATTAGAAATTATGAAGATCAAATTGCTTCATTTAATATACAAAAGTCTCGTTTAGGGATTTTCCAGGGAAAGAGAAAAAAGGAAATTGAAGCTAGAGTAAATGATTTAAATAATAAGATTATTGGGTTAAAGATTATACATCACATCCCTGATGACATAGATTAAGGAGCATAGACTCCTTTTTTCTTTTGTATATGGTATAAATTTGATATAATAAATATGGTGATAAATATGAAAATAGATAATATTGAACCAGCATTTGCTTTTGATCCTATGGATGATTCTATAAGTACGTATGAAAATAAAATGCTAACTATTATTGAGAAAAGAATAGAAATATTAAAAAATTTAAATAGCAATGAATGGAATGATTTTAGTGATTCTTCATATGAGCTATTTAATGCCTATAGCTATTTAATAAAGGCTTTAGAGTCGATTGGAAAAATTGCACCATGCATTAGATATGCTGAGTCTGCAATTGAATATTGTGAAATGTATAGAAAATATGTAGATGTTAAGAAAATGAACGATTTTTCAACACTATATAATAATATATTAAATAAGTATAAGAGGTAATCATGACAAGATTAGATAAAATATTAAGCCATATGGGATATGGTAGTAGAAAAGAAGTTAAAGAGCTTATTAGAAAGGGATATGTCTCTGTGAATGGTGAGGATATCTTTGATGATGATTTTAAGGTTAATGAGCAAATAGATGAGATTGTAGTTGATGGTATGGAGGTTGACTATGAATCTAATGTATATATTCTTTTAAATAAGCCACAGGATGTAGTAAGTGCTACATATGATCCTAGATATAAAACCGTTTGTGATATTTGTTATGAATATCAAAAAATGAATATTTTTCCAGTAGGTAGGCTTGATATAGATACAGAAGGATTATTATTACTTACTAATGATGGACATATGGCTCATTATTTACTTAGTCCAAAGCATCATGTTGATAAAAAGTATTATGTAGAGTTTGATGGTGAATTTAAGGATTTTTATTTTAATAATTTTAAAGAGGGTATAGTTTTAGATGATGGATATTTAACTATGCCATCTAAATGTGAGCTTATAGATTCTAATAAGGCTTATTTAACTATTAGAGAAGGAAAATACCACCAGGTTAAGAGAATGTTTGAATCCTTAGGTATGAAAGTGACTTTTTTAAAGAGAATTGAGTTTGGAACATTAAA
>JAZRVY010000148.1:0-3850 GCA_045599405.1 Anaeroplasmataceae bacterium
TAATATCATTTAATTTATTAATATCATTTGTATATGAATTATCTAGTGATATTGATCTACACGCATCACCATAATATCCATTATAAAAAGTCACTAAATCAAGCTTTACTACATCCGTATCCTTAATTATATAGGATTTAGATGGGATGCCGTGAGCTACGCAATCATTAATGCTTATTGATAACTTATACTCAAATGGCTTATCATCAAGCCTTTTGGATATATCCCCATTTGTGAATGAATATAGGTCAATAAGCTTTGCTAGGTCATATGTAGATATGCCGGGCTTTAAGCTTTCAACCGCAAAATCAAGAGTTAATTTATTAATCCTTCCAGCTTCCTCAAGAGCCTTAATTTCATCCTCACTTTTGATAAAATCATTTCTCGGAGTCATAATATTTAATTTTAATAATTCATCATTTTTTAATATTATATCTCTTTTTTCCATAACTTTATTATATTATATTTAGTATAAAAATGATATAATTTTAATGGTGATATTTATGACAAATAGAGAAAATACATCTAGTGTAAAATTAAAGAATTTGCAATTAGGTGGAAATAGCCATATTTATATTCAATCCATGTGCAATATTAAAACCTCTAAGGTTTCTGAGGTTGTAGCTCAAATAAAGACATTAGAGCTTGAGGGTTGTGAAATTATTCGAGTATCGGTTCTAGATATGGAGGATGCAAAGGCTATTTCTGATATTGTAGCTCAAATTAATATCCCACTTGTTGCGGATATTCATTTTGATCCTGAGCTTGCGATAGAAAGCATCAAATCAGGTGTTAATGCTATAAGGCTTAATCCTGGAAATATTAGAAATGAAGAAAAAATTAAGGAAATTGTTGAGCTTGCAAAAGAATATAACATTCCTATTCGTATAGGAGTTAATGGAGGATCCCTTCCTGATAAGGCTACTCCTACTGCTACCAAAATGATAGAGGCTGCAAGATATCATATAGAGCTACTTGAGAAATATGATTTCCATAATATAGTACTAAGCCTAAAGTCTTCTAATATAGATTTATCTCTTGAGGCATATGAGCTTGCTGCAAATGAATGGAGTTATCCACTTCATATAGGAATTACAGAGGCTGGAACCTTATTTAGTGGTACTATTAAATCAGCTATTGGAATATCTAAGATACTAAGCTTAGGAATTGGAAATACTATAAGAGTTTCTCTTACTGATGATCCTATATATGAAATTAGAGCTGCTAAGCAAATTTTAAAGGAGCTACATTTAATTGATAATGTGCCATCTCTTACATCATGTCCTACCTGTGGTAGAACTCAATATAATATGATTCCTATTGCCAAGGAAATAGAAAACTATTTATATCAAATAAATTCTAATATAAAGGTTGCTGTAATGGGGTGTATTGTAAATGGTCCTGGTGAAGCTAGAGAGGCTGATTTAGGTGTTGCTGGTGGAAAGGGCGAGGCATTACTTTTTAGTCATGGTCAGCCAATAAGAAAGATACCAGAAAAGGATATCATTACCGAGCTTAAAAAGGAAATAGATAAATACGTAAAAAAATGTGAGTGTTAGGCACTCACATTTTATTTATTAAAAATTAATTTCATAATCTACTAGCTCATCATAAAAATCCTTTTCATGGGATACTAATATAACAGAGCCTGGAAATTTTTCTATAGCCTCAAATAAAGCTTCCTTTGTATTAATATCTAGATGGTTAGTAGGCTCATCTAGTATTAATAAATTACTCTTTTTCATTAGCATTAAAGCGAGTCTAACACGAGTTTGCTCTCCTCCTGATAATGCCATCATAGATTTAACAGCTAAATCTCCTTTTATACCAACCCTTGCAAGAATACCTCTTAAATCTCCATCGGTCTTTAAAGGATAAAAGCCTCTTAAATAATTAACAGGTGTAATATCAGGATATTGCTCTACCTGCTGGAAATAATTAATATCAGCTGATGGATTAAATTTATATGTACCATTAATAGGCTTAATATGATCTAAAATAGTTTTAAGAAATGTAGATTTACCTACACCATTTTTACCTAAGATTGCTACCTTTTGGTTTTGCTTAATGAGAATATTAATAGGCTCTAAAAGAGGCTTATTATATCCAATAACTAGGTTTTCGGTTTTTAAAACCTCTTGCCCAAGGCCTCTTGAATATGGAAACTCAAAGTGTAAATCCTTAGTTTCCTCTGGACGCTCAAGCCTATCTAAATGCTCTAGCATCTTAACTCTTGATTGTGCTGCTCTTGCAGATGTAGCTCTAACTCTATTCTTTTCAATAAAGGCTTCTGTTTGCTTAATGAACTTTTGTTGATTCTCATATTCCCTCATATAATGCTCATTTCTTATTTCAGATTCCTTTAAATAAAAATCATAATTACCTTTATATTTAGTTAATGTTTTATTAAATAGTGCCCACACTACAGTGGCAATACTTTTTATGAAGTATTCATCATGGCTTATTACTACAAAGGCTTTTTTATATCCATTTAAATATTTAATAAGCCATTCTACATGCTCACTATCTAAAAAGTTAGTAGGCTCATCCATCAAAAGGACATCATGATCTTCCAAAAGTAGCTTTGCTAAATAAACCTTAGCTCTTTCTCCACCAGATAAATTTTTAAGCCTAGCTTCCATAGATATTCTATTGATACCCAAACCATTAATAACATTACCTATAGTTGAATTAATAGCGTAAAAATCATTCTTTTCTAAATCCTCTTGAATATAATTAGCTCTATTTAAAAGCTTTTCATAGTCACTTTCTGGTGCTGTTGCTAGCATCTCATAATATTTATTCATTTCCTTTTCCTTATCAAACAAAGGCTTAAAGACACCATATAAATATTCTTCTATAGTAATATCATTTGACACCTTTAAATGCTGATCTAAATATGAAAAGGTAATATTAGGCTGCCAAATAACCTTACCACTATCAGGAATAATATTTTTAGATATGATATTCATGAATGTGGATTTACCACATCCATTTTGACCAACAAGAACAATATGCTCTCCCTCAAGTATTCTAAAGGAAACATTATTATATAAATCATTATCTGTATATTTAAATTTAATATTTTCTACATCAAGTAAGCTCATATTATTCTCCCTTATACCATTCTGGATATGACATTACATCTACTATCTCATTATTAAATGGATTTATAAAATGTAAATGATAGCTACACAAATGTAAATCATTACCATTACCATATATAGAGTCACCTAATATTGGATGACCTATATGTGAGAGATGTACTCTTATTTGATGACATCTTCCACTATGTAGCTTTAGCTCTAATAAAGTATTATTATCAATATTTCTTATATATTTATATTCTGTTATAGACTTCTTTCCATTACTATCTATAACTCTTTTCATATTATCATTTTTAAGTATAGGTAAATCTATAATACCTTGACTATTTAAATCACCTTCTACTATAGCTAAATAATATTTATCAATATTATCTAGCATCTTAGATAATATATTGGCGCTATATTTATCCTTAGCTACTAGCACAAGGCCCTCTGTATCCTTGTCTAATCTATTAATAAAATGAATAGTGCTATTCATATTATTTTCCTTGTAATAATATAAAATAGCGTTATATAGGCTTTCAAAATTATTATATCCAGTAGGAACAGTCTTTAGACCCTTATCTTTATATATAATCATAAATTCCTTAGTATCATATATTATATTTATAGGATGATTATAATAATGATTATCTAAATTAATATCATCATTATATAATATAGTTAATATATCATTAGCATTCGCAGTATCATAATTGTTAGCTATATTTCCATTTAAATATAGCTTATAATCTTGTAGCTTT
>JAZRVY010000149.1:0-23297 GCA_045599405.1 Anaeroplasmataceae bacterium
AATAATTGCGTTGTTTAAAATTAATAAGAAAGATGGAGTTTTAAAATGAAAGTAGAAAATATTTCAAAAAGTCGTGTTAAGGTAGTATTTGATGTTACTGCTGATGAATTTGATAAGGCATTAGATGATGCATTTACAACAGTAAATAAGAACGTAAAGATGGATGGATTCAGAAAGGGAGCTGCTCCTAAGGGAATGTTCATCAAGAAGTTCGGAATCGAATCATTATATGAAGAAGCATTAAACGTTATTTTCAATGCTAAGGCTAGAGAGGTTTATGCTGATAAGGAATTATCTGGAAAGATGGTTGGACAATTTATGCCAAACGTTGAAATGACAGGTGATGAGAAGCTTGAGCAAGGTAAGGATTTCAAGGTTTCATTAACATTCGATGTTATGCCTGAATTTGAATTACCACAATACAAGGGGCTTGAGGTAGCTAAGCCAGTTTATGAAGCTACTGAGGTTGAGGTTGCCGCAGCTATTAAGGAAATGGCAAAGGCTCAAGGAAAGACTGAGGTTAAGAAGGAGCAAGTTATCAACTCTGGAGATATCGCTAAGTTCGATTTCGTAGGATCAGTTGATGGTGTTGAATTCCAAGGCGGATCAGCTAAGGATTATGAGCTTCAAATTGGTTCAGGACAATTTATTCCTGGATTTGAAGATCAAATGATCGGAATGAAGGCTGGAGAAACTAAGGATTTAAATGTAACATTCCCAGAGCAATATCAAGCTAAGGAATTAGCTGGAAAGGCTGCTGTATTCAAGGTTACAGTTAATGAAGTTAAGGAAGAGGTTTTACCAGAAATCAATGATGAGTTTGTAGCTACATTAAAGATTGATGGAGTAAACAATGTAGAAGAATTAAAGGCTTACAAGAAGGGTGAAATTGAAGCTCAAAAGGCTATTTCAGAGAAGGATAAGGAAGTTGATACATTAATCAACAAGATTCTAGATGCTGCTGAAATTGATTTACCAGAGGCTTTAGTTGAGGATAGATATAATGCTATGAGATCTCAATATGAGAATCAAGCTAAGCAATATGGAATTCCTTTTGAGACTTTCTTACAATTCATGGGAACAACTTTAGCTCAATTTGAGGATATTACTAAGAAGCAAGCTGCTAACAATGTTAAGTTCAGCTTAATTATGTCAAAGCTAATTGAGGTTGAAAAGCTAGAGCCATCTAAGGAAGAATTACAAGCTAGAGCTGAGAAGGATGTAGAAGCTTCTAAGCTTACTGTTGATCAATTATTAGAAAAGAATGTTGCTATGTACTACAACGAGCTAGTATATAACAAGGCTATTGATTTAATCGTTAAGAACGCTAAGGAAATCTAATTTTTTGGTTACATTTATTAATATATAAACCTATATATATAGCAGGAGCTTCTAAGTTCCTGCTTTTTATATAATAAAATATGTTATTTATTACATTTTTGGCAAACTACTTGATTAAGTGCCAAAAGTATAGTAATATATTATTGCTGATTTAAAATCAGTATCCAAAAGGAGTGGATTTTATGGAAGAATTAGAAACATTAGGTTTACCTGCCATAGCTGTTAGAGGAGTTACTCCAATTCCAAATAATGAATTTAGAATTGAGATTGGTAGAGAAATTTCCTTAAAGGCTTTAGATGCATGTGAAAAGAAGTTTAATAACGAGGTTGTATTATTAATTCAAAAGAACCCAATGGTTAATGATGTAACTAAGGAAGATGTTTATCCAATTGCAGTACTTGCAAAGCTAACGTTAAAGCTTAAGCTACCTAACAATAACTATAAGGTTAAATTTAATATTTTAAGTAGATTAGTTGTAGAGGAATTCTTAACAACAAAACCATATTTTATGGTTAAGACAAGTGATTATCCTACTATTTTAGTAGATGGAGCTGAGGAATCAGCACTTGTTAGAACTGTTATTACAGAAACTCAAAAGAATGCTCAAAATGTTTTAAAAACACCAGAAGAGGTTTTAAGAACTGTTCAAGCAGGAGCTACTACTGAAGAAATTTGTGATATTATTTCTTTCCATTTAAAGAATGAAAATAATAAGTATAAATATCTAGAGGAGCAATCTTTATCTAAGAGAATGGAATTTATTCTTGAGGATATAGCTCGTGAAAAGCAAATTGGTGAAATTGAAAATAAGATTAATCAGGATGTTAAAAAGTCAATTGATGAAAGCCAAAAGGAATATTACCTTCGTGAAAAGATGAAAGCAATTCAAACAGAGCTTGGAGATAAGGCTCGTCAAGAGGAAGAGGTTGAGGAGCTTCGTAAGAAGATTCTAGACTGCAAGATGCCAAAGAAGGTTGAAGAAAAGGCTCTAAAGGAGCTTCAAAGATATGCAAATACTTCAGCACAAATGGCTGAATCAGGAATTATTAAGGCTTATCTAGATTTTATTGTAGAATTACCATGGACAGCTACTACAGAGGATCAAAATGATATTTCTATAGTTGCTCAAAACCTTGATAAAAATCACTATGGTCTAGAAAAGGTTAAGGAAAGAATTTTAGAGTATCTATCAGTTAAGGTTATGACTCAGCATAACCCACAAACTATTTTATGCTTAGTTGGTCCACCAGGAGTAGGTAAGACATCTCTTGCTAAATCTATTGCTGATGCTCTTGGACGTAAATTTATTAAGCAATCTCTAGGAGGTATTTCTGATGAGTCTGAAATTAGAGGACACAGAAGAACATACATTGGAGCTTTACCAGGAAGAATTCTAAAGGGAATGAAGGATTGTGGAGTTATCAATCCTGTATTCCTACTTGATGAAATTGATAAGATGACATCAAATATGAGAGGAGATCCAGCAGCTGCAATGCTAGAGGTTCTAGATCCAGAGCAAAATTCTCATTTTAGTGATAATTATCTAGAGGAGGAATATGATCTTTCTCAAGTTATGTTTATCACAACTGCAAATGATTTATCTGGAATTCCAGGACCACTTAGAGACAGAATGGAAATTGTTGAGCTATCTTCATATACTGAAATTGAAAAGTATAATATTGCTCGTAAGCACCTAATTGGAAGACAATTAGAAGCTCATGGATTAAAGCCTGAAATGCTAAATATTACAGATGAGGCTATTTATAGAACAATTCAAGGATTTACAAGAGAGGCAGGAGTACGTGAGCTTAATCGTATGATTGGTACTATGTGCCGTAAGACTGTTAAAAAGATTCTTGTAGAAAAAATTGATCATCAAGATGTTACTCCAGATAATATTGAAGAATTTTTAGGAAAGACTAGATTCTTTAATAACAACAACCGTGATGAAAATCAAGTTGGTATTGTAACTGGTTTAGCTTATACTACATTTGGTGGAGATACTCTTGATATAGAGGTTACTCACTATAAGGGTAAGGGTGGACTTGTATTAACAGGTAAGCTTGGAGATGTAATGAAGGAATCTGCAATGGCAGCCCTATCATTTGTAAAAACTCATGCTGCTGATTTCAAGATTGATCCTGAAATCTTTGCTAATGATGATATTCATATTCATGTTCCTGAGGGAGCAGTTCCTAAGGATGGACCTAGTGCTGGAGTTACAATGACAACAGCTATTGTTTCGGCATTAACTGGAAGAAAGGTTGATGCTAAGCTAGGAATGACTGGAGAAATTACTTTACGTGGTGCTGTATTACCTATCGGAGGATTAAAGGAAAAGTCGATTGCTGCTCATAGAAGTGGTCTTACAACAATCCTTATTCCTGATGATAATAAGAGAGATATTGAGGACATTCCAGAGGAAGTACAAAAGAGCCTAGAAATTATTCCTGTTAAGAATGTAATGGAAGTAATAAATAGAGCTTTAGTTGACTAATAAAAATAACGCTTTGAAAAGCTGGTTTTCAAGGCGTTTTTTTATTGCTGTTTATGCGATAAATTTAACAAATTTTATTAGTTAAAAAAACACGTTGATTTTTCAAATATTTCAGTGTGAAAAAAATATTAAAAAAATTGCAAATTTTATATTTACATTTGAGAGTTTTAGTCTATAATAAAAGCGGTTATATAAAATAGCGTATTTCCTAGGCTATACTAAAAACTAAATTATGACATTATAAGAGGTAAAAGTAAAAGAAAATGGCACGTAAATTAGTTGAACTAAAAGGCATTGGAAAATCATACGGAGATAATGTAATTCTTGATGATTTAAACTTGTCAATTAACGAGAATGAGTTTGTTACTCTACTTGGTCCATCAGGATGCGGTAAGACAACTACACTAAGAATAATTGGTGGATTTGAAACCATGCAGAAGGGACATGTATACCTAGACGGTGAGGAGATTGGTGAAAAGCCAGCTCATAAGAGACCTATCAATACGGTATTTCAAAGATATGCGTTATTCCCACATTTAAATATTTATGACAACATAGCGTTCGGACTTAGAAATAACATTTATTCTAATATTTATGATATTGGAGTATATAATTTATTAAATGAGTATAAGTTTGATGAAGAGGAAATTGATGGAGTTAGAAGATATCTAGAAAGCTTCCTAAAGCCAGTAGAGGTTAAGAAGGCTTCAATTGAATATTTCTCTAAATTTTCTCCAACAATTGCAGTATTAAAGTATATTAAGGAAAATAAATCTACTTTAAAGTCTTTATCAAAGGATGAGTTAATTACTAACCTAAAGGAAATCCTAGAAGAAAATAAGGTTGTTGTTAAATCAAATGAATCTGAAATTGAAAAGCTAGAGCTTGCTGAAAGAAATATTGTTGAGGTTGCCTTTAGAGGAGAAAACTTCAAGGAAATTACAAGTGCTCTTGAGGCTGATTTAAAGGCTAGAGATGTTTACTTTGTAATTATTGAAAAGCTATCAGATAAGAGATTTAAGGAAGATACTATTAAGGTAGAGGTAGAAAAGAGCCTAAAGCTTGTAAATCTACCTGGATATGAAAAGAGAGAAATATCTTCTCTATCAGGAGGACAAATGCAACGTATTGCAATTGCACGTGCAATTGTTAATAAGCCAAGAATCCTTCTTTTAGATGAGCCACTAGCAGCACTAGACCTTAAGGTAAGACAAAAGATGAGATATGAGCTAAAGGAAATGCAAAAGAACCTTGGAATCACATTCATCTTCGTTACACATGACCAAGAGGAAGCTATGGTTATGTCTGATACTATTGTAGTAATGGATAAGGGTGAAATCCAACAAATCGGTAGACCAGAGGATATTTATAATGATCCAGTAAATAGACAAGTTGCTCAATTTATTGGACAATCTAATATTCTTCGTGGTAAGTATCTTGGAAATGATAGACTTGAAATGCTTGGAAAGAAGTTCAAGGTTGATGTTAAGGACTTTGAGCCAGGTGAAAAGATTTGGTGTATCGTTGAAAAGGAAGATTTCGACGTTGTTCCACTTGAAAGTGCAAAAATTGTAGGAACTGTTGTTTCTGCAAAATTCAACAAGAAGCAATGGGATTGTGTTGTTGAAGTAAATGGAACTAAGATTAATGTAATTTGTCCAAAGAAGAAGGTAGTAGGAGAGCAAGTAGGATTTACTGTTGATGCTCCTAATATTTATTGTGAGTCTAAGGGAGAAAGCAAGCAAACACTTCTTGCTAACTATGATGGAGACAATATTCTTGAGGGTGTATATCTAGAGGATAATAAAGTTTCCTTCCTAGGAGCTGAGTTTGATTGCTACGTAACGATTTTCAACACAGATGAAATTGTAGATGTTGTTATTAGACCTGAGGACTTTGACTTAGTTATTGATGATCCTGATAGTGCTATCCTTCAAGGTATAGTTACATCAAGTGTATTTACAGGAGTACACTTTGAAATGCATGTTAATGTAGATGGATTTGATATGCTTGTTCAAGATTATCAAAATGTAGAGGTTGGTACTAAGATTGGTCTTAAGATTGACTTCTTTGAAATTCAATTAATGAAGGTAGTAGAATAGGTATAAGCTTATGAAAGCTTTTAAGAAATTATCTATACCATACTTTGTATGGCTATGTTTATTAGTTATATTACCATTATTATTAATGTTTGTTTTAACATTCTTTAATTCTGATGGTGTAAACCTTGGTGGTGCTCACATTACAATGGGTAATTATAAGGAGCTTACTGATATTACATATTGGGAGGCTTTATGGAATTCTCTTGTAATTGCGTTCTGGACTACTGTAATATGCTTTTTAATAGGATATCCTGTTGCATACTTTGTATCATTCTCTAATATTAAGCATAAGGTTTTAATTTTATTATGTATGATTCTACCAATGTGGTGTAACTCAATGCTAAGAATTCTTTCTTGGTATAAGCTATTTAGCAGTGATATGCTATCATGGGCTGGACTAGTTGGTAGTAAGGGAGCAGTTATATTTGTAACTGTAACTACATATCTACCATTTATGATTTATCCAATCTATACAGTACTTGAAAAGATGGATAGATCATTAATTGAAGCCTCTAAGGATTTAGGAGTACCTGTATGGAAGACTTTCCTAAAGGTTACATTCCCACTTTCTCTTAGTGGTGTATTATCAGGTATTATCATGGTATTCCTACCAGCAGCGACTGGATTTGCAATTTCTGCAATCATTGGTGATGGTAATGTTAATATGATTGGTAATATCATTGAAAATATGTTTAAGTCAGCAAATAACTATAATTTAGGATCTTTATTATCAATATTTGTATCTATAATTATTGTTATCTTTATTGTTGTACTAAATAAAACTCAAAAGGAGGTAGATTCTCTATGATAGAAAATAGTGGATGGAGAAAATATCTTCCTAAGGTTTTAAAGGTTGCATTCGTAGTTATTGCTATGCTACTAATGTATATACCTGTATTTGTAATTATTTATCAATCATTTAATAGTGATGCAAACTCTATGTCAGCATTACATTTTGGTAAATTTACACTTCATAACTATAAAGAAATATTTACAAACTCAAGCTTAAATAGAAATATATTAGATTCATTATTAGTTTCATTTTGGGCTACATTAATAGCAACATTACTTGGATTATTCTCAGCAATTGGTATTAATGCGCTTACTGGTAAAGCAAAGAAGGCTATGGGATTCTTAAATGAGATGCCTATGATGCAATCAGAGATTGTAACAGGAATTTCAATTATGATTATATTCTCATTCCTAATCCCAATTATGCCACAGGTATTTGGATTCCCAACAATGCTAATAGCACACGTGTTTTTTACAACACCATATGTTATTATGATGGTGCTTCCAAAGCTTCAACAAACAGATGAATCATTATTTGAGGCTGCTCAGGATTTAGGATGCTCTAAGGTTAAGGCTTTATTTATGGTAATTATTCCATCATTAAAGACTGCTTTACTTACAGGAGCATTACTAGCATTTACGTTATCAATTGATGACTTCGTTATTTCTTACTTTACTCAAGGTAATGGATTCTATAATTTCTCAAACTATGTATATAACTCATATACAAAGAAGAATTTCTCTGCAGGTGCATATGCATATAATGCGTTACTTACTATGGTAACACTTGCAATTGTATTATTTATTTCAATCAGAAGTAGTAATAAGCAAAAGAGATTAGAAAATAAGAATAAGAAGGTGGTTAAGTAATATGAAAAAGCTATTAATCATCTCAACAAGTATTATTGTTGCGTTTACAATATTCGCAGTTATAGCTTTAAATAATGGTTCCTCAGGAGAAACATTATATTTACTTAACTGGGGAGAATACATTGACCAAGATTTACTTGATAAATTTGGTAAGGAATATAAGTGCCAAGTTGTAGAAGAGGTTGTTACATCCTCAGAGACTATGTACCAAAAGATTACTGCTGGAACTACTGCATATGATGTTGCTATTCCAGGAGATTACATGATTACTAAGTTATATGATGAAGGATATTTAAAGGCTATTGATGTAAATAATCCAGAATATGCTAACTTAAATAATTATGAAACAATGTTTAATGATAAGCTAACTGATATTAGAAAAAAGGAAATGGCAACAACTCCACTTGATGTTAGTATGCCATATTTCTGGGGAGCTTATTCAATGGTTTATTCAACTAGACATTCTGAAAATAAGGATGTTGTAGCTGATAATGGATTTAAGGCTTTATTTGATAAGTCTTTATACAACCATTCTGCAAAGATTGGTATGTACAATACAGCAAGATGGTGTGTATCAGCATATTATATGAGCCAAGGACAAGATCCTAACTCTGTGATTTCTAATCAATCTAAGGTTGTATCAGATATCAAGTCTGTTAACTTCGATGTTTGGGGAGATGATGCCCTAAAGAGAAAGGTTGCAACTGGAGATTTAGATTTATGCTTCACACAGCTTGGAGATTTCTTTGATGCTGTTTACCTAGGACTTGAAGAAGGAATGGGTGGAACTGTAGGTCTTGATAATCTACCATATAATGTTTATGTACCTGAAACTACAGCAGCATTCTATGATGGTATGGTAATTCCTACAACAACAAAGAATGAAACTCTAGCAAATAAGTTTATTAACTTTATGTTAGATACTGAAAATGCCTTCCAAAATGCATGTGCAATTGGTTATTCACCAGCTTTAAAGAGTGTTATTGATGAATATGTTAATAATCCAGATGAGGTTTATTATGAGGATGATAAGTGTACTGTAACATTAGGACAATTAACATCTAAATATCCATTCTATTTAGACCCTCTTGTAAACTGTACACCAGAAACTACATATATGCTAAAGCCTATGGATTCAGCAAGAATGACTGAGTATGAAACAATTGTAAATCAATCTAAATCATCTGTCTCTACGGATAATAATTTAGGTACAGTATTATGTATCATTTCTTTAGTATTATTAATTGGTGGATCATCAGCTTATGCTGGTTATGTAATTTATAAAAAGAAGAAAAGACCACAAATTAATGGATAATAGTAATTATTTAATAGAAAAATTACGCCAAGCTAAAGAAAGAATTAATAATGTTGTAGGAGATAAGAAGTATTATAATTTCTATGATGTATCAAAGCTTCTTAGAGATTTTAGCTTTACAAAGGAAATTGCCCTAGAGGAAATAAATGATTATTTACCTGCAACTATACCAACAGTAGAAAGCATAGATTCATTTTCTAAGGGGTTTATATCGGATTATGATTTATATAAAATCTATGCTGTAAATTATGGAAGTGGCTTTGCACTTATAGTAGTATCTAGTAAGGATGGTAATATAGTTAGTAATTATTATGGTGAAATGATAAATGAATTCACTATGGGAATATATTACTGCTTAGATATTATGTGCAAGGATAATCCATTTTGCTGTTCATAACAAACAAAAGAGATGATTTTTCATCTCTTTTTTTGGCTTTATGAATGAAAAATCCTACCTTGGCTGGTAGGACTTTTTATTAATTATTATTTTCAATTTGCTTAAGCATTTTTTCTAAATCATTCTTACCAAAATCGTAAGTCTTTTTACAAAATTGACAAGTGACAGAAGCTTTTCCATCTTCCTCGATAATGGCTTTAATTTCAGTAGCTCCAAGTGATTTAATACCTCTAAAGAATCTGTCTTTATTGCATGGGCAGGAATATTCGATATCATCCTTACCAACAATTTCAAATTCTCCATCAGATAATACTCCAATAATCATTTCTGGAGTATATCCTTCCTTAATCATTTCACTTACTGGCTTGATAGAAGATAGGATATTTTCAATTCTTGTGATTGTTTCATCAGGGCATCCTGGCATTAGCTGTAAAATGAATCCTCCGGCAGCTGATACTGAATTATCAGGCTCAATTAATACACCAAGACCTACAGAGGAAGGTGTTTGCTCGCTTTCTGTAAAGTAATATGTGAAATCCTCTGCTATTTCTCCAGTTTGAATTCTTACAGTAGAAGAGAATGGATTTCTCATATGTAAATCCTTTATAACATGTAAATAACCATCTCCAACAGCCTTACCAACAGCAAGGTGTCCATTGTTATATTGTAGGAATACCTCAGGATTATTAACGAATCCTCTAACCTTACCAGAGCAAGCCTCGCATGTGATACCATCAAGAGGTCCATCTATTTCAAATTTAACTGTTAAATGCTCGTCAGACTTATAATTAACACTCATCATTGCAAGACATGTTAGTGTTCTACCAAGTGCAGCAGCACTAGTTGGCCAAAGTCCGTGAGTATATCTTGCAGTTTCACAGATATCTGTTGATTTTGCAGCATATATACGAACAAATTTATCATAAGCTAAAGCTTTACATACGTAATCTTTCATTTTTATCACCGAAAGAATTATAACATAAATAGGCTATAAATATAAGAGAAAACGCTTTTTATTAAATTAAGTGTTGACTATAGTCGTTATTAGAGTAAAATAGAATTATCAACAAATTGGTGTTGATGCTGCAAAGATAGTTTAATATTAAAAGTAAACTTGAGTATAATTATGAATGGGCTAATTTCATAATTATTAGTCCTAATTTCAAAAAAATGATATTTAGAGGCTAATCTTGAGTTAGTCTCTTTTTTTATTTTACTTACATATACCAATGATAATAGAAAAGTAATTATTTATATCATTTTAGCGAGCTAGTGGTTGGTGAAAGTCTAGTAATTGAATTAATAATGAAACGCACTATTTAGGTATTTATCTGAATTTAGTAGGATAAACGTGTCCCGCGATAAGGGTTGAGGTGGCTTATACATAGTATAAGCAATTAGAGTGGTACCGCGCTTACAGCGTCTCTTTCTTTATACAAGAAGGGGACTTTTTTTGTTATATCAGGCTAATAAAATATATTGTTATACTAAAGTATAAATGGTATAATAATAGATAGTTATGATATAAAATTAAGTTTAACTTAAAATATGTCAAAAAAAAGGAGAATAGAATTATGGCAGACAAGAATATTAAAAAGGTAGTATTAGCTTATTCAGGAGGACTTGATACTTCAATTATCATTCCTTGGTTAAAGGAGAATTATAATAACTGTGAGGTTATTGCAGTATCTGGAAATGTAGGACAAGCTGATGAATTAGATGGTCTTGAGGAGAAGGCAAAAAAGACAGGAGCTTCAAAGCTTTATGTAGAAGACTTAAATAAGGAATTTGTTGAGGATTTCATTTTCCCTACAATGAAGGCTGGAGCTAAGTATGAGAAGTACTTACTTGGAACTTCATTCGCTAGACCAATTATTGCAAAGAGAATTGCAGAGATTGCTCTTAAGGAAGGTGCAGATGCAATTGTTCATGGTTGTACAGGAAAGGGAAATGACCAAGTACGTTTTGAATTAACAATTAAGGCTTTTGCTCCAAATATGAAGATTATTGCTCCATGGAGAGAGTGGGATATTAAGTCAAGAGATGAGGAAATTGATTATGCAGAGGCACACAATATTCCTCTTAAGATTTCAAGAGAAACTAACTATTCAAAGGATAAGAACCTATGGCATTTATCTCATGAGGGATTAGATCTAGAGGATCCAGCTAATGAGCCACAATACAATAAGAAGGGATTCTTAGAGCTAGGAGTTTCACCAGAGCAAGCTCCAGATACTCCAGAGTATGTAACTATTCATTTTGAAAAGGGTATTCCAACTTCAGTAAATGGAAAGAAGATGAATGGAGTAGATTTAATTTGGGAGCTAAATAAGATTGGTGGAAGAAATGGTGTTGGTATCTTAGACATTGTTGAGAACCGTCTTGTTGGTATGAAGAGCCGTGGAGTATATGAGACTCCAGGTGGATCAATTCTATATGAAGCACATGAGCTACTTGAGTCAATTACATTAGACAAGGAAACAGCTCACTTCAAGAAGACTATTTCAGATAAGTTTGCTGATTTAGTATATAACGGATTATGGTTTACACCACTTCGTGAGTCTTTATCTGCATTTGTAGATAAGACACAAGAGAATGTTACAGGAGATGTAAAGGTTAAGCTTTATAAGGGAAATATTATTCCTGCAGGAATCACTTCACCATATACACTTCATAACATGGATATAGCTTCATTCGATGATGATAATGGGGCTTACAACCAAGCTGATTCAGCTGGATTCATTAACCTATTCGGACTACCAGTTAAGGTACAAGCAATGGTTAATAACAAAAAGAAGAATAAGTAATTAAAGGTAGGTAATTTATTATGGCAATGTGGGCTGGAAGATTTAAAAAGGAACTTGATAAGGAAGTAAATGATTTTAATTCATCAATTTCATTTGATTCTAGAATGTATGAACATGATATCCTAGGATCTATAGCTCACGCTACTATGCTAGGTCACCAAAATATAATTTCAAAAGAAGACTCTGAATTAATCTGCAAGACTCTTACTGAGATTCTTGCGGATTTAAAGAGTGGAGCTCTTGAATTTGATTGGACAGCTGAAGACATTCATATGTTTGTTGAGGCTGAATTAACTAAGAGAATTGGAGAGGTTGGAAAGAGACTTCATACCTCACGTTCTCGTAATGACCAGGTAGCACTTGATATTAGATTATATCTACGTGACGAGGTTAAGGAAATTAAAGCTTTATGCCAAAAGCTTATTGAAGAAATTCTTGACCTAGCTTCAAAGAATCAAGAAACAATTATGCCAGGGTATACTCATTTGCAAAGAGCTCAACCAATCACATTTGCGAATCATTTACTTGCATATGCAACAATGCTAATGAGAGATATGACTCGTTTGGATGATACATATAAGAGACTTAATGGTATGCCACTTGGATCTTGTGCACTTGCAGGAACAACATACAACATTGATAGAAAAATGGTAAAGGATTTACTAAATTTCTATTATGTAACTCCAAATACACTTGATGGTGTATCTGATAGAGATTTCTGTGTTGAGCTAGCATCAACAATTGCAATTATGCAAATGCACCTATCTAGATTTAGCGAGGAAATTATTATGTGGTGTAGCTGGGAGTTTAAGTTCATTGATTTAGATGATGCTTATTCAACTGGTTCATCAATTATGCCTCAAAAGAAGAATCCTGATATTGCAGAGCTAGTAAGAGGTAAGACAGGTAGAGTTTATGGAAACCTAATGACTTTACTAACAATGCTAAAGGGACTTCCACTTGCATACAATAAGGATATGCAAGAGGATAAGGAAGCAATCTTTGATAGTGTTGATACAATTAAGCAATGCTTAAGTATCTTTACTCCAATGCTTGCTACAATTAAGGTTAATAAGGCTAATATGAGAAATGCTGCAGCTAAGGGATTTATTAATGCGACTGACCTAGCTGATTACCTTGTTAAGAAGGGTATGGCATTTAGAGATGCTTATAAGATTTCTGGTACTCTTGTAGGATTATGTATTGAAAAGAATACAGTTCTAGAGGATTTACCACTTGATGAATATAAGAATTTTAGTGATAAGTTTGATAATGACTTATATGAGGCTATCAATCTTGAAAAGTGTACATTCAAGCGTAATAGCGAGGGTGCATCAAGTATTGAGTCTACAACTAAGCAAATTGATAACATCAAAAAGGAGCTTGGATTATAATGACTAAGGTTTTTATCGATGGAAAAGAAGGAACAACAGGTCTAAGAATCTTTGATAGATTTAAGGATAGAACTGATTTAGAAATTATTACAATTTCAGATGAATTACGTAAGGATATAAACGAGCGTAAGAAGAAAATTAATGAGGCTGATATTGTATTCCTTTGCTTGCCAGATGCTGCTTCAATCGAATCAGTTAGATTATGTGATAATCCAAGAACAAAGATTATTGATGCTTCAACTGCACATAGAACAAATCCGGAATGGGCTTATGGATTTCCAGAGCTTGGAGAGGATTTCCTAAAGAAGATTCAAACATCTCATAGAGTTGCAGTTCCTGGTTGCTATGCATCAGGATTTATGAGCATCGTATATCCTTTAGTAAAATTAGGTATTTGTAATAATGATTATCCATTTAGTGCGAATGCTATAAGTGGATATAGCGGAGCTGGTAAAAAGGCTATCGCACAATACGAGGATCCAAATAGAGATACAAAGTTTGATGCTCCAAGATTATATGCTATGGCTCAAATGCATAAGCATTTGAAGGAAATGCAAGCAATTCCTGGACTATCACAAAAGCCACTATTTAATCCATATGTGTGTGATTTCTTACAAGGTATGCTAGTTACTATACCTCTATATACAGATAGATTAAATAAGAAGGTATCTCCAAAGGAGCTACATGATATGCTAGAGGAATATTATAAGGGTAAGGAATTTGTAAGAGTTTTGCCTTACTTTGAAACGGCAACAGAGGATGGATTCTTAAGTGCTAACCATTTAAGTGGTAAGGATTATCTTGAAATCTATGTTGGTGGAAATGATGAAAGAATTAATATTACAGCTTGTCTTGATAACCTAGGTAAGGGTGCTAGTGGAGCTGCAATTGAATGTATGAATATTATGCTAGGACTAGATCCTAAGACAGGATTAGTACTAGAATAGGAGGTATTTATGGTTAAGTTTTTAGAAGGTGGAGTAGTTGCTCCTAAGGGATTTAAGGCTAATGGTATTCACGTTGGTGTTAAGAAGAATTCAACAAAAAGAGATTTAGCTTTAATTTTATCTGAAAAGTTAGCTGCAACTGCATCTGTATATACAACTAATTTAGTTAAGGGAGCTCCAATTCAGGTATGTAAGGAGCACTCAGCTAATGGTTATGCTCAAGCTATTATTTGTAATAGTGGTAATGCTAATACATGTAATGCTGATGGAGTAGAGAAAGCAAATATGATGTGTAATTTAGCATCTAAGGCTTTAGGAAATGTTAAGGAAGAGGATATTTTAGTAGCTTCTACAGGAGTTATAGGACAAATTCTTAACATTGAGCCTATTGCAAATGGTATTGATGAATTAGTTGCTGGATTATCAAATGATCCAATTATGTCATCATATGCATGGGAAGGAATTAGAACTACAGATACATTCAAAAAGGAGGTTGCAATTGAATTTGAAATTGCAGGAACTACTTGTAAAATGGGTGGAATTTGTAAGGGTTCTGGAATGATTCATCCTAATATGGCAACAATGCTAGGATTTATTACAACTGATGTGGCAATCACACCAGAGGTTTTAAATAAGGCTTTAAAGAGTCAAATTGATGATACATTTAACATGGTATCTGTAGATGGAGACACATCTACTAATGATACAGTATCTATCTTAGCTAATGGGATGGCTGGAAATAAGATTATTGATACAGAAAATAGTACTGATTACAATACATTTGTAGAAGCATTACATGTTATTTGTGTTTACCTATCTAAGGCTATGGCAAAGGATGGAGAAGGAGCAACAAAGCTTCTTGTATGTAAGGTATCTAATGCAAAGACAAAGAACGATGCAAAGGTTGTTGCAAAGTCAGTTATTTGCTCAAGTCTATTAAAGGCTGCAATGTTTGGTGCAGATGCAAACTGGGGACGTGTGCTTTGTGCAATTGGATATTCAACAGCTAATGTTGACATCAACAAAGTTGATGTAAGCTTCACAAGTGAGAAGGGTACTATTGATGTTTGTAAGAATGGTGCTGGAATTGAGTTTAGTGAAGAAATCGCAAAAGAGATATTACTTGAGGATGAAATTGAAATCGTTGTTGGACTTAATGATGGAGATGGATATGCTGAGGCATATGGATGCGATTTAACATACGATTATGTTAAGATTAACGGAGATTATAGAAGCTAATTAAAAGGAGATGTTTTTATGGAAATTACTAATGAGCAAAGAGCTAAAATATTAGTTGAGGCTTTACCATATATTCAAAAATATTATGGGAAGGTACTTGTAATTAAATATGGTGGAAATGCTATGGTTGATGACATTTTAAAGGATAGTGTTATGCAAGATGTAGCATTACTTTCTTTAATTGGTATTAAGGTAGTACTTGTTCATGGTGGTGGTCCAGAAATTAATGCTGCTTTTAATGCTTATAATAAAGAAACAATTAAGGTTGATGGTCTTCGCTTCACAGATGAGGAGGGAGCATCAATTGTACAAATGGTTTTAGCTGGTAAGGTAAATAAGGATCTTGTAAAGATTCTTGGAGTACGTGGAGCTAAGGCTATGGGACTATCTGGTATGGATGGTAGAATGATTGAATGTAAGTTCAAGAATAAGGATAAGTATGGATATGTAGGAGACGTTATTAATGTTAATCCTGAAATTATCTATACTGCCCTAGATCATGGTTATATTCCTGTTATTTCAACTGTTGGTTGTGATGCAGAGGGTAATAGCTATAATATTAACGCTGATACTGCAGCTGCTCAAATTGCTGGGGCACTAAAGGCTGAAGCATTTATTGCAGTTACAGATATTAAGGGGTTATTAAGAGATAAGAATGATGATAGTACATTAATTTCATCAATCAATGTATCCGAGCTTAAATCACTTGAAAAGCAAGGAATCATTGATGGTGGTATGATTCCTAAGGTAGAATGCTGTGTTGAGGCTATTCGTAGAGGAGTTAATAAAGTATTTATCATTGATGGTAGAGTTCCTCATTCATTATTAATCGAAGTATTAACTGATGAAGGAATGGGAACAATGTTTAAGTAGGAAGTGATTTTAATGGAATTTAATAACATTAAAAATGAAGATAAGAAGTATATTGAAAATACATATAACAGATTTGATTTAGGTATTAAGTCTGGAAATGGGTCTACATTATATGACTTTGATGGAAAAAAATATATTGATTTCACTACTGGAATTGGAGTTAACGCTTTTGGTGTTAATGATAAGGAATGGGTAGAGGCTGTATGTAATCAAGCTAAGCAAATTCAACATATTTCAAATCTATATTACACTGCACCTCAGGTTGAATTAGCAAAGCTAATTTGTGAAAAATCTGGAATGAAAAAGGTATTTTTCGCAAATAGTGGTGCTGAGTCTAATGAGGGTGTAATTAAAGCTGCAAGAATGTATCATTCAAAGAAATATGGAGAATATGCTAGATATGAAATTATCACACTAGAGGGTTCATTCCATGGACGTACTATTGCAACATTAACTGCAACAGGACAAGATAAGCACCATCATAACTTTGGACCATTTGTTGAAGGATTTAAATATGCTAAGATAAATGATCTAGAAAACCTTAAATCATTAGTATGTGATAAAACTGCAGCTATTATGATTGAAACAATTCAAGGAGAGGGTGGAGTAAATAACCTAGATCCTGAATTCATTAAGGGTATTAGAAAGATTTGTGATGAAAATGATATCCTGATGATTGTTGATGAGGTTCAAACTGGTAATGGTAGAACTGGCTATATGTACTCTTACCAAGAATATGGAATCTTACCAGATTTAGTATCAACTGCAAAGGGACTTGCAGGTGGGTTACCATTTGGTGCAGTATTATTTGGACAAAAGGTTGAAAATGTTCTTGGATTTGGAGAACATGGTACAACATTTGGAGGAAATCCAATTTGTGCTGCAGCAGCACTAACTGTTATAAAAAGATTAACACCAGAGTTCTTAGAGTCTGTAAAGGCTAAGAGAAAGGTCGTTGAGGATATTTTATTATCATCAACAGCAGTTAATCAAATTACAGGTAAGGGACTTATGATTGGTATTGATTTTACATCAAAGTCAGGAAAGACAGCTACAGATATTGCAAAGGAATGTATAAATAAGGGAGTAATCGTACTTACAGCTCATGATAGAGTAAGATTATTACCTGCACTTAATATAACTAATGAGGAATTAGTAGAAGGATTAAATATACTAAAAGGAGTGTTAGAAGCATAATGAAGCATTTTTTAAATTTACAAGATTTTTCAAAGCAAGAAATTATTGATTTATTAAACCTTGCAGATCAATTAAAGTTTGAGCGTAAGCACAATATATCTCATAGCCATAGATTACAAGGAAAGAAGCTAGGATTAATATTCCAAAAGTCTTCAACTCGTACTCGTGTATCATTTGAGGTTGGTATGTATGAGCTTGGAGGATATCCATTATTCCTTTCTTCACGTGACCTACAAATTGGACGTGGAGAGCCTGTACAAGATACTGCAAGAGTATTATCTCGTTACCTAGATGGAATTATGATTCGTACATATGCTCAACAAGAGGTTGATGATTTAGCTAAGTATGGTAGTGTACCAGTTATTAACGCTTTAACTGATTATTCTCATCCATGCCAAGTACTTGCTGACTTAATGACAATTCGTGAATTTAAGGGTTCATTTGAAGGTCTTAAGGCTTGCTATATCGGAGATGGAAATAATATGACTAACTCAATTATCGTAGGATGCTTAAGAGTTGGTATGAAGATTTCAGTTGCTTGCCCTAAGGGATACGAACCAGCTAAGAAGGTTATTGATTTTGCTAATTCAGAATATCCAGGAATGTTCGAGCTTGTTACTGATCCAATGGTTGCTGCCAAGGATGCTGATGTATTATTTACAGATGTTTGGGCTTCAATGGGTCAAGAAGGAGAGGCTGCAGAGCGTCGTAAGGTATTTGAGGGTATTTACCAAATTAATGATGCTGTAATGTCAGTTGCTAAGCCAGATGCTATGGTTCAACACTGCTTACCAGCTCACCGTGAAGAGGAAATTACTGAAAAGGTATTTGAAGCTCACGCTAAGGAAATCTTTGAAGAAGCAGAAAATAGATTACATGCTCAAAAGGCTGTAATGTGCTATTTAATGGAAGATAAGAGATAATATACTAAGGGAGAAATTTTGTTTTCTCCCTTTTGTGTTATTTTTTCCTTAAATAAAAATATTTTTATGTATAATAAGGGTAGGGTGATAAGATGATTAAGGATGAATATTTTATTTTAAATGATGGAAACAAAATTCCAAAAATTGGTTTCGGTACATGGCAATCAAAGGATGGAGAAGAAGCTTATAATTCTGTTTTATGGGCAATTAAGGCTGGATATACTCACATCGATACTGCATATGTATATGAAAATGAAAAATCAGTAGGACAAGCTATCATTGATAGTGGAGTAAAGAGAGAGGATATCTATCTTGTAACAAAATGTCCTGCAACTGTTAAGACATATGAAGGATGTAAAGCTCACTTAGAGGAGTCTTTAGCTAATTTACAAACTGATTATGTAGATTTATATCTAATCCATGCCCCATGGCCATGGAGTGCAGTAGGATCTGACTGCACTGAAGGTAATATTGAAGTATGGAAGGCAATGATTGAAGCTCAAAAGGCTGGTAAAATCAAGTCAATTGGAGTATCTAATTTCCTTCAAACAGATATTGAACCACTTATTAAGGCTACAGGTGTAAAGCCAGCATGTAATCAAATTAGATTCTTTATTGGTAATACACAACCTGCTTTAACAAAATACTGTCAAGATAATGATATCCTAGTAGAGGCATATTCACCTCTAGCTACAGGAAAGCTACTTTCAGATGAAACTATCATTAATATGGCTGCAAAGTATAATACATCTATTCCAAAGCTATGTATAAGATATTGTATTGAGAAGGGGACTTTACCACTTCCAAAGTCAGTACACGAGAATAGAATCATTGACAATCTAGATGTAAACTTTACAATTTCTAAAGAGGATATTGAGGTTCTAGACAAGGTGCACAACCCTGATTTAGACAGACCACTTAGAAGCTAATTTATTGGCACCATTATTTGGTGCCTTTTTTTTAATTATGTTAAATTATACATAATGCAATAATGTATAATAATTTCAATTATTATATGCTATAATTTTTATGGTGAGAGAATATGAGTTTATTTTATGAAAGACAAATAATGCTAAGAACAAATGATTTTGATTCCAATGATAAGATTACACCTTATGCTATCCTAGATATATTTCAGGATGTAGCTGGAGCACATGCAACACAGCTTGGTGTAGGCTTTGATGCAATGTATCAAAGAAATATGTATTGGATTTTAATAAGAACAAGCTTTGAGGTTGTAGCTGAGCCTAAGCCACTTACGTGGATTAAGGTAAAAACATGGCCACATCCAAAAGGAAAAATTGATTTTGCAAGAGAATATTTATTAACAGATCAAGATGATAATATTTTAGTTAAGGGTATTAGCAAATGGGTTGTAATAGATGCAAATACAAGAAGGCTTACTAGAACTAGCAATATTGATTTTGGTAGTGAGGATTATTATGAGAATAATAATTATGATGATATTGCTAAGAAGGATTATAGCCTAGATGATACATTCACAAAGATTGCATCATACGAGGTTCTTGCTCATCATATTGATCATAATAAGCATATGAATAATTCAAAATATGCTGAAATGATACTAGATTCCCTAAAGGGTACTGTTTCCTTTAAATCATTACATATTGAGCATATAAAGGAAGCTACATTAGGAGATACAATCAATTTATATATGAAAAAGGTAGACAATGCATATTATTACCTTGGATATAAAGGAGATGAAAAATTATTTAGCTCAATTCTTGAGTAAATAATATTTTATGATAGAAGAAAATCTTTTTAAATTTATTAATGAAAGTAAAACTGCATACAATGCTGTATATGAGGCTTCCTTATTATTAGAAAATGCTGGATATATTAAATTAGAAGAATCAAATAGATTTAATATTTATAACAATAAAAAATACTATATTGTTAGAAATGATTCATCTATAATAGCCTTTACTGTAAATGAAAATATTAAAAATGGATTAAAGCTAATTGCCTCTCATACAGATAGTCCAGCCTTTAAGCTAAAGCCTAATTCATTAATTGAATTTAATGGTATTAATACTGTAGAAACTGAAGTTTATGGTGGACCAATTTATTCATCATGGTTTGATAGAGAGCTTTCAGTTGCAGGTAGAATATATTATAAAAATGAAAACAATGAATTAGCCTATAAAATAGTAAAGCTAAATGATTCTTGTGCCATAATACCTAATTTATGTATTCACTTTAACAGAGAAATAAATAATGGATATAAATATAATCCTGAAATAGATTTAAAGCCTATAATTGGTAATAATAATTTATTAGAGCTTGCTGCAAATTCTGTAGGTATTAATTTGAATGATGTTGTATCTCATGATTTATATCTAGTTAATAATCAAAAATGTACAGTAGTAAATGATTATTTTATGGGACCAAGAATAGATAATCTAGCCTCAATGTATTTAAGCCTAAAGGCCTTTATAGATTCTAATGAATCTAATAAGGTATTTGTAGCCTTTAATAATGAAGAAACAGGAAGCAGGACAATGCAGGGTGCATCCTCTAATTTCCTTACATCTATATTAGAAAGAATAATATATTCGCTTGATATGACAAAAGAGGATTTATATCAAATATATGCAAATAGCTTATTACTATCTGCAGATAATGCTCATGCATTTCATCCTAATTATTCAAATAAATATGATTTATTAAATACTCCATTATTAAATAACGGAGTAGTAATAAAATATAACGCAAGTGGAGCCTATACATCAGATGGATACAGCTCATCTGTATTTAAAAAACTATGTATAGAAAATAACATTCCATACCAAGAATTTACAAATAAGGCTGATATTCGTGGTGGATCTACACTAGGTAGTATCCTTCAGGAATCCTTATCTATTAATATGGTAGATATTGGAATGCCTCAGCTTGCAATGCACAGTGCCTATGAAACTGCAGGATATAAGGATATTAAAAATTATTATAATGCAATGAAGTCCTTTTATGATATTTATAATTTATTAGACTATAAGCCTAAATTACAATAAGAAAGAAGCGATAGAATGCTAGAATTAGTTAATGTAAATAAATATTACACCTCTAATGGAATAACTAACCTAGGACTTCGTAATATTAATTTAAAGCTAAATAAGAACGAAATTGTAGCTATAGTAGGAGAATCTGGTTCAGGAAAATCAACTCTATTAAATGTACTTACTAAAATGGATTCCTTTGATGAAGGGGAAATATACTATAAGGGTAATGAAACTTCCTACTTTAACATTGATGATATGGATAATTTTAGAAAGGATAAAATAGGTTTTATCTTTCAAAATTATAATATTATTGAATCATATACAGTGCTTGAAAATGTAATGCTACCACTAACACTTAAGGGAGTATCAAGAAAGGAAGCTAAGAAAAAGGCTTTAGAATATATTGATAGAGTAGGACTTAAGGATAGAGCTAAGCATAGAGGTACTAAGCTATCAGGTGGTGAGAAGCAACGCTGCGTTATTGCTAGAGCGTTAGCCTCAGATTGCGAAATACTTGCATGTGATGAGCCTACAGGAAATCTAGATTCAAAGACAGGTCAAGAAATCATAGATTTAATAAAAGAGGTAGCTGCCAATAAGCTTGTATTAATTGTAACTCATAACTTTGAGCAGGTAGCTAACATAGCTACACGTAAAATAAAGATTCATGATGGTGAAATAATAGAAGATCAAGAGATAGTATCTTTGGATATTAAAGATGAAAAAGAGGAGCTTGATTTAGATTATAAGCCTATTAACAAGTCTATAGATATGTCTATAGCTAAAAATAATATATTATTTACACCAAGAAGAACATTCTTTATATCAATAGTATTTATAGTATCATGCTTACTATGCTTATTTATGTATCAATCCATTATGTATGCAAATAGTGAAGAGGTATATACTAACGAATTTACATATCAAGGTACCAATGAGGTTATAGCCTATAAAGAGGATCATACACCTCTAGATAAATCAATATTAAGTAAATTTAAAACATATGAAATAAATACTTTCTATGAACAAGATTCAACAATTTGCTATGTTGGTGGAGAAATAGGCTATGCAGGTTATGTACCTCATCCTTCAAATTTAAAGCTAGATGGTGGTAGAATGCCTCAAGCTGATAATGAATGTATTTTATTAATATCAGATAGATACTCAATTAAAGGTAAAAATTATCTTGATTATTGCTTTAATGTTAATGATTATGAACCATTCGAAGGATCATATAAATTTAAGATTGTTGGATTCCAATATAGAAAGGATTTATATAATAACGCCTTAACAGGCTGTGACAAGCTTGAAAGTATTATTAGACTTAAGTATATTAGCTATGAACTACAAAGAAATGCAATTGCTTTAGATTCTAATGGAGTTAATGTACGCTTAGATGTTTATTATGATCCTTCCTTATCTCAAGGTAGATATTATTTAAGGGATGCTACAAAGCTACCAGAATATCTTTCATATGAGGGTTATAACCTTATATCAAGAGAAGTAATAGAAGAGAAGTTTATTAATGCTTCAGATGGAAGAGATGATAGAATAGAACTTGGTAATGATGCTATTGAATTAT
>JAZRVY010000150.1:0-12788 GCA_045599405.1 Anaeroplasmataceae bacterium
TTAATTCATCATAAGATTCATCTAAATCATCACAAAGTGACTTTAATGAATCATAAAAATCTCTTAATTTAGTGTTAAGTACACTAACTAATATATTTATATCTTGTGGTAGCATAAATAGTCCTTTCGTAAAAAAGGGAAGCAAAGCTTCCCAATTTAATTATTACTTTAAATCCTTAGTTTCAAACCAGTCTTGGTCTGTATACTCTTGATTCTCTCCACACATTCCCCAAATAAATGTATAGTTCATTGTAGCTGCAGCACAGTGAATTGACCATGATGGTGAAATAACTGCTTGCTCTGGAGCCATAATAATATGTCTTGTTTCATCTGGACGTCCCATGATGTGGAATACTCTTTCAGTTTCTGGGAAATCAAAATAGAAATAAACTTCCATTCTTCTTTCATGTGTATGACATGGCATTGTATTCCAAGATGATCCTGGAGCTAGCTCTGTCATTCCCATAGCTAATTGACAAGATTCACAAACATCTTTGTGGATGAATTGGTTGATAACACGCTTATTCATGTGTTCAACATCTCCCATTGGCTTATGGTTAGCCTTCTCATAGTTAATATATACAGTTGGATAAGTCTTATGAGCTGGACATGAGTTTACATAGAATTTTGCAGGATTGTTCTTGTCAAGTGACTCAAATACAATTTCCTTAGTTCCCATACCAATGTACATTCCATCCTTTGGAAGGATTTCATACTCAACTCCATCAAGAGTTACCTTTCCCTTACCTCCAACGTTAATGAATCCCATTTCACGTCTTTGTAAGAAATAATCAGCTCTTAATTCATCTGCAGTATCAAGTACTACCTTCTTGTTTACTGGCATAACTCCACCAGCAATCATACGGTCTTGGTGAGAATATGTAAATACAATTTCATCAGCCTCAAATACTGATTGAATTAAATAATGCTTTCTTAACTCTTCAGTATCATACTTTTTTGAATCTTCTGGATGATTCGCATATCTAACATCTAATTTCATTTTAAATTCCTCCGTTTAATGACAATATAATTATATCACAAATAGATAAATAAAAAAGGAGATTATTGAAAATCTCCTTATAGTTTATTAATTATTCTTCATCTTTATTAGTATCTAGCATTGGATAAATAACACCTGCTAATGCAGCACCAGCAAATGGTCCTACAATAAAGATCCAAACTTGCTTGATTGCATCCTTGCTTCCTCCAAATGCTTGGAAAATAGCTGGAGCTAAGCTTCTTGCAGGATTTACTGATGTTCCTGTTAGGTAAATTCCAAGTAAATGTACTAAAGTTAATGTAAGTCCAATAACAATTCCAGTAACTGCAGCATTTGTCTTTCTTGATGTAACACCTAATATTGCAAGAATAAATACAAATGTTAATACTATTTCAGCAATTAAACCAACAAAATATGAAGGTATTGTTTTATAGTTGTCTGTAATAGCAACTTGTACTTGGTTAGCTCCAAGTGACTTAAATGAATTAAAGAATACTCCAAGTACTAAGCATCCAAGTACAGCTCCTAAGATTTGAGCACATACATATAATGCAAATTCCTTTAATGTCATTTTCTTTGTAATTAGCATAGCTAATGATACAGCTGGATTAATATGGCATCCTGATACATTACCAATTGAATATGCCATTGCTACAATAACTAAACCAAAGGCTAAGGCTGTAGCTGCTACTCCTCCAAAGTTGTTGCATCCTGTATAAACTGCAACACCACATCCAAATGCTACTAGTACGAATGTACCAATAAATTCAGCAATACACTTTTTTAATAAACTCATTTTCTTTTTTCCTCCTTTAAATGATTGCTCTTGTTATTTTTTGTAAGTATTTTCTATCAGCATCTGATAGTAACTTACTTAATTTATTATAAATGTCCTTATGATAGGCATTTATCCATTGTTTTTCTTCTTTAGTTAGAAGAGTTTTATCAATACCTTGTAAATCAAATGGTACATAGGTTAATGTTTCAAATCCATAGAATTCATTAAATTCATTCTTTAGGAATTTCTTACATAAAACAAGATTTTCATGTCTAATACCATAATTATGCTCAATATAGATACCAGGCTCATTAGATATAACCATACCAGGCTCTATTTCACAAGCACCTCTAATAGTGCTTGCTGTAACAGATTGTGGACCCTCATGGCAATTTAATAAATATCCAACCCCATGACCAGTTCCATGTCTATAATCCTTAAATGCTTTATATAGAGGCTCTCTTGCGATTATATCAAGTGCATACCCATTAGTTCCCTTAGGAATAATGGCTGTAGCATACGCTATATGACTCTTTAGAGCTAATGTAAAATCACGTTTCATTTCATCAGATATAGCTCCCATTACAAAGGTTCTTGTTATATCAGTAGTTGCATATTTATATTGTGCACCACTATCTATTAATAATAATCCCTTCTTTTGGATTTTTTTATTTGTTTTTTCTGTAGCTTTATAATGAACTATAGCTCCGTTAGAGTTATATCCACATATAGTATCAAAGCTTAAATCTAAAAAGTTTTTACTTTCTTTTCTAAATTCAAGTAATTTTTCTGTAACACTAAGCTCATCAAGTTCTATTTTACCAACTGATTTCTTTAACCAATTCATAAACTTAACTATAGCAAGTGCATCTTCTATTTGAGCCTTTTTAATATTTTTAATTTCAGTCTCATTTTTAATAGCCTTTAAGATAGTTGAAGGGAACTTATCTGTTAATATAGGATTTTTAATTGATTTAAATAGCTTAAAATTGATTTTTTTCTCATCAATTAGTATTTGATCATCAATTTCCTTAATATCCTCATATATGGCATCATAATCCTTAATTTCAATTCCTAGGGATTTAATATTAGATGAAGCCTTAGCTTTTAGCTTAGATTGATTTATATATAGAAATTTCTTTCTTTCAGATATTAATAAATACGCATAATTGACAGGACTATAAGGTATATCATTACCTCTTAAATTTAATGTCCATGCGACATCATCAAGAGCTGATATTAATGTATATTTAGCATTTTTCTTTTTAGCTAGCTTATTTATTTTATCTATTTTATCTCCAGCAGATTCTCCAGCATTAGTTAATGATAGTGAATATGCCTCTGATAATACTATTTCAGGTCTTTCCTTCCAAACCTTATTTATGATATTTTCATTATCATAAAATTTGACTGTTGGATTATCCTTTTTAATTTCATTAACAAAAGATATTGGAGTAAGCCTAAAATCTGTACATATTTTAGGATCCTTGCTTAATTTAGCTATGAATTGAGCAATTGTTGGAACCTTACTCATTCCAGACTTCATTAGCTTTATACCAGTACCTGATAATTGATTTGTAGCTTGTATAAAATATCTTCCATCAGTCCATAAATATGCTTCATTTTGAGTTATGACAAGGGTTCCATCAGATCCTGTAAATCCAGATAAAAATTCTCTAATTTTAAAATGGTCAAGTACATATTCGCTTCCATGATCATCACATGTTAATACAATATAAGCATCATATTCTTTTTTCTTAATATAATTTTGTATTTCTAATAAGGCGTCATTCATATTATATAGTCCTCTTTCTATATAAAAAAACTCTATATAAATTATAATATAAAAATATTATAAAAAAAAGAAGGTTTTGCAACCTTCTTCCTTTTGTTTTGAAATCTAATTAAGATTAACGTGCAACACGTCCAGAAGCGTCTCCACCAGCAAGCTTTTCAACTTCCTTAACAGTTACTAAGTTGTAGTCTCCGTTAATAGTGTGCTTTAATGCTGAAGCAGCAACTGCGAACTCTAAAGCCTCTCCTTGAGTAGCCTTAGTAATCATACCGTAAACTAATCCACCAGCGAATGAGTCTCCTCCACCAACACGGTCGATGATAGGATCGATATCATATCTCTTAGATTGATAGAACTCTTCTCCATCGTAGATCATTGCTTTCCATCCGTTATGAGTAGCAGAGAATGACTCACGTAATGTAGATACTACATACTTGAATCCGAATTCAGCCATCATACCCTTGAAAATTCCCTTGTATCCTTCTGCATCTGTCTTTCCTCCAAGAACGTCAGCATCTGGCTTATATCCTAAGCAAAGCTCAGCATCCTCTTCATTTCCGATACAAACATCAACATAGCTCATTAATGGCTTCATAACTGAGATAGCCTTTTGAGAAGTCCATAGCTTAGCACGGAAATTTAAGTCTACAGAAACGATAACATTGTGCTTCTTAGCTGACTTTAAAGCAGCCTCTAATACTAATGCAGATGCATCAGAGATAGCTGGAGTAATTCCTGACCAGTGGAACCAAGCAGCATCCTCGAAAATAGCATCGAAGTCGAAATCTTCAACCTTAGCCTCAGAAATAGCTGAGTGAGCACGGTCATAGATAACTTGAGAAGCTCTCATTGAAGCTCCTGTCTCAGAATAGTAAATTCCGATACGATCTCCACCACGAGCGATCTTTGAAGTATCAACTCCATATCTTCTTAATGAGTTAACACAAGCTTGTCCAATTGGATTATCTGGAAGCTTAGAAACGAATGTAGCTGGTAAACCATAGTTTGCACATGAAACAGCAACGTTAGCTTCTCCTCCTCCGAAGATGATGTCAAATTGGTTAGCTGCAACGAAACGAACGTTTGCAGGTGTTGAAAGACGTAACATGATTTCTCCCATTGTTACAACTTTCTTAGAACTTTTGATTTCTAAATTTTTCATTGTTTTCTCCTTAATTATTTTTCTATTTTGATTTTGATAACAGCCTTTTCAACTGTACCACCGTTCACATCGCACTTAGCTAAATGAACGTCTTCAGTGTAAACTAGAGCATATCCTTCTTCAAGAATGAACCATTGTGAATCAGTAACTGCATCTACGTTATCACCGTTGTATTTTGTAACATCCTTATCAGCATTGTAAGGTGTTGTTACCTTAAGTGTTGGGTTAGAGATATCTGTATAAGCAAAATACTCTTGTCCCTTTAGAACTATTTGTAAATCCATATAGTTCTCATGATTTTCAAAGAATGTTTCATTTTTTGGCTTAGCAACATATGTATCACGATTCATGAAAACATTCTTTCCATCAATCTCGTACTTTCCAGGAGCCATTGCGATGATTCCATCAATTCCCTTCTCAAGTACAAAATCTATAGCTGTATCAATATTCTTACTGATACCCTTATAACGATATAAATGATTTAATTTTCCAACTATCATAGTAGTCTCCTTTTATCTTTGTACCTCAGCTGTACCATTTGAAGCCATAAATGATTCAATATCCTCACAAGATAGAACACATGCATCTCCATAAATAGTATGCTTTAATACTGATGTATTTAATCCATATTTTACTGCATAATCAGGATTTTCATAATCTAATAATAATCCGTGAATTACTCCAGATGCAAATGCATCTCCTCCACCAATACGATCATAGATATTAAACTTGATTGGATCTGTAATAAGGTTAGTTTCCTTAGTATAGTAATATCCAGCTAAAGAATTCTCAGTTGCTGAGAAAACAACTCTATCTGTACCAAATACATATTTAACACCATATTTTTCCATCATCTTAGGGAATACATTTGCTCTCTTTTCATGCATAGATGCATCCTTAAGGTTATCATCTAGTGGAATTCCTAGAATAGTATTACAGTCAAAGAAGCTTGCGAAAACAATATCTACATATTTGATCATTTCTCTATATGCAGGAATTGCTTCTTCAATTGTCCATAGCTTAGCTCTATAGTTGAAGTCAAATGAAACCTTAATTCCATGTGCCTTACAATACTTAGCGCATTCAATAGCTACAACCTTTACACGCTCATTAAGTGCTAATGTAATTCCACTTACATGGAACCATGTAGCTCCCTTAAATACTTCATCTAAATCAAATTCGTTTAAAGAAATACGTGTAATAGCTGAGTGCTTACGGTTATAAATAACCTTACTTGGACGTCCACCGAATCCAGTTTCAAGGAAATAAATTCCCATTGTTGTAGATCCTCTTACGATGTGATCTGTATTAACACCGTGTGAACGTAAATGAGCAATAGCTCCATCTCCTAATTGGTTAGGTGGAAGCTTTGTAAAGAATTCTGTCTTATGTCCCATATGAGACAAAGATACAGCAACGTTAGCTTCTCCTCCACCATAATTTGCAATATACGAATTGGTTTGATTAATTGTGTAATTATCTGGAGTTGATAATCTTAGCATTATCTCTCCAAATGTTATAATTTTACCTTCCATAATTAATCCTCCTAAAAAGAAATATAATAATTTCCTTTAGTTATTACTTGCTAGCCTTAGCAGCTTGGTACTCAGCGATGAACTTCTTAGCAGTTTCAGTTACTAATGCATAGTCATCCTTCTTAGCTCCAGCAGTTAAGCTTGATCCAGCTGAAACAGCGATAACTCCAGCCTTAACCCAGTCCTTAATGTTGTCAATGTCAACTCCACCAGATGGCATTACGTTAGCATATGGGATTGGTCCCTTAATATCCTTAACGAATCTAGGTCCTAAGATATCTCCTGGGAATGCCTTGATAACGTCACATCCATACTCCATAGCTGTAACAGCTTCCTTAATTGTCATAATTCCTGGAACATATGGAATTTGGTATCTGTTAGCAAGCTTAGCAACTTCCTCGTTGAATGATGGTGCAACGATGAACTTAGCTCCAGCCTCGATAGCACCCTTACAAGTTTCAGGGTCAAGAACTGAACCAGCTCCGATAACAACATCCTTACGAGCTCCGTACTTAGCAGTTAACTCTTCGATAATTCCACGAGCACCTGGTACTGTATAAGTTAATTCGATAGCATTAACTCCACCCTCGATACAAGCATCAGCAATCTTAATTGCTTGTTCTTTACTATTTCCTCTAACTACAGCTACAACACCAATAGTTGAGATTTGGTTTAAAATATCAAACTTTTTCATTTTATATCCTCTTTCTGTATTTTTTATACCTTTAATATTATAGAATAAATCAATAAATATTGTCAATTATGTATTAACATAATGTTAACTATAATCAGTTAGACTTAATTCAGGTAATTCATATTGATAATATTCATCTGCTGGATTTGTTGATCCAGGTAAATGATCAGTAAAATTATGTGATCCCTTTAAATAGTATTTATAAATAATTCCATAGCTTTGATCGTCCCATGTACAATCCACTGCATACCACTTATCATTTAGCTTTACATAATTCCATGCATGACCCTCTGTTTTACCTTGTCCTATTACCATAATTGCTTCTATGTTATATAAATTACATAGCATATAAAATAGCTTTGCATATGATTCACATACACCCTTTTCAAATCTGATTGCACCCTCAATTGAATGTGCCCATTCAGCTGTTTCAGGAATTGTTGTACCATTCTTATATGCAT
The DNA here is from genome assembly GCA_045599405.1 of Anaeroplasmataceae bacterium. Taxonomy (GTDB): domain Bacteria; phylum Bacillota_I; class Bacilli_A; order Acholeplasmatales; family Anaeroplasmataceae; genus UBA3206. The sequence continues at coordinate 7,426 of JAZRVY010000150.1, forward strand.
ATGACATATTATCACAAATATAATCATGTATAGCTTTTATAATCTTATCTGGATTAGTTTCAGTAATTGTTGAAGTTGCTGTAGTTAAATAATTTTCAACTAGTAAATCAACCTTTTGTCTACTTGTATATGTTGCATAATTTGGATCAATTGTAATAATTAATTCTCCACTACCAAAGTTAGAGCTATATAGCATAGTATTTTCTGTCCAATAATACCATGGGTTTTCTAGCTTATACATGCTCCAAACCATCTTTGCAGATTCAACAGTTATTCCTGTATAAGAAACCTTACCAATTTGATAAATAGTAGTATCCTCTCCACCAACATTTACTGTTGATGGTGCGATATCTCTAGTTCCTACTGATTTATATGCATTATCTATTTTTTCATATAAGGAAGCTAATGTTGGATAATTTTCTTGGAAATAATTATAACCATATAAATTAGTTAAATTATAAGTAATATTACCTCTTGCATGATATTCACACGATAAAGTACATTCATAATCTGTATATCCAAATTCATTTATAGTTGGAGCTATCACCGTAGTCTTTATATTATGGCTAAATACCTCAGATATTGAATATCCACATATTATACAAGTCTTTTTTATAGAGCCAACCTCATGAGCTGTAGCTTGCTTTTCTATTTCACTTATATATTCATGAATACAATCCTCTTTTTTCTCATAATTACACAATGAACACTTATAAATAATCTTACCATTTACACTGTCATATCCATTTTGTACTAATGTATGATCATCAACATCCTTTTTCAGGTTATGAGAGCATGTTGATTGATGCCAGTGCTGTGTTTCGTTATATGTGTATTCTGTACTATATTTATGTCCTGTTGCAGGTATAGTTACATCAAATGTATATAATTGTCCCATTACTGTAGTTGAATATTTATATTTTCCATCAACCTCACAGTCAGTTGAAATTATAGTACTCTTTACATAATCACTTTCATTTAATCTTGGAAGAGTATAATATTCAACATGAGTTGAATTTAATGAGCATACTCTTTTAAGTCTTCCTAAGGATTCAAATGTTGGATCTATATCATATTGATATTTACTCCAGCTATGAGTATGAAAATCATCTGGCTGATATGTTACAAATCCAATCTTATGATTTGTGATTGAATCAGTACCATATGAAACTTCTCCATTTATAACCCTTGTTGTTGAATCATAGCTAGATGGCTTACCAATTTTACCTAAATTAGCTAATATATCACTAAATGCTTGACCTATACAATCAGCTAAATAAGCCTTATCCTTAGTACTATCAATATTATTTATAATAATATCTAAAATAGCATTATTTAATGCGTTATCCTGTCCATTTATTGCTAGTGATTTTGTTTCAGTAATTAGCTTACCCGAATTATTTACATCCATGCTATATTCACAAACCAAATAGGCATCGCTTGGAATTTTAACAAAGTTTTTAGCAAATCCTAACTTATCCTCTATATCACTCTTATAACCGCTTATATCAGCTTTTAATACTAACTTTAGAGTGTTATTATCCTTATCTATAGTAATTTCCATTAATGTGGCATTAGCTTCATTTATAAAAGCAATTTCAGAGCTGCTAGTTCCTTCTTTTATACATTCATTATAAACATATGCAAGTGTAGTATCATTATATTCAAGATAATAATTTTTGTCATACATAGCTAGGTTTGTAATGATATCAGAATAATTAGTAACATCAGAATTATTAAAATTCTTATCCGCATTTGTTTTATCAGCATCACTATAGGTATTAGATACTATTTTTTCTTCATCAGCATTTCCTAGCTTTTTAAATTGCTTAATAATATCAATTACCTTAGTATCAGCAAGACCTAGTTCCTTAATGCTTGTACCATTAATTTCTTTATTTGCAAGACCTAAGCTCTTTGGAGTTTGAAATAATATAATTCCAACTGCGATAGATAATAAAATTATTAAAAATATTACAAAGGCAAAAATAACCTTAATTATTTTACCTACTATTGATTTTTTCTTTTCTGCCATATACATCACCCACTAATCGTATATATTCCTTTATAGTTTACCATTTTATTATTATAAATAATAGTATAAAAAAAGAGTCTTTAGTTAAAAAGACTCATTTCTATTAATCTCTAAATTCAAATTCGTAATCAACAACTTTTACTAAGTCTCCGTCCTTACATCCAGCCTTACGTAGGGCATCATCAACACCAAAGCTACGTAATTGACGTGTAAAACGAATAACAGCAGCCTCTTGATTTAGTGGAGTCATTGCAAGAATTCTTTCAAGTGGCTTACCAACTACGTTATATACACCCTCATTATCAACAAAAATTTCAAACATTTTTTCTTCCTTATGGAATGTATAATTAACGAAATCAGCTTGCTCATCCTCTTCATATAAGCTAAACTCCTCAGTTACATCTAGAGTATCAGCAATCTTATACAATAATTGATCTAGATTTTCCTTAGCATATGCTGAAATTGGATAAATTTCAATATCAGGATATGCAGCTTTAAATTTCTCTAAATTTTCCTTGGCAATCTCTTGATCCATCTTATTAGCTACTACTATCATTGGACGCTTACTTAAATTCATCTTATATGTCTTTAATTCCTCATTGATAATCTTATAATCCTCAATTGGATCACGACCATCTGTAGCGGCCATATCGATAACATGAACAATAACTCTACAACGCTCAATATGACGTAGGAATTCAAGTCCTAGACCAAGCCCTTGGCTAGCACCTTCAATAATACCTGGTAAATCGGCCATAACAAAGCTTCTTTCACCATCTGGAACTCTTACCATTCCTAGGTTAGGAACAAGCGTTGTGAAGTGATATGCAGCAATTTTTGGTCTTGCAGCACTTACAGCACTAATTAAAGTTGATTTACCAACTGATGGGAATCCAACAAGTCCACAATCAGCAAGAACCTTAAGCTCACAGCGCACAAATCTTTTCTCACCAGGCTCACCCTTTTCACTAAAATCAGGGCATTTATTAATTCCTGTTGCGAAGGCCATATTTCCACGACCTCCTCTACCACCCTTGCATACTACAAATGTTTGCTCATGCTTAGTGATATCGCCAATGACCTCATTAGTATCCTCATCATAAATTGTAGTTCCTAAAGGAACTCTTACATATGTATCATCAGCCTTAGCTCCATACATACCCTTATGACGACCATTTTCGCCATTATCACCTTTAATTTTAGCATTATATTTTAAATCTAATAATGTTGATAAGTTTTCATCACCGATAAAGATAATATCTCCACCTTTACCACCTGATCCACCAAAAGGTCCACCTTTTTCAACCTTTAGCTCTCTACGGTAGGCAACAATACCATCTCCACCCTTACCAGCTGTTACTTCAATGTTAACTTGATCGATAAACATCATAAGTGATTACCTCCTTTTTTAGAAAAAAAGATACCCAAAATGGGTATCTTATAAATTACTCTTCAACAGGATAAACAGAAACTTGCTTCTTTGTCTTTCCAACTCTTTCGAATTTAACGATTCCAGTTGTCTTAGCAAATAAAGTGTCGTCTCCTCCACGTCCTACATTAACACCAGGTAGAACCTTAGTTCCTCTTTGACGATATAAGATTGACCCTGCAGTTGCAAATTGTCCATCAGACTTCTTAGCTCCAAGACGCTTGCTCTCTGAGTCACGTCCGTTCTTAGTAGAACCTACTCCCTTTTTAGAAGCGAATAATTGAATATTTAATGATAGCATAAAAGGCACCTCCTATTTTTTAACTTTTATAAAATCTGGAAATTGCTTTCCTAAGTCCTTTAATGTAAATTCTAATACATTTAAAAGATTACAAGCCACTTTATATTTCATATCTACATCAAATAGTGCATAACCCTCTTCTAACTTAATGTTAGCGATGTTGTAACTAGGCTCTAGCTTTTCTATTGAGTTTCTTGTCATATAAATAGCTGTTGAAATTGCTGCACATACAATATCATTACCTAACTCAGCATATCCTGCATGTCCTTCAATTTCAATTATATATTTATTGTTTGTTTTATTTATTTTATATTTAGTCATCTTTGTCTATACTTAATTAAGCATTGATAGCTTCAACTGTTAACTTAGTATATGATTGACGGTGACCATGCTTTCTACGCTCATTCTTCTTATCCTTATACTTAAAGATAATAATCTTCTTTCCGCGTCCTTGCTTTTCAACCTTAGCAGTTACAGAAGCTCCCTTTACAAATGGCTCTCCTACCTTACCGTTAACGTAAAGTACCTTGTCTAAAGTTACAGTTTCACCTTCAGCAGCATCAAGCTTTTCTACGAATAGAGTAGTTCCCTTCTCTACCTTATATTGCTTTCCACCTGTTAATACGATTGCATACATGTCGTTACACCTCCTATAAATTTTAAGACTCACTATTGGGGTAAATACTATGTATTGTTTAAGACCCTTTCTAAGTGGTGCATGTTACAACATTATTATTTTATATGATTTAAATATCAATGTCAATTATAAAATTTAAATATTTTTATTATTTGATAAGTTCCTTCTTAATTATATTAAAAACCTCATTTTCACGCCTTATATAAGTAGCTTCTGTACTTGAGGAATTTAAATCCTTGTCACCTAGAAACATCATATTACTAATAATAGCCTCATTAATATCTACAAGTGATGATTCACATTGATCTATAATCTCGCTTTTAGTTGGTTTAATCGGCATAACCTCTCCAACTCTATCACAAATAAAAAAATATGAGGTATTTTCCCAAATAGTGTCACCATCTGTTGGCTTTTTGCTTTTCCAACGCTCTATATAATATCCATATGGTCTAGGATTAGTAATTGAAACTCCAACCTCTTCCTCTGATTCTCTATTTAAGGCTGTCATCATATCCTCATTACTATCTACCCCTCCACCAGGTAGCTTATATGTATTATTTCTTCTTAAATGAGATAAATAAATTCTATTATTTTCAATAATAATTGCTCTAACAGAGGTTCTTTTTCTTATAGGAAACGATTCATCATAATCCTTAGCATCATTAATCCCCAACAATCTCATTTCCTTCATTAAAATCCCCTCCTCTTTTATAACGAATCAAATGAACTATCATAGTTATATAAATAAATACTGCACCAAAGAAAAATAAAGGTGCAATTATAATCTTACTAGAAAAATTCTCATTAAAGCTAGATATTAATACTAAAAATACTAGATATTTTAATGAATCAACTAATATTTGATTAATTTTTCTTTTAGCTAAAATAAATCTAATAATTGGTGTAATTATATAAATTAATCCACATACGAATGGAACATATTTGTAATCATAAAATTTAA
>JAZRVY010000151.1:0-10109 GCA_045599405.1 Anaeroplasmataceae bacterium
TTTATCAATAGATAAGGATAATCAAAGCTATGCCTTCTGGGAAATTATTAAGGGATATAAGGATCAAATTATCCAAGAGGCTAGAGAAGATGAAAAAGGTAATTATACAATGTATATTGCTAAGCCTCTTCAAAGATATTATGGAGAATTCTATGATGTTGTTGGTATGATACAAATAGAAATTGATCCTACTGATTATTTAGATAAGCTATCCGCATGTGAGGTTAGTAATATATTAGATGATATGCAATTTGGAACTAACGGGTTTGCATTTGCAATTGATAAGAATACAAATAAATTCTTATATTATCCTGGTGAGTTTAATTATGATATTGATACTAAGGATGCAGTAGAATTTGGAATTCCAAAGCATGCTATTGCTGATGGATTCTTTGATAGCGTTAAGCTAGAAGGAAAGTCATATTGGATTTCATCAAGAGAATATAATGATTATTATGTTTATATTGCAATACCTTCAAAGGAGGTATTATCTAACGTTAGTAGTATAACTATTGCTATTGCAATAATTGATTTTGTAATGCTATCATTATTCACATTAATTAACGTATTATCTAACAAGGATGAGGTTGAATTAATAGAGCTTGTTAGAACTAATCAGGTTGTAATAGGTGTTAAGAGTGATAAGGGTAAATCAGCTATTTCAAGATGGGATGGCTCAATTATGGCATGGGAAAAGAGAAGTGCAGGACAAAAGCTATCAGTCATTGTATCTGGTGCTGTGGCTGTATTCGCTTTAATGCTATGCGTAATTTTATTTACTAACGTAGTTAGTGATTTATCTATAGTATCATTTATTTCTGATAATAAGTTTGATAAGGGAGTAAATCTATTCTCTATAACTAATGTAATAGGATTTGCTGTTATTGTAATAGTTGCATCTAGCTTAGTTAGAACTTTAATTAAGCTATCATTAAGTCATTCTAGTGCAAGAGTTACAACAGTTGGAAGATTAATTTCTAATATCATTAAATATGTTGTAATTATTTGGATTATATTTAGATCATTATCAGTATTTGGTGTAGATACATCAACATTAGTAACTGGTGCTGGAATTTTATCTATCATCATCGGACTTGGTTCACAACAATTAATACAAGATATCCTTGCTGGATTATTCATTGTATTTGAAGGTGAATTTAGAGTTGATGATATTGTTACAATCGGTGATTGGCGTGGAACAGTTCTTGAAATCGGACTTCGTACAACAAAGATTATGGATGCATCAAAGAATATTAAAATATTCTCTAACTCACATATTTCAGGAGTTATTAACATGACAAGAGAATATTCTGTAGCTAAGGTTATTGTTGGTACTGAATATGCAGATTCAATTGAAAGAATTGAAGCGGTTTTACAAGCAGAGCTACCTTCAGTTAAGGATAAGCTACCTTCAATTATTGATGGACCATTCTATAAGGGTGTTGCAGAGCTTAATGATTCAAGCGTTGATTTATTAATTATTGCAACATGTAAGGAAGAGGATAGATTACAGCTTACTCGTGACTTAAATAGAGAAATTAAGCTAATATTTGATAGAAATACTATTAATGTTCCATTCCCACAGGTTACTGTTAGTGAGCTTAGCACTCAGGATGTTGCACCAACAAATCAAGAAAAGAAAAAGTCAGCAGAATTTGTTAGTGATCAAAAGGAACAAAGTGAAGGTCTAGAGGTTCGTGAAGATAAGTAATGTTAATGAAATAAATCAAAAGGCACAATCCTCAATATCTGAATATATTCTAGATTTAAAGGAACAATATAATAAAAATGTTTCTATGCTAGCACAGCTTGAGGAGGAATATTCAAAAACATTATTCTTTCTGATTGCAAGAAGAAGAGAATTAAATAGAGAAATAAAGGATGTTAAGCAAAGAATAGTAAATTTATCTCTTAGAATTAATAGCCTAGAATCTGAACTAAAATAAAAAATTTTATATTACAAAAATATTAAGCATCTAGCGTAAATTGCTAGGTGCTTTTTCATTTGTAAACTAAATGGATACATAATGAACCAATTAGTGTATTTAATGTAAATCTATATTTTAGTTATAATAAAGCCGAAAGAAAGGAAGTCGATATTAAATGAGCGAAATTGAAGTAAATAATTTAACTCATGATTATAACGGACATGGTATATATGATGTATCATTCAATATTAATAAGGGTGAGGTTTTAGGCTTTTTAGGGCCAAATGGAGCAGGTAAATCAACAACTATGAGGCATCTTATGGGATTTGTCAAGTCAGAAAGCGGGAAAGCTACAATATTGAATATGGATTCATTTCTAGAATATGACAATATAAAAAGGCATGTTGGTTATTTGCCAGGTGAAGTAAATATGATAGATAGCCTTACGGGATATGATTTCATTAATATACAAAAGGGCCTTTTAAAAAATACTAGCAATGAAAGAATAGAATATCTTATTAATAGATTTAATTTAAATTGTAAAACTAAAATAAAAAAAATGAGTGTAGGAGAAAGAAGAAAGCTGGCAATAGTAGTAGCATTTATGTCAGATAATGATATTTTACTTCTTGATGAGCCTACATCAGGGCTTGATCCGATTATGCAAAGAGAGTTCATTGAATTTATTTTAGAGCAAAAGAATGAAGGAAAAACAATATTATTATCCTCTCATATATTTAATGAAGTTGAAGCTTTATGTGATAGAGTACTTATTATAAAGGATGGAAGAATAATTTCAGAGGTTGGCAAAAATGATATTAGGCATGGTTTAGAAAGATTACATAATATAACCTTTAATAATTTGAATGATTTGAAAAAATTCAAGTTAGAAATATCATTTGAAATAAAAGAATATATAGAAAATGATAGATATATTAGCATATCTCTTTCAGATGATAAAACTAATGAGCTTATTAATATCATTTCTAAATACGATATAGATAAATATGATCAAGTATCCTTGAGCATTGAAGAATACTTTATGAGATTTTATAAAAATGATAAGAAAATGGGTGGCTTTTAATGGATGAAATAGTAATTAGAAATCTGACTAAGGATTATAAGGATAAAAAAGGAATATTTAATATTAATTTGAAAATAAAAAAAGGACAATGTGTAGGTCTTGTTGGAACTAATGGAAGTGGTAAAAGCACTACAATGAGAATTTTAATGGGATTTATAAATCCAGATTGTGGTAGCTCCATAATAAAAAATTTAGATTCTATAGAGAATTCTATGCAAATAAAGAAAATTGTTGGTTATGTGCCAGGGAATATTAATTTCCCAGATGTAGGAACAGCAAAAAATTTCTTTATGCTAGAGGCAAATAAGCTTGGTATTGATAACCATGATTATATTAATTACTTAATAGACTTATTTAAATTGGATATCAATGTTCCACTTAGAAAAATGTCTAAGGGTATGAAACAAAAGACAGCAATAATAAGAGCATTTATGACAAAGCCAGAAATATTGCTATTAGATGAGCCATCTACAGGGCTAGATCCAGTTATGAGAGATACATTAATTGATTTAATTAATAATTATAAAAATAATGGAGCTACTATATTTATGTCTAGCCATGTGTTTAAAGAAATAGAGGATACATGTGATATGGTTGCGTTTATTGAAAAGGGTCATTTAATTGATGTAATAGATACTAGCTCATATGAAGGTGCTAATTTAAAGGAATATGTAGTAGCATTTAATAATTTGAAGGATAGGGATATGTTTATGAATTTGAATTATAAGATAATTAGAAATAGTGAAAATGAATTGTTAATTGATATGAGTGAGACTAGTATTAGTAATTTATTTAAGGATTTGAGGAATTTAGATGTTAAATATCTTAATAAGGTTAATCATACAATTGAATGGTATTATAACAAGTTACTTATGGGAGGAATAAAAAATGTTTAGTTTATCACTTTTAAAGCAGGATATTAAATCTAACATAACTATATGGAGTGTAGTTAGTATTGTTATGTCATTATTAGTAGCTCAATTTGTAGCTATGACAGAAGGGGTTATGGATTTAACTACAGTTGTATTTTACGGGATGATGAGTGTTATTATTCCGGCTATATATGCAATAATAACATCAAATGGGCTTCTAGCAGCTCAAGTTGATAATGGATCAATGGCTTATACACTTGCATGTCCAATTAAAAGAAAAACTGTAACATTTACGCATGCTGTCTTTTCTTCAGCTAGCTTACTTATAACATTTATATTTACGGCTATAGTTCATTTAATTATTGCGAATGTAATGAATGTTAATACAATATCTAATTTTAATATAATTTTATTGAATATAGGATCATATTTTGCAGCATTATCTATTGCTGGATTATGCTTTATGTTTTCTGGTATATTTAATAGATCAAAGCATTCGTTAGCATGCGGAGGAGGAATGACAGTATTCTTTATCTTAATGTCAATGATGGCTATGTTTGGGGGCTTAACACCTTCAATGAAGGCACTAGGTAATTTTAAGTATTTAACAATAATTACCTTATATGATGTTTCCTCAATTCTTGCAGGTGGAAGCATTTGGATAATAAAAATGATAGCACTTATTATTATAAGTATCATATCATATGTAGTTGGATCTGCATGGTTTTGCAAGAAGGATTTACCATTATAGGAGGGATTTAATATGTTTGAGTATAAGACACTAAAAACAAAAGGTAAAATAGGAATGCTAAAGAAGGACGCGATGGTAAGCTTAGGCTATGAAATTTGTGAAACAAAGGCTGGTGTGAGCTGCTTTAGAAGAGATTTAAAGCTAATATCACGCCCAGAGCTTACAAAGCTAGAAAATGACATTATAGCTAGCTGCAACAAGATAGAAAGACTTGAAAAGAAACGAAGAACAATACCACAAACTATAGCAATCATTTGGGGTATCGTAGCTTGCTTAACATTAGGTGGTGGTATGTCACTTTGTTTATCTTATGATAAAATGCTAATAGGTTGTATAATAGGATCAATTGGAATTTTATTAATGATACCACCATATTTCTTATTTAATTTTATTTATGAAAAAAATAATTATAAGGTTCTTGGTATAATAAATGAAGAATATGATAAAATAAATATATGGTGCGACCAAGCAATTAAAATAAATAAAATGGATGTGGAATAATGGAGTTTTATGAAAAAATTCAGTACTATAGAAAAAGGAATAATTTGAATCAGAGCGATTTGGCAGATAAGCTTGATGTTTCTAGGCAAACCATTTACAAATGGGAGCAAGGAATATCATCACCTGATATTGATAAGCTACCTATATTAGCAAAGCTATTTGATACAACAGTTGATGAGCTTTTAAGTAAGGAAGATATATCAAATGAAAAAGAAAATGTAGATGTATCTGAAAATACAAATGCATCAAAATGTCATAGAAGTATGCTAGATTATTTATTAATAATTCCGTTTGGAGTTGCAATAGGCATATTTGTATTTATGTTTTATTGCTTTGGTGCAATGCTTATTGGATTTTTATACGCTGGATTTGGGTTATGTGCTGTAGCTCCATTTGGCTCAATGTTTATGCTTTTTAATGCTAATCATCTAGGTCAGGCTCTAATATATATTTCTATTATATTTGCTGGAGTTGGACTAGTTTATCCATTGTGGATATTTGCTTTTTGGTATACAAAAAAATACATATATCTAGTAAAGAAACTTACTAAAAAAATAAAGAATATAAATATTAGGAGGATATTATAATGAATAAAAAAATAATAATTCTCTCAATATCATTATCATTAGTATTAATAGCCTTAATATTCTTTACAGCTGGATATTTTCTTGATGGTATTGATCAAATCAAGGAAGCATTAACAAAATAAAGTATATGAGTAATAATATCGATACATGTAATTTATCTCATAGATTATCAATGGATAATCAAAATAATATACTAAAGCCACTTATAAATAAGCTTATAGATAAATAAAAGGAAGCCTAGGCTTCCTTTATTTTCTTTCTGTTCTTTTTTTCCTTTTTACGAGCTAAATATTCCTTCCTTAGCTCAGCAATAAAGCTACGCTTAACTTTTTGTTTTTCGGTTGTTGCTGTTGTTGTAAGCTCAACATCAATAGTATCCTCAATCTTTTCTTTAAGGTCTTTATTTTTTTCTAAATCCATCTTTATTGATTCAAAGAATAATATAGAATAGCTATAAATAAATATTACAACAAGCACTAATATAATTTGTAATAAGATCAATATTATAGAAGATATTGCAAAGAACCATACTACAACAGAGTTGGTTTTATGTAATGCAGTAATATCAATAAATGTAACAATTGTTATTATAACTCTAATTATAAATTTAAATATTGCTATTCCGCGCTTTGTTGTGCTTATTGCAGCTGAATTATGTGGCTTTGCAATCATTACTATTAAATCATTTATAAATCCTGTAAATGTTAGAATACTTAATATACCATATCCTACACGCTGATATGTTGAAGGATTATTAGCTAGTGACATATATAGATAAAAGCTAAATAGGAATAGCTGAATTATAATATCAGCCACAAGTACAATTTTCCCTAAATCTTTAACAAATTTCTTTAAAACTGATGCGGTGTTATCATATTTTATTTCTTTCATAAAATACCTCTTTATTAATAATTTTACAATACATATTATATGTTTTCTAGTAGATAATAGTCGAAACATAATCATATTGTATTTTTAATTTATTAAAGTTATAATAAAAATATAAGGAACGATTAAGAAATATAATTTAATAAAAGGAGGTTTTAGTATGAAAGGAGTTATAAGAAAAATTTTTTTAGCTTTTGTATTACCTGTGATTGCTGTATTTATGATAGCAGTAAATTTACATGCGGAAGAAAATTCTGTTCAGGTATCAACATACAATGAGCTTAAACAAGCGATAGATAATAATGTAGAAAATATATCTTTTTTAAATAATATAATCATTCCACAGGATGTGGAAACAGAAGATGATTGCTGTTTAATTATTGATAAAAATAAAACTAAATATATAAATGGAAATGGATTCTATTTATCTGCAAATGAGACAGGTCTTAATTCTCAAGGTGTTGTAAATGATAATCCATCTGAGTATAGTATTTTTTTACTATATGGATATTTAGAGATAAATAATTTAACTATTCGTGGAGGAGCATATTCGGCTATTTCAATACAAGCATATGATTATGAAAATGATGCAACTTTGGACACTTCATTAAAGCTTGTAAAATGCACAATCGAAAGATCAGGAAGCGAATATACATACGGTGGTGCAATCTATAATGAGTGTGGTAATGTATATCTAAAGGATACTAAAATATCAAGAAATGCCGCAGATGCTGCTGGTGGTATATTTAACGCAGATGGTACTATAATTGCTGAGGATTGCTCATTTAATGAAAATAGATCTCTTTCTAGCAGTGGAGGAGGAGGAGCTATTGAAAACTCTGGTGGTACATTTTTGCTTAATAACTGTACGATAGTTAATAATGCATCAACTGAGATAGGAGGAGCAATCAACAACAATGGTATGTGTAATACTTTGCTTATGAATTGTACTGTGGTTGGAAACATTTCAGTAGATGATTACTATGGAGGAGCATTAGGACTAAATTATGGTATGGTAACGGCAATTAATACTATATTCGAGGCTAATTATATCTATACAAATAATGAGGCTAATGATGTTGGTTATTTTTGCTATGATGAGGATGATCTAGTTCAAATGAGGCTTGTAAATAGTGCCATAAATAGAATATATACTGGCGGAGGTTATTATGGTGCTAGTAAAATTCCAGGTGCAATAGAATCAGGTAATAATAATTTCAGATTATATAATAATTCTCCGGTAATTGAATATGATGGTTCAACATATATGAACGATGATAGTGTGGTATTATTAAGAAAGCCTGCCATTATTAAATGTGAAAATGGAACATATATTGCTCCACTTACACAGGATGCAAATGTTATAGGAAAAGGAATAGATACATATCTTAATGTTCCTTCATCACTTAGTGATATTAGAGCATGGAGCCCTGAGACAATTAAGGCTGGATATGATGATAATGGAACAATAAAGTCTATTGTTATGAGATATGATGAAATATTTGATGTAGAGACATTTGAATATTCAATTAATGAGGTATTTTTTGCAAATGCAAGTATATCAGATAAGATTGATGAATTTCAAAATGGTATAAGTAGGGAAAATAAAAAAATTATTGGTGCTTCAGATGTAGATATGAGAGAATTTGGAACATTTACTATTCTTCCTTGTGAGGGTATAGAAGTATATGGTGCTTCAATGTATGGTGATACATATTTACTAGGAACTGAAATTAACATCACATATAAAAACCTTGATGATGAAAAGCCTTTATATCGCTGGCTTGATTGTCAAGATATGAAAACATCTTATCCTACAGATTATTTTGTGGAATTTGAATTAGATGATAGCTATGTATTGAAGCCAATATTAAATGGTAATTATGAAATTGTAAATGAATATATCCAGGATAGTGAGGATTATTATGGTGGATTTATTATAGTAAATCCAAATGCTAATGTTTTAGACGAGGTTGAAATATTATTTACTGGAAAAGAAATAGATGGTGTATATTATGATCTTTTAAGTGTTACAATCATCTATGATGATCCAACATATGAGCCTTGTACTCTTACTAAAGACAATAATAAATTTATGATGTATGATTGTCCTGTAAAAATATTAAATCCAATATTCTGGTCAGGTGAAATGCCACACGGCCTAAAGCTTGAATATACAGGTCAAGAACAAGAATTAATTGAGGGTGGTGTTGTAGGAAATATCATGCTAGAGGGTGAACCTATAGACTCTAGTGATATTGAATTTGTATATTCACTTAATGGTATAACATTTACAAGTGATATTCCTAAGGCTACAAATAAGGGCGTATATAAAATTTATGTTTCTGTTGTTGATGCAGTTAGTGCATTATTTGAAAAAACAATAATCCTAGAAAGCCAAATTGGTAAGTATGAATATGATATGTCTAAAGTTGTATTCGAAAATGATAATGTTACATTTGATGGAAGCAATCATAACATACTGATATCAGGGAAATTACCAAAGGGTGTTAGCGTTAAATATTATGTAAATAATCAAGAATTTACTGGTGCGACAAATGCTGGTGTATATACAGTAGTAGCTAAATTCACTGGTAATTCAGATGAATATGAATTAATCCCAGATATGTCAGCTACACTCACAATAACAAAGGCTACATATGATATGAGTGGAATAGAGTTTACAAATAACACTGTAACATATGATGGACAAAAGAAATCTATTTCAGTAACAGGAAATTTACCAACAGGAGTAACAGTTAAATATTTTGTTGGTGATACAGAATTTGATGGAGCTACAAATGCTGGTGTATATACAGTAGTAGCTAAATTCACTGGTAATAGTAGCTATAATGATATAGCAGATATGACAGCTACACTAACAATAACAAAGGCTACATATGATATGGATAGTATTGTATTTGATAGTAGTACTATTAAGTATGATGGTGCTAGCCATAAAATAGAAATTTCTGGACAATTACCAGAGGGTGTTGTGGTTGAATATTTTGTAAATGGACAACCATGGAATGGTACATTAAAGCCAGGTACTTATGAGATTGTGGCTAAATTTAGTGGAAACACATTAAATTATGGAGCTATTCCAGATTTATATGCGACACTAACTATAAATAAACAAAAGAATAATACTAATTTGTTATGGCTAATAATATTATTAGCATGTCTAGATTTAGCATTATCAGCTAGCCTTATGATCTTAATAAAGAAAAATAAAAAGGCTAAGGGAAGTGCTGCACTTGCAGTAGCACTATGGCAAATAACTGTAATAGGAATATTAGCTACTGTGCTAGCAGTATTATTAGTTCTTAATGTTATTTATATAATAAGGCTAAAAAAATAAGCTAGTTTATAAGACCTCTAAATGGGTGTAGTATAATCTATGAGCTAAAAGGAGTATTGTGATTTAGGTCACGATACTCCTTGTTTTTAATAATTTTACAATACATATTATATGTTTTTTTAGTATAATAATGGTAG
>JAZRVY010000152.1:0-2922 GCA_045599405.1 Anaeroplasmataceae bacterium
AATATATTACTAGACTTATACATAAAAGTTTAATTATATGATATAATTAAATACGTTAAGGAGCGTGAATGATATGGCTTATGTAGCTTTATATAGAACCTATAGACCACAAAAGTTTAGTGAAGTAGCTGGACAACGTCATATTGTTACTACACTTCAAAATGCAATTAAATTAGATAAGGTTTCACATGCATATCTTTTCTCAGGACCAAGAGGTACAGGAAAAACTACAATTGGTAGAATTTTAGCTAAGGCTATTAATTGTGAAAAGGGTGTATCAATAGAGCCTTGTTGTGAATGTGATATTTGTAAGGGTATTACAAATGGAACAGTTCCAGATGTTGTAGAGATAGATGCTGCATCAAATAATGGTGTAGATGAAATAAGAGATATTAGAGATAAAGTAAAATTCTTACCTAGTGAGACTAGAAAGAAGGTTTATATTATCGATGAGGTTCATATGCTAACTCCAGCAGCCTTTAATGCTCTTTTAAAGACGCTTGAGGAGCCACCTGCTCATGTAGTATTTGTGCTAGCAACAACTGAACCACAAAAAATACCTGCAACTATACTTTCAAGATGTCAAAGATTTGATTTCCAAGGTATTTCTGTTGATGATATTAAGAATAATTTAATTAAGGTTATGAAAAGTGAAAATATCCAAATTACAGAAGGAGCTTTAAATGTTATAGCCGAATCCTGTGATGGAGGAATGAGAGATGCACTTTCATTACTTGATCAATCTATTTCATTTTCTAAGGATGATGTAGTAGATGAAGAAGATGTATTATCTGTTTCTGGTAATTTAGGAGCTAAGGATCTTATTAGCTTAATTAATTGCTGTAAATTAAATAATCAAGAGGAAATTTTAAAAACAATTAATACAATTTTAAATGGATCTAAGGAGGTTCCTAAAATTGTATCTGATTTAATTTCCTTTTTAAGAGATATATTGATGTATAAATCTGGATTTGGAAATAAGAGTATTTATAAAAATGAGGATTTTATTAATCTAGCTGCAAGAACTGAGAATGTGCTAATTTATTCTTGGCTACAGGACTTAAATGATGTGCAAAATAATATTAAGTTTACTAATCAAAAGAGAGCTTATTTAGAGCTTGGTTTACTTAAAATGAGTGATAGACAAATAAATGATTATACTACCCTTATAAATAAGGTAGAAAAGCTAGAGGCTAAGATTATAGAGCTTGAAAATCAACCAAGAACTATAGTTGCTGCTCAACCAGAGAAAAAGCTAGAGCCTGAAAAGAAGGTTTATGACGAAGAGAAGTATAAAAATATCGTTATTGAACCAAAGGTTCAAGTAAATAAGGATCAATATATAACATCTCAAGAAATATGTAATATATTAAATACTGGTAATAAGGATGCAAAGGCGGCGTTAGTACAGGCACTAGATACTGCAATCGCAAAGAATCCTAATGAAAAGGTATTTGGATACTTTAATAATGGACAAATTGTTGCATCTAATTTAGAGTATGCAGTATTTACTCTTGAGGATAGTGCTTCATGTAATAGACTTATGAAAACAGATAACTATGATAGATTTATGAGCTTGCTAAATAGAGAATATAATAACCTTAAAGGTTATTACTGCATAGATGCAGAATCATGGCAGGCCATATTGTCAGCATGGCTAGCTGAGTATAAGGCTGGTAATAAGTCACCTATTATTGATGATGTTGATATTAGGGTAAAAAAATATGTTAAGGGTGAAGCTAAAAAGGATGAAATGCAAGAGGTTGCAATAGCTTTATTTGGAAAAGATAAAATAAGAAATTAAGGAGAAATGATATTATGATGAATCAACAAATGCTAATGAAAATTAAGAAAATGCAAAAGCAAATGGAGGAAACTCAAAGACAACTAGAGGAAACTGTATACACAGGAACTGCTGGTGGTATGGTTACAGTACAAGTTAAGGGTGATCATACTGTACTTGATGTTAAGATTGATATGGATGAGGCTGATAGAGATGATCTTGACATGCTTCAAGATACAATCATTGCTGCATTAAATGATGCTACTAACAAGCTTAATAAAGATGCTCAAGACAAGATGGCACCATATACAAGCCTTGGAGGATTTGGATTCTAATAATGGAATATCCAAAGGCAATATTAGATTTAATTGAATCATTTAAGAGGTTACCTAGTATAGGTAAAAAAACAGCTGAAAGATTAGCTATGTATGTATATAGTAATCTTTCACAGGAGGAAGCAGAAAGCTTTGCTAAAAACCTAGTAAATGTTAAATTAAATTTAAAAAAATGTAAGTGTTGTGGAAATTTAACAGAAAATGATACCTGTGAAATATGTAGTAATCCAAAAAGAGATAAATCTACTATTATGGTTGTAGAAAATGTCAATGATTTATATGTATTAGAAAAGCTTAATGTTTTTAATGGTATATATCATGTATTAAATGGAGCTATATCATTTCAAAATGGTATAGGAGTAGAGGATATTGAAATTAATTCCTTAATAGAAAGAACAAAAAAAGAAGATGTAAAGGAATTAATTATTGCCACTAATGCGACCCTAGAGGGAGAAACTACAGCTAGATATATTAAGGCTTTACTTGATGATAGTGATGTCAACATCACTAGAATAGCACATGGCCTACCTGTAGGTGGAGATATAACATATGCAGATGAGGTAACTGTCCTTAAGGCTCTAGAAGGTAGAAGAAATTATTAATATGAAATTACATTTCTTTTCTATAAGTGAAACTAATAAGGTAAATTTTATATCTGATTATGAAATACAAAATAATACTATTTATGTATTTGATGATAAATCCTTAGAAAATACTAAGCTATGTATAGATGTTAAATCTGATAAAGAGGTATTATTAGAAAGATATGGAGATACTAACATGAGTATTAGATTCATACCTGGT
>JAZRVY010000153.1:0-4298 GCA_045599405.1 Anaeroplasmataceae bacterium
AAAGTAGCAAATTTACGTGTCAATATAATAGTCAAGAAATAGAAATAGAAGTACCAGTTGCTGGAGAACATTTTATATTAAATAGTATGTGTGCAATATTGGTAGGAAAAGAACTAAATTTAGATTGTGAAGAAGTGAAAAAAGGAATAGAAAACTTTGAATTAACAAAAAAAAGAATGGATATAGAAATATTAGAAAAGGAAAATGTATATGTAGATACAAAATAGAGTTCAAAAAAATGAACTCTATTTTTTTATTCTATATCTAGTTTTAATTCTTGCTGTGGCATCTTTTTTAATATATGACTAAATCTAAATAAGAATATAGTTCCACATATAGTTGCAGCTATAGAATCTGCAATACATTCAGCATAATAAATTCCACCAACTCCATAGAATCTAGGGAATATTATAGCGAATGGTACTAATAATATTATTTTTCTTAATATAGCTATAAATAGGCTTATAATTGATTCGCCAATAGCTACAAAGGTTGTTTGACACGCTCTTTGAATACCAAAGATAAACATACCTCTAACAAATATTGGTAAATATTTCTTTGATAGATTTAATAAATCATTATCCCTTGTAAACATTCTAGCAAATGGATATGGAGCTATATTCATAACTAAAGCCATTATAAAGCAATAGCTAAATATAATTATTAGGGTTTTAAAATAGGTATCCTTAAGCCTAGATTTATTATTAGCTCCAAAGTTATATGCAAGTATTGGAGTTACTCCTTGAGTAAATCCTTGAACGGGCGTTGTAATTAGCATCATACATGATTGTAATATAGCTAAATTAGAAACATGTATGTCTCCTCCATAATGCTTCAATCTACCATTTAATACAAATCCTATTACTGCTTCTGTTGAAGCCATTACAAAGGAAGCTATACCAAGTGATATTGTTGAAAATATTATCTTACTATTAGGCTTTATATCAGAAATTCTAATATGAAGGCTTGTTTGGGGATTACATAAAATTGCAAGAACCCAAATTGCACTTCCCGCTTGAGCAATAATAGTAGCTATTGCTGCTCCTTTAATTCCCATATCAAATGCAAAGATAAATAAAGGATCTAGGGCTATGTTTAGTATTGCTCCTATTAATGTTGATAGCATTGCAACCTTACTTTTACCTTGACCTGATATAAATAAATTTAATCCTGTTGATATTTGTACAAATAATGTACCACATAAATAAATCGTCAAATAATCATTTGCGTATTTATATGTTTCATCGCTTGCACCTGTTAGGTATAATAAATCTCTTTTAAATATAAAGGCTATTGCAGTAAGTACTATTGTAAATAGCAATAATAGAAATACTCCATTACCTAAATATTTAAAGGCCTTGTCCTTATCCTTAGCTCCAAGAGCTCTTGAGGCTAGTGGAGCACCACCTCCACTTACAATAGCTGAAAATGCAGATATTACTGTAATAATAGGTGTACAAATGCTAAGACCTGCTAGAGCGTTAGTACCTATACCCGACATATTACCTATATACATTCTATCTACAATATTATATAAGAGATTAACTATTTGAGCTAATATTGCAGGTATTGCCATTATAAATATTAGCTTTAAAATTTTTTCTTGACCTAATTTGTTTTCTGTATTCATTATTTAATCATCTCTTTAAATTCTTGGTCATACACTACTCTTATACCAAGGTCTAAGGCCTTTTGAAGTTTACTTCCTGCCGCCTCACCACAAACTAGAATATCAGTTTTCTTACTTACAGAGCCTGTAACAACACCACCTAGAGATTCAATAATCTCCTTAGCCTCATCTCTGCTCATTTCATCTAATGTACCAGTTATTACTACTACCTTATGAGCAAATGCTCCATCTACAGTATTTCTTTCCTTATATTCCATATTAAGACCTAGTTCCTTTAGGTCATTTATTATGGCTAGCTTTTGTGGATTGCTGAAATATTCAACTACGCTATTTGCTATAATATCTCCAACATCAGGAATCTCTATAAGCCCTTCATATGTAGCATTTTTAATCGCATCCATATTTTTATACTTATTACAGATATTAGTAGCAGCCTTAGCTCCAACGTTTTTAATACCAAGTGCGAATAGCAGCTTATCTAAATTCATAGATTTTGATATTTCAATTGAAAAGATAATATTTTCAACTGATTTTAATCCAAGCTTATCTAATCCAATTAGCTCATCTTTATGTAATGATAGTCTATAAATATCTGGAATATCCTTAATCAGCTCAAGGTTATAAAATCTTTCAATTAATGAATCACCAAGTGATTCTATATTCATAGCTGGCTTAGATGCAAAATGAATTAAGGAATTTACCTTACGAGCTTTACACTCCTCGTTTAAGCAAAAATAATCAGCCTGACCATCTACTCTCACTAGCTTTGAACCACAAATAGGACATGTATCTATCATTTCAAATGGCTTTGTATCAGCTGGTCTTTTAGTTAAATCAACCTCAAAAACCTCAGGAATAATTTCTCCACTTTTTCTTACCTTAACAAAATCTCCAAGTCTAATATCTCTAAGCTTAATATAATCCTCATTATGAAGTGTAGCTCTTTCTACATTAGTTCCTGATATAAATACAGGCTCAAATTCAGCAACTGGAGTAATAGCTCCTGTTCTACCTACCTGGAATACTATTCTATTAAGCTTTGTTGAAGCCTCCTGCGCTGGATATTTATATGCGATACACCATTTAGGACATTTTACAGTATATCCAATAGATTCATGAGTATCTAGCTCATTGACCTTAATTACAATACCATCAATTGGGTAAGGTAGGCTTTCTTTATTTTCCTTCCAGTAATTTATATAATCAAATATTTCATCAATATTCTTACATAGCTTTCCTTCTGTATTAACCTTAAAGCCTTGATTCTTTAAGAATTCAATTGATTCATTTTGGTTTTTTGTAAAGTCTCCAATAATTTGGTACATAAATGTATCAAGACCACGCTTTGCACAAATTCTAGAATCTAATTGCTTGATAGATCCTGAGGCTGCGTTTCTTGGATTTTGGAATAAATCTAGCCCTTCAGCTTCTCTTTCTCTATTAAGCTTTTCAAATGAGCTTTTTGGCATATAGATTTCACCACGAACCTCAATATCAATTGGCTCTGTTAGCTTTAATGGTACACTCTTTATTGTTTTTACATTGTCTGTAATGATTTCACCAACATTACCATTACCACGTGTAGATGCCACCTCAAGGACACCATTTTTATAAACACATGATAGGCTAAGTCCATCAATCTTTAGCTCACAATTGTAGGTAGCACTAGGATTAATCTTTTTAATATCATTATCAAATTTTCTTACCTCATTAAAATCAAATACATCATCAATTGACATCATTTTAACCTTATGAGTAACCTTTTCAAACTTATCTAAAACCTTATCTGCAACTCTTTTAGTAGGAGAATCTACTAAAGCTAGCTCTGGATATTTTTCTTCTAATTCTAAAAGCTCTCTATATAAATTATCATAATCATAATCACTTAGAGTTGGATTATCACATACATAATAATCATATGCCGCTTTATTTAAAGTTTTTGTAAGTAATTCAATACGTTCTTTAACATCCATAACAATACCTCAATTATAATAATATTATATGTTATTTTATATATAAAATAAAGGATACTTTATTAAAAACAAAAAAAGGATTCATTTGAATCCTTAAATATTCAAACTGGTAGTCCCAACCGGAATCGAACCGGTGATTCAACCTTGAGAGGGTTGCGTCTTAACCGCTTGACCATGGGACCATAAGTCAACGATAAAATTTTACTATATTTAAAATTATGTGTCAAGCATAAAAATAATTTCATTTAAATATTATTGAAAAATGTTAATTGAAATATTGTTTTGTGACAAATAAAATGGACCACATTGTGGCCCATATATTATTTAAGTAAGCTAATTCTTCTCTTAGTCTCACTATCTCCTATAATTTTAATAACCTCATATAATGAGAATGATTCATTTTTCTTACATAAAGATATTCTAAGAACCTTCATTAAATCTGAGAACATATATTTAAGGTTATTCTTTTCCATTTCCTTTTTATTTTTTGCAAAGCCAAGCTCAGCTGCCTTAGCCTTTAAATTAGCTAGCCATACTTCTTCCTCTAAGGAATTATCCATATCATACAACACATCAAGCACCTTATTTAATGTTTCCTTATCCATTTCAATAGCCTCATATTCTACCTTATCAAATAAATCATTATAGAAATAGAAAACCTTATCTAATATAGTACTATATTTATCATAATCCTT
>JAZRVY010000154.1:0-9506 GCA_045599405.1 Anaeroplasmataceae bacterium
ATAGTCCTTTAATTCATCAATATCAGTATTTGCTGTATCCCAAACAACATCATAATCTATAGTATCATATCCATGTCCAATTTTATCTCTCATTCCTTTAACAAATCTCCAAGGAATTTTATCATATTCTTTTATAAATTCATCAGATAATTTTTTTTCCAGTTCACCTATTTGAAATATATTAAAGCATATTATCTCAATAACATCCATGTCATCAAGAAATTCTTCCCTAGATATGTTTTTAATCTTAAAATGAATTCTTTCACAATGAGCTTTGATTTGAATTAGTATCCCATTATCCTTTGTATTAATCATATCTTTATAGCATCCTCCATAATTTGTTTATAAAAATAATCATTCATATGTGATCCTATAAAAATTATATCAATTTCTTTATTTAATGCTGTCCTAATTTCTTCCTCCATTCTACCTTGATCAAAATATGTCTTTATATTACCTTTTTCGCAGTATATATCAACATCGCTTTTTGATGTTGCTTCTCCTCTAGAATATGATCCGAACAAATATATTTCATTAATATCATACTTTCTTAAGATAGGCTTAATTATTTGCTTTAATTGCTTTATTGTATAAACATCAGAATTAATATCATTCTCAATGAGAGAAACTATATATTGATTTCTAGACTCAAGGTTATCTAAATAATTAATTAGAGATTCATCTTCTTTTTTAACTCTAAACTGATACATTTTATAATTATTCTTATTATAATTAGCTATATATTTTAGCTTATTATCCATAATATCATCTCTTTTCATTTATATGATATCATATATAACATAAAATAAAAAGAGCCTCTTTTGAGACTCTTAATTACTTATTACTTTAACTCAGCGAAATACTTAATTGTTCTAACCATGTTAGATGTATAGCTGTTCTCATTGTCATACCAAGAAACAACTTGAACTTGTGAATTTCCATCTTCCATCTCAGTAACCATAGTTTGAGTTGCATCAAATAATGAAGCAAATCTCATTCCTACGATATCTGAAGATACGATTAACTCCTCGTTATATCCGAATGACTCTGATTGAGCTGCCTTCATAGCTGCGTTGATTTCATCAACAGTTACTTTTCCCTTAACAACAGCAACTAAAATAGTTGTTGATCCTGTTGGAACTGGAACTCTTTGTGCAGATCCAATTAATTTTCCGTTTAATTCAGGAATAACTAGACCGATAGCCTTAGCTGCACCAGTTGAGTTAGGAACGATATTAACAGCTGCTGCACGAGCACGTCTTAAATCTCCCTTTCTATGTGGTCCATCTAGTACCATTTGATCT
Organism: Anaeroplasmataceae bacterium; assembly: GCA_045599405.1. Taxonomy (GTDB): domain Bacteria; phylum Bacillota_I; class Bacilli_A; order Acholeplasmatales; family Anaeroplasmataceae; genus UBA3206. Next base: position 1,305 of record JAZRVY010000154.1, read on the forward strand.
CCAGTATAAGCATGAATTGTTGTCATGATTCCTGATTGGATTGGAGCTAACTTGTTTAATGTGTTAGCCATAGGAGCTAAACAGTTAGTTGTACAAGAAGCTGCAGAGATGATGTTGTCATCCTTAGTTAATGTGTTCTCGTTAACTGAGAATACGATAGTTGGAAGATCCTTTCCAGCTGGAGCTGAAATAACAACCTTCTTAGCACCTGCTTGAATATGAGCTTGTGCCTTGTCCTTTGAAGTATAGAATCCTGTACACTCAAGAACAACATCAACGTCTAATTCTCCCCAAGGTAACTCTGCTGCGTTAGCCTTAGCGTAGATTGTAATTTCCTTTCCGTTAACGATGATTGAGTTTTCAGTAGCTTCTACTGTTCCATCATACTTTCCTTGTGATGAATCATACTTTAATAAGTGAGCTAACATAGCTGGTGAAGTTAAATCGTTGATAGCAACTACTTCATATCCCTTAGCTCCAAACATTTGTCTAAATGCAAGACGTCCGATACGTCCAAAACCATTAATGGCTACTCTTACTGACATTTTAAATTCCTCCTAATATATGTGATTTATTGTCGATATTATTTTATCACTCTAATTTTTAAATTACAATGATATTTTAGTAAAATACATTTTACAAAAAATGAAAACGTTTTACTAATTATTAATAAACGCTTTTTTTAGTCTATCTATGAATTCTATGTTGTTTTGTGCAAACTTTAATGAATGCTTTGAATATCTACATTTTAAATAATTAAAGTTTTGCATACGATAGCTAATGTTATCTACTGTTATCCATGTTTCTAATGAATTATTATTTACAATAGTAACTTCCTTTTTAGCATTTAATAAAATAGGTGAACCAAGCGTTCTATAGGCTCTTGAATTAATAGATGCTATTTCTGTTAATTGAAATGCCTTAACACTAGGGTCTACTACACATCCGTGTAGTGATTTATTATATGCTGTAGATCCAAATGGACTTGAAATACACAATCCTGTACCTCTAAATAATTCTAGATTCTTACCATCAATTAGTACATCTACTATTAATGTTCTTGGTGGATTGACAACAGTTATTTCATTAAGTGCAAGACCACTTATTGTCTCATCCTTGCTAACAAGGTCATACTCTAATAATCCCACACTATCTACTGTGTAATTTCCTGTATTTACCATATCAGCAACCTTATCTAGCTCATCAATTGTAAAGTTTGTAATAAATCCTAAATGTCCAGTATTAATACTGAATATTTCAATATCATCACAAATGGCCTCATACATATGTAGAGCTTTAAGAATAGTTCCATCTCCTCCTAGAGATATTACTATATCAGGATTTTTTTCATTATATTCTAATTTAATTTTACCCTTTAGTACTTCTCCTAAAGATTTACTATTTGAATCATCCTTACAAATAATACAATATGATTTCATAGATTATCACCGACTCAATTTTATCACATTACTTGATAATTATCTATAAAAATATGTATAATACATATGGTGATTATTATGTATCAACAAACAGAGATAGAATTCAAAAGCTTTCTAAGTGAAGAAAAATATTTAGAGATGCTAAAAAAATTAAATTTAAAGGATAAAATATTTGAGCAAACAAATTATTATTTTGATAATGATAATAGAGATATTTCTAGCAATAAGGCTGTACTTAGAATCAGAAAGAAAGACCAATATAAGCTAACTACTAAGGTTAAGGATAATGATGGTAACAACCTAGAAACTCATAAATATTTAACTGATAAACAAGCCTTAGATATGCTAGAAAATGGCTTTGATGCTTCTATTATTAATATGCCTTATTTTGTTAAGCTTAAAGGATATTTAACTACATATAGAGCTAAATGCCCTTACCTAAATGGAACTATCTTTTTAGATAAAAACGAATATAATGGTCATTTAGATTACGAGCTAGAATATGAAACTACTACCTCTAAAGAGGATGGAGAAATTGAATTCAAGGATATTCTAAAAGAATTCAATATTGAATATAAGCCTTCTATGCCAAAAACTAAAAGATGCTTAAATACAATAAAATAATTGACTTATACAATTATACAAAGTATAATATCAACATAAACGATTATGTAAGAATAGTACTTATATAAAGTATTTTAGAGAAAAGCCGGCTGGTGAAAGGCTTTATACTGAATATAAGGAATGCACTTACTAGTTCTATTAATAGTAGACGTTGCTCACGTTACGAGTTTAAGAGCCTAATAATGTATTAGGAATTAAGGTGGAACCGCGATTAATCGTCCTTATGCTATTAAGGATGATTTTTTTATTTAAAGGGAGGATAAAACAATGAGATTTTTATCAGGAATTCAACCAAGTGGAAATATTACACTAGGAAACTATATAGGGGCAGTTAGAAACTTCGTTAAGCTTCAGGACGATCCTCAATTTACAGATTTCTTAGTATTCGTTGCTGACTTACATGCGATTACAGTACCACAAGAAAAGCAAAAGCTAAGAGATAGCATTAGATCACTTGTAGCTATTTATCTAGCTTGTGGTCTTAACCCAGAAAAGGTGCATATCTTCATACAATCTGAGGTTCATGAGCATGCCGAGCTTGCATGGTGCTTAGAGTGTAATGGATATATTGGTGAATTAGAGCGTATGACTCAATTTAAGGATAAAAAGCAAAAGCAAACTGAGGGTGTATCTGTAGGATTACTTACCTATCCTTCTTTAATGGCAGCAGATATTTTATTATATGATGCAGATTGTGTACCAGTAGGACAAGATCAAAAGCAACATCTTGAGCTAACTAGAACATTAGCTGAAAGATTTAATAATAAGTACGGAGATACATTTGTTGTACCAGAGCCTTATATTGCTAAGGAGGGTGCTAAGATTATGTCCCTACAAGAGCCAACTAAGAAAATGAGTAAATCTGATCCAAATCCTAAGGGATTTATTTCTATGCTAGATGATATAAACGTAATTAAGAAAAAAATTAGATCAGCAGTTACAGATTCTGATGGTGTAGTAAAATATGATATTGAAAATAAGCCAGGTGTATCTAACCTACTTACTATATTATCTGTACTTACTTCTACCCCTATTCCTTCATTAGAAGAAAAATATAAGGATTCTAATTACCAACAATTTAAAGAGGATGTAGCTGATGCTGTTGTTGCTGAGCTAGAGCCAATTCAACAAAGATATAATGAGCTACTTAAATCAGATATCCTAGATAAGGTTCTTGATGATGGTAGAGATTATGCCTCTTATTTAGCTAGAAAGAAAATTACTAAGGTTTATAACAAAATCGGACTTGGTAGAAAAAGATAGGTGTTAATATGAAGCTATGGCAAATAATTTTAGTTTCTGCTATAGGTGCTATTATATTATTCTTCTTTATTATTTGGTTATTTACAAGAAAATATATCAAATCAATAAAGGAAAGAGATCCTGCTGCAAGACACTTTATGCAAATAATATTAACTTATCCAGGAGTTAAGGCTATGTTTTGGTATAGAATAGCTCACTTCTTTTGGATTATTAAGCTTAAGTTTATTGCAGAGCTAATAACATTCCTAGTAAGAAACGCATTAAATATAGAGATTCACCCTGGTGCTAAGATTGGTAAATATTTCTTTATTGACCATGGTACTGGAGTTGTAATTGGAGAAACATCAATAATAGGTGATAATGTAACAATGTATCATGGTGTTACACTTGGTGGACATGGTACTAACCATGGAAAGCGTCACCCAACTGTTCTTGATAATGTAATGATTGGTGCAGGAGCTACCGTTCTTGGTAATATTACTATTGGTAATAATGTAAAGATTGGAGCTAACGCTACTGTACTTAATGATGTACCTGATGATTCTACAGTAATCGGAGTTAAGGGAACAATTAAAGACGTATTTTAAACCAAAAAAGGAGATTTCAAAATCTCCTTTTATTTTTTATGCAAATACTGCCTCATCTAAATCATTTGTATTATGATCTAGGTTTTTAAATCCTCTTACAGAATATCTTTTTTCTATTTTAAATAATTCAACAATACCCGATTTTGTTACAGTAGCTGTTTGCCCTTGATTATTTGTAATTACTAAATCAATTACATATTCAGCAGCAGTTTCAATTCCATCTGTAGTAACATCCTTAATATTTATATTAACTATAGTAGCTTTAATAGTGTAATCATTATCATTGCAATATTTTTCAAACGCCAATGCATAATCTAATTTATAAAATAAATTATAATTTTCATGACTAATAGCTTTTCTATATCTTGCATCAAAATAAGCATTAGCTATAGCACTATTTTCATATGGTGCGTATTCCATATCTATAGCTATTTCTCTATCCTCAATACCAACAGAATAGTATTCCTCTAGGAAAAGCGTAGCCGCATCTATAGCATTAAGCTTTGTTTTTTTACAGGATGTTAGTGTTATTAAAGCTATAAATATAGCTATAATACTAATAATTCTTTTTTTCATATTCCACCCTAGAATTTATAGTCAAATGCTACTCTTTCCTTTACAAGAGGTCTAAGCTTTTGTCCAAATGCAACATGAATTGGATGAACCTTATAAGCCTCTAAATCCTCTTCATTTTCATATACTCCTACAAGCATCATATCATGTGTTGTTCCCTTTTCAATTGGATCAATTACAAACTCTAATGATTTTAATGTAGGAATATCCTTTAATGTTTCACTTTCTCTTTTTAGCATTTCTAAATCTTGTTGTGTTGTTGTATCCTTAATTGCCCAAATTACAATATGTCTTAGCATAATTATTTATCTCCTATATTTTGATTTTCATAATGAACTAAATTATCATTAACAATAATATCAGTATTAACTAAATTAATATTCTTAGCGTTAGCTATCTTTAGCTCCTTTTGACATCTAATTTTAACATTCTTTAGAGTAATGTCATGAATAGGTAGAGCCTCAAGTCCTTCTACTACAAGTCCTTTTTTAGCATTTAAACAAATAGTATCCTCAACTGTGATATTCTTAAATTCTGGAATATCCTCCTTTGATTCATTTACAACTGCTTCAACACCATCAACGCCAAGTGTTGTAAGGGCATAACCCATAGTAAAGATGATAGCCTCCTCTTTAATATTAGTCATTCTTATATTTTTAATAGTGATATCCTCAACAACTCCACCACGTCCCATAGAGCTTTTGAATCTAATACCAACATCTGTACCCACGAAATTACAGTTTTCTACTACAATATTCTTAACTCCACGGCTCATTTCAGATCCTACAACGAATCCACCATGGGCTTCAAATACGTTACAATCATGAATATATAAATTCTCACAAGGAACCTTTATTTGACGAGCCTCCTTGTTCTTTCCACTCTTGATACAAATTCCATCATCACCAACCTCAAAGATGTTGTGGTGAATATGAACATTCTTACAAGATTCAACATCAAGTCCATCTCCATTTTGAGCATGATATGGATTTCTAATCTTACAATTTCTAATTGTTAAATTATTTGTAAATAGTGGATGGATATTCCATGCTGCACTATTTTCAAATGTTACTCCATCTAATAAAACCTTATCACAATTTACAATGCTAACGAAGGCTGGTCTATATAAATCATAATATTTAGAAGCCTCATTTATATCCATAGTTTCTCCCTTTTGAACTCCTAGGAATGCAGATTCAGTAGGATACCAAACCTTAGATTCCTTAAGCTCTAGGACATATGGAGACATTTCAAGTCTCTTTTTCCATTCCTTAGCAGTAAGCTTCCAATCCTTAACTCCACGCCATAAATCACCTTGTGCATCCATAATACCATTACCAACAATAGCTATATTTTGGCAATCTCTTGCAGTGATTTGACTCTTTGCGCGAAGTCTCTTAATTCCTTCCCAATCTCCTACATATAGTGGATAATCCTCTTTGCACTTTGAGAATAATACAAATGCCTCATCTTCTAAAAATAGGCATACATTACTCATCATATCAATAGGTGATGATAACCATAGTCCTTTAGGGATTACTACGTATCCTCCACCATTTTTATTACATTCCTTAATAGCCGCGTTGATAGACTTTCCTACATTATCAAAGCCACCTTCAACCGCACCAAAGTCTACAATATTATATTTCTTATCATTGAAACTAGGTTCTAATACTTCAAAATTCATATAAACCTCCAAAAACATAATATGATTATATCATATTGTATATATAAAAAATACCCTTATTAGTTCTAGTGGTACTAAATAAGGGTATTTTGTTTATTTAATTTACATTGATTCGTGAATTGTACGACTAATAACGTCGTCTTGTTGCTCCTTAGTTAGCTTAATAAAGTTAACAGCATATCCAGATACACGAATTGTTAATTGGGGATACTTCTCAGGATGCTTTTGAGCATCTAATAATGTTTCACGATCAAATACGTTAACATTTAAATGATATCCTCCATCTGAAACATATGCATCAAGCATATTTACTAAATTGTCTACCTTTTGACTCATTTAGCTACCTCCTAGTAATTCTTAGCTTCAACCTCAAAATATGATTGTGGATGTTGGCAAACAGGACAAACTGCTGGGGCCTTCTTTCCTACAACTAAGTGACCACAATTTCTGCACTTCCACATAACTTGCTCACTCTTTTCAAATACCTTGTTCATTTCAACATTATCAAGTAAAGCTAAATATCTTTCCTCGTGTGATTTTTCAATCTTTCCTACAGCTCTAAACTTGAATGCAAGCTCCTTAAATCCTTCTTCCTCTGCAGTCTTTGCAAATTCCTCATACATATCTGTCCACTCATAGTTTTCACCAGATGCGGCAGCTTTTAAATTCTCTGCAGTAGTTCCGATTCCCTCAAGCTCCTTGAACCACATCTTTGCATGCTCTTTTTCGTTTTCAGCAGTCTCTAGGAAAATAGCAGCAATTTGCTCATACCCTTCCTTCTTTGCAACTGAAGCGAAATAAGTGTACTTATTTCTTGCTTGAGATTCACCTGCAAATGCAGCCTCAAGATTCTTTTGTGTTTTAGTTCCATCATATTTAGACATATAAATACCCTCCTATTTTTTTAAATTTCTTTACTACTTTGATTATATCATATTTTTATGTATTTTTAAGTGTAAATTCAGCACAATCTAATATATAATATTAATATGAAATGAGGTAATATATATGAAAATATTAGTACGTGCACACGATTTAGGAAAAACCACAGCTAAAGGTGTTGCAGAGCTTACAAAGGAATATGGCTTTGATGGAGCTCAGCTTGTAATGTACAAGGCTATTGATGGTGCTTCTGGTAAAGCTCATTCTATCAATAAGGAAGTTATTGAGGAATGTGCTAAATCATTTAAAGACACTAATATGGAGGTTGGAATGATTGGAGCCTATTTCAATCCTGTTCATTCTAACAAGGAGCTACTTGCTGACACTATTGAAAGATTTAAGGAATATCTAGGATATTGTGATATTTATAATTCTAAATATGTTGGTAGTGAAACAGGAAGCTATAATGATGATAAATGGACATATAATCCTCTAAATAGAACTGAGGAAGCCTTAAATATCAACATTGATACATGGAAAATGCTAGCACAGGTTGCAAAAGAAAAGAATGCAAATATTGCACTTGAAGGTGCATATGGACACTGTATGTATGAGCCAAAGCAGCTAAAGAGATTAGTTGATGCAGCTGATAACGGACATATCTTCATTACATTAGATGTATTTAATTATCTTGATATATCAGCATATGATGTTGAAACTCAGCACTATATGGTAGATGAGACTATGAAGTATTTTAAGGATAAGGTTGTTATTTATCATTTAAAAGACTTTGTTGTAGATACTGAAAGCAACAAGCTTAAGCAGGTTGGCTTAGGAGAGGGATTAATGGATTTAGAATACATTATATCCACTGCTAAGAGACTTACTCCAAATGCTATGCTAGTATTTGAAGGATGCCCTAAGGATAAGATGAGATCAAGCTTAGAATACATTAAATCATTACTTGCAAAGGAGACAAATTAATATGAAATTTTTAAAAGCTAATATAAATAAGGTTTCTGTAATATTTGGTTTTATAGCATTAGCTTTAATACTTCCAACATTTATTAATTATTTAAGCTATGATGATTTAAGTGATTATCTAATCATAAAGCTAATTAGCTATGGATTACTATCATTATCAGCT
>JAZRVY010000155.1:0-5387 GCA_045599405.1 Anaeroplasmataceae bacterium
CATAGCCATTAGCTCTATAAATAAAGCTAATACTATATATGGCTGTAATGTATAATATACTCTCATTACACTAAATTCTAATACTACTAATGGTATCATTATAAATAAAGCTAATACAAACGCACTTAAAGAATCTAAGAATCTATCCGTTGATGTAGTATTGTTTGTATAATCATTTAAATATAGCTCTAGCCTCTTAAACATTATTAAGCACCTCCAAAGCTTCACTAAATGAAGATACCTTTACAAATTTCATTTTAGTTTTTCTTAGCTTTTTATATTGATTATACCCTTCCTCATAATTATCCTCAGGGCATAGGAATATATCACATTTACTTTTTTTTGCAGCAATTACCTTTTGGCATATACCACCAATCATTCCAACCTTGCCATTAGTGTTAATAGTACCTGTACCTGTGATTTTTCTACCCCTGCAAATATCATTTGAGGTAAGCTTATCATATAATGATAAGGTTTGAAGTAATCCACCACTAGGTCCTAGACTATTTGATTTTGAAATCGTAAGCCTTGGCGTTATCGTAGAAAAATCTATATTATATTTATCATAATAAGAAAATCCATCACTTTCATCTGACACAGTAACCTCAAGCTCCTTATTATTTCTAATAAGCTTTAGCTTAGTTCCAATCATATAATTTGTCTTTAGCTCATTTATAAAGTCATCATAATTATCCTTAGAAATATCATTAACACTAATAATAATATCTCCAATTTCTAAATTTTTTCCCTCATAAATCTTATAATTAACTATAACACCTTGATAGGTATAATCTATATGAATATTAGAATCAAGCTTAGCAGCCTCATTATATGCAGTAATAATTGAAGCCTCGTAGGACTGATTTCTTTGAATTATTCCCATTCTTTGATAATCAGCATCACTAAACTTATTATAATTATCACTACCCTTTTCTATAAGTGCCTCCTTATCTAATGATACTAACCATTTTTGAAATAAGGAAACTCTTTCTTGGCTCCATACAAATATTGAATTGTATGAACCATTTATTGAATTAGAATTATCAACATTAAAGGTACTATTTAGGTTATCAGTATCTCCTGTTGTAGTAGTCTCATATTTAGTTCTAACGCTACATATGATAATTACAAATATAAAGAAAGCTAAATATATTGGTAAGAAAATCTTATATTTACTTAGTAATATTTTCACTAATGCTTACCTCTAGATTTTTATCTAGCTTTTCATATTTAACACCAACAGCATCAAACATCCTTCTAGCCGCTTCATTATTAACACTATCCTTATATTTATCATTTAAATATACAACCTTTTTAATTCCAGATTGAATTACAAGCTTTGCACATTCATTACAAGGAAATAATGTTACATACAATGTAGCATTCTCAAGGCTTGTTGTTGAATTTAATATAGCGTTAGCCTCAGCATGAACAACATATGGATATTTTGTATCAAGAGGATTTAAATCCTTTCCATTATCCCATGGAAATTCCTCATCAGAGCAGCCACAAGGTAGACCATTATATCCAATTCCTATTATTCTCTTTTTAGTATTTACAATACAGGCTCCTACCTTAGTGTTAGGATCCTTACTACGCTTTGCAGATAGTAAAGCTACTCCCATAAAGTAATCCTCCCATGAAATATGGTTTGACATAAAAACACCTTCTTACTTTTCTATATCTAGCTTAATATGAACATCCTTAAGTTGGATATCCTCAACTGTTGCAGGAGCTTCCATCATTAAATCTACTCCATTTAATGTTTTAGGGAATGCAATAACATCTCTAATATTATCTGTCTTTGTCATACACATAACAATTCTTTCAAGACCTAATCCAATTCCTCCCATTGGTGGAGTACCGTATTTTAAAGCCTCAAGGAAGAATCCGAATCTATATGAAGCCTCCTCTGGAGTAATTCCAATTACATCAAACATCTTTGATTGTAAATCTTGGTTATAGATACGAAGTGATCCAGAACCAAGCTCATATCCATTAAGAACAATATCATAAGCATCTGCATAGCAGTTTTGTGGCTCAGTTTCAAGTAATGGAATACATTCCTTCTTTGGTGATGAGAATGGATTTGTAGAAACCTCGTACTTACCTAAATCCTCATTATATTCAAAGATTGGGAAATCAGTAACCCATAGGAATTTAAATTCATCTGGATTACATAAATTTAAGTCATGTGCAACTAGCTTACGTAATGCACCTAAAGCTTGATTTACAACATTTAATCTATCAGCAATTACAAACACAATATCTCCATTTACAAGCTCTAGAGTACTAATTGTATTTTTAATATCCTCTTCATTTAAGAACTTAACAAATGATCCTGTTAATTGGTCATTTTCATATTTTAAATATGCTAATCCATTAGCATGGTTTACCTTCATAATACGAGTAAACTCATCTATTTGCTTACGAGTGTATGTGGCATTAGCCTTAATAGCCTTTACTGCTTCCTTATCAGCCATAAATGGTACATTAGCAAATAAAGCCTTAACGTCCATAAGCTTCATATCAAATCTAATATCTGGCTTATCTGATCCATATGTATTCATAGCCTCATTATATGTCATACGAGGGAATGGAGTTACAATATCCTTATTTAAAACCTTCTTAAATAGATATTTAAATAATCCTTCAATAATTTCTTGGATTTCTCTATCATTTAAAAATGATGTTTCAATATCAATTTGATTAAACTCTAATTGTCTATCAGCACGTAAATCCTCATCTCTGAAGCATTTTGCAATTTGGAAATATCTTTCAAATCCTGCAACCATATATAGCTGCTTAAAGATTTGTGGTGATTGTGGTAAAGCATAAAACTCACCTGGGTGAAGTCTAGAAGGCACTAGGAAATCTCTTGCTCCTTCTGGTGTTGATTTAGCTAGAATTGGAGTTTCAAGCTCTAAAAATTCCTTACTTACTAAATATTCTCTAATTGCATTAGTAATCTTAGACTTCATAATCATATAATTTTGCATCATTGGTCTACGTAAATCTAGATATCTATATTTAAGTCTAGTATCCTCAAGTGCATCAGTCTTATCAGCAACAATGATTGGTGGTTGCATAGCTGTGTTTAAAATCTCTAAAGTATCAACAACAACCTCAATATCCCCAGTTGGCATATTAGGATTCTTTGATGATCTTTCAGTTACAATTCCCTTTGCATATACAACATACTCATTCTTTAAACTTAAAGCTACATCATACATCTTATTATCAGGGTTAACTACTAATTGAGTAATTCCTGTCTTATCTCTTAAATCGATAAATACAAGTCCTCCTAAATCTCTTTTCTTTTGAACCCATCCCTTAAGCTCTACAGTAGTTCCTACGTCTGTAATTCTTAAATCTCCATTATAATTTGTTCTATTCATAATTACTTTACCTCTTTTTCTTTGCAGCTAGCACAAGGTGAGCTAGTCTTACTTCTTAAATAATTGATGATATAAGGATATACCTGATATAAATCAATTGTCTCTTGCTCATCTGTTTCATTATTCTTAATATTTATCTTATTTTCCTTAAGCTCATTTTCACCTAATATAGCTGTAAACATTGAATTATTCTTATCAGCTAATTTAAATTGAGCCTTAATAGACTTATTAGAATAATCCATTTCAGTAATTAATCCACCAAGTCTACATACATTCATAATTCCAGAAGCCTTATTTATAGCCTCATTTCCTAAAGCTATAATAAATAAATGACTCATAGGATCCTTTGCTAGCTTCTTTCCTTCTGATTCAAGGGCGAATAATAATCTTTCCATACCAAATGCAAGTCCACATGCAGGAGTATCAGGTCCACCAAGCTGCTTGATTAGATTATTATATCTACCACCTGCACAAATGACATTTTGAGCACCAAGCTCAGCACAATCAACCTCAATTTCAAATACAGTAAATGTATAATAATCAAGTCCTCTTACTAAATTCTCATCAACCTCATACTTGATATTCATTTCATCAAGTGCATCAAGCACTTGCTTAAAATGATTTTTACTTACATCATTTAAATAATCAGAAATTTTAGGTGCTGTTTTAAAGAAATCCTGATCTCTATCTACCTTACAGTCAAGAATTCTTAATGGATTCTTTTCTAATCTGTTTAAGCAATCGCTACATAAATGATCTTTATATTTTGAAAAATGATTTACTAAAACTTCTCTATATGCATTTCTAGATTCCTCATCTCCTATGGTATTAATCTTAACCTTAATACCACCAAGACCAAATTCCTTAATTACCGCAACAGCTGTTGAGATAACCTCTGCATCCATTAATGGAGAATTTGAACCTAAGGCTTCAATTCCAAATTGATGAAATTGTCTTTGTCTTCCTCTTTGAGCTCTCTCATATCTAAACATTGGTCCCATATAAAATAGCTTAGAAATAGGATTTTCTACATATAGCTTATTTTCAATAAAGCTTCTTGCAACACCTGCAGTTCCTTCAGGACGTAGTGTCATTCCTCTATTTCCTCTATCCATGAAATCATAAGTTTCTTTAGTTACCATATCAGATACATCATTAGAATCTCTATGGAATAGCTCACTTGATTCAAATATAGGAGTTCTAAGTTCCTTAAAATTATATAGCTTACAAACCTTTCTAATTCTTTCCTCTAATCTAACCCATTTTTCAGATTCACCAGGAAGAATATCTACAGTTCCCTTTGGTCTAGCAATTGTCATAATATTACCTCACTATCTAAAAATAAAAAAAGTACCCTTATCTATAAGGACGCAATATACGTGGTACCACCTTAATTTAGGATATAAAAATATCCTCTCTACCGTTAACGCCTGGTACGTTGCATATTAGTGCACATTTCAAAGTGTCTTCATTATCATTTCATATAGATGCTTGCACCATACCATCCTCGCTAAAAAGAAACAAATAATTACTAATCTTCTTCATCACTTTAATTATACTTTATTTTATAATAAATGCATTTAATTGTAAATATAAAAGGAATCATAATATCAAAATCATGATTCCTATTATAAATTAATTTTTCAATATAATAACTAAAGATTCTTTACTATCCTTTCAACTTCTAAAATATCTATTTCAGTAACCTTAGATATCTGTTCTAAAGAAAGTCCATTCTTTGACATAGTCTTAATTAGCTCTTGTTCTCTTTCTGCCATACCTTCGGCTTTACCTTCTTCTTTAGCTTTTCTTATATAGATATTTCTCATTATTCTATCATCTATTTGTTTAAAGGCTTCCCATTTATCCTTTTCTTCTTGTGTAAATTCCTTCATTTCTATTGCTGCCTCCTTTATTAACTCATTCTTTGAGCAAGCATAGCTTGATACATTAATATTATTCATTATATCAATGTATTCCTTCAAGTGT
>JAZRVY010000156.1:0-2233 GCA_045599405.1 Anaeroplasmataceae bacterium
CTTAGTCTGGTAGAAGCCGACGCTATGAGCGAAGCGAATGGCGTAGCCAACGGGGCATATTACTAATAGCCCCGTGGTAGCATAAAACATTTAAAAATATATTAAAAAAGAGGAAATGACATGGAAGAAATTAAAGAAACTTCAGTCCAAGAAGTAAAACATGGAAAAGAAATTATAATTGATTACTTGACAGTAACGTTTGAATTTAGATCCTTTAGTGAAGTAACAGAGCTAGAGGTCGTTGATGATTATGTTGAAAATGTAAGGACCTTATTAGGAATACCTGAAGAACAAGTCTTAGAAAAAGGATTTGGCAAAGGTAATTATAGGTATGCATATCAATTGGCTGATGGTGGAATACTTAAGCTTTGTGGTCCTTTAAATGAAAGAGGAATTCATACATGCTCATTAGAGCTAAAAGGTACAGGTTGTAGAGAATTTGAAAGAAATAGACCTGATTTTACATGGTATGATTTACTTTTAACGTTATTTGGAATCTATGAAGCCAGAAGCTCAAGACTAGATTTAACAATTGATGATTACGAAGGTAAAGAATGTCCGTTCGTATGGATAAAGGATAAGCTTGATAGAGAAATGTATACATCGGCATTTAAGAAATGTTATACAATTCATGGAAATAAGCATGATGGATTTTCTATTACCTTTGGAAAGCGTACAGCTGATACTAAGATTATGCAGCAATTAGTTATTTATGAAAAGGATAAAGAACAAAAATCAAAAGGTAATGAATGTAATCAGGATTACTGGACTAGATTTGAAATGCGTTTCATGCATGAGAAAGCAGCTCTAGTAATGGAAGATATTATTTATGCGTATGAAGGTAAAATGAGATATCCTGAAGTACGTGAAATTCCAAAGGGTGAAGAAGGCTTTAAGACACTAGCATCTTCATTATTATATAATTTGCTAGATATTAAGGTAGATTCAGAGTATGACCAAAAAAATATCAATAAAGCCCCAACTGATCCTAGATGGTTATCATTTGTAGGAGATGTAATAAAGGCTTCAATTCCATCTCCTAAGGGTAAAGAAATCAAATGGAATAAATTTGAATCATATGTACATCAAACATTAGGTAAATACTTATTAGTTAGATATAAGCTTGCAGGAGATAATCAATACCAATTTAGTAAGGATATATTAAAACTTTTATATATTCTATTAGATGAAATTATTGAAGATAAACGAAAAAGGAATCAGCTTAATGTATATCTATCTGAAAATGATATTGAAGCATTAACTGTAAAAGATTTAGTAATGCTTAAGGATAGACTAAAATCAGATTTAGAAATGGAGGATTTACCATTCTAATGATAAATGATTATGTTGATAAGATTGGTATTGAAACGCCATTAAAAGCTAAATATGAAAATAATATATTGCCTGAAATATTATTACCTATGAGGAATTATTTGTTTCAAAATCCTGATAAATTTAAATATTACATAAGTAATAGAATTAATGTTGATGAACTTATTAAATATGTAGCTTCAAATAAGGAATTACAAAATAATTTAGAGCTTGATTCTAATGATTTATTACCTGTGATAGTTGAATATGTGGAGGTTAAAATATGGAAACTAACCTAACACAAGAACAATTAGCTGCAGTTACATGTATGGATAATTATATATTACTGATTGCAGGTCCTGGAACTGGTAAAACAACTGTACTAACAAAGAGAATCATTCATTTGATAAATGATTTAGGTGTAAAAGAAAATGATATTCATGCATTTACATTTACTAATAAAGCTACTAATGAAATGAAATCTAGAATAGCAAAAGAGCTTAAACGAGAGCATGATATAGGAATAAGTAATTTCCATTCATATGCATTCTCACATTTAAAGGACTATGGTTATGAAGGTATAAAAGTAGTCACAGATAGTGAAAAGGTGAGAATAATAGATAATCTCATTAAAGATAGAGGTTTTATTGATTTTGATCCTGAGGATGTTGCAAAAGAAATATCAAGGATAAAAAATAAAATGCTAATGAATGAGGATATGCTATTTCGTAAGCTTAAGATAATAGAGATATTCTATGCATATCAAGAATACTTAAGTGAAAACAATTATGTCGATTTTGATAGTATGACATTGGATTTCTTAAATATGCTTAAGAATAATCAAATGATTAGAGAAATCGTTCAAGAAGAATATGAATATGTATTAGTTGATGAGGCTCAGGATATTAATTTGATTCAGTAT
>JAZRVY010000157.1:0-9571 GCA_045599405.1 Anaeroplasmataceae bacterium
TAGAAAGAGATAGTTTTAAACTATCTTTTTTTATTTACATAAAAAAGAAAAGTGATATAATAATTTGTGGGAGCTGGTGTGACCGGCTGAGAGGAAGATATTATCTTCGACCATTAACCTGATCTAGGTAATGCTAGCGTAGGGATCAAAATATTTGTTTTAGATATTTTATCTTTATTAATGCATGTTCCTAGCGGAACATTTTTTATTTATAAAGGAGGAAATAAGATGAATAAAATTAATGTTCGTGTTATTGCGGAAATCGCAATACTAGCCGCTTTAGGATTTGCACTTGATGCACTTCAAGGTGGTATTTGGAAGGGAGCCTTCCCTAATGGTGGTTCAATTGGACTTGCTATGGTTCCAGTATTTGTAATCGCCTATAGAAGAGGTCTTGTTGCAGGTGTACTATGCGGATTTGTATTAAGCCTAGTAAATTTACTTCAAGGTGTATATGTAATCAATAGCGGATCACTTGAGGGATGGAAATCAACTGCTGGACCTTATATTCAAGTTCTACTTGATTATATTGTTACATATCCATTAGTTGGTGTGGCAGGAGCATTCGCAGGATTATATAAGAATACAACAGATAAGAAGATGAAGGTTTGTTGGATTATTGTTGGATGCGTTGTTGGTGGTATGCTAAAGTATTTAAGCCATGCATTAGCTGGAATTTTCTTCTGGCCAGGAAAACTATGGGGAGTTTCAGGACATGCTTATTCATGGTTATATAATGGGCTTTATAGTATTCCTAATATTATTGTTTGTACTGCAATTATGGTTCTTATTGCAGTATTCTATCCAATGTTCTTAAATCCAGATGGAAAAAAGGCTAAGAATGAAGAGCAAGAGCAAGAGGAAAATTCACAGGAGGTAGCTGACTAATGAAAAAGAGTATTTTAACTGCTGTATTTGGTTTATTTGTAACAATTTTATATTTAGTTTTATATATTCAAAGCTACTCTAAGTATAATGATGGATGGGGAACTGATGTTTCATTTGATCCTAATATGCTAGTTTTAACTGTTGTTGGAATTGCAATTTTAGCTACAGGTTTATTTGCTTGCTACAGCATTAAGCAACAAAAGGATGTAAACAATATTTATAATATTGGGTTTGCAACTGTTGGAGCTTTAATGACATTCTATCCATTTGGAAGAATGTTTAAGTATGTAGGTAAGAGAATTGATGCTAAGGGTGGATACTTTGGAGATATTAAGCACTATTTAATCTGGGGATTATTTGGAGCATTTATCATTGCTCTTGTTGTGATCAATTACTTAGATACAAGAAAGAAAGAAAACTAATCGAAATACGGGACGAAAGTCCCTTTTTTGTTTTTTTATTATATCTATGATATAATTGTAATAACCACGTTTTAAATGAGGTGAGGGAAATGAGAATTTTAATATTAGGAGCAGGTAAAATTGGATCATCCATTGTTCGACATATGTGTCATGAGGACCATGAGGTTGTTGTAATTGATAATGATCCAAAGGTTATTGAAAATCTTGTTAACCAATACGATGTAATGGGGATTACAGGTAATGGTTGTAATGCAGAAATTCTACGCTCAGCAGGAGCTGATAGAACAGATTTAGCTATATCTGTAACAGATAGAGATGAAGCTAATATGTTCTCATCTTTATTATGCAAGAAGCTTGGTGTTAAGAATACAATTGCACGTGTACGTGATTATGACTATGTAAGACAAACTTCATTTTTACAAACAGCATTTGGTATTAATATGATTATTAATCCTGAATTTGAATGTGCAAAGGAAATTATGAGAATTATAAATTTCCCTGAAGCTTTACATGTCGATTCCTTTTCACAAGGAAATGTAGATTTAGTTGAGCTATATGTAAAAGAAAATAGTCCACTTATTGGACTATCATTAATTGAGCTTAATGCTAAATATAAGCTAAAGATGCTGGTATGTGCAGTTAATAGAAATGGAAAGATTATTATTCCAGATGGACAATTTGTACTAGAGGCTAAGGATAGAATCCATGTTACTACAGATAAATATAATTCAAGATTATTAATTGATAAGCTTGAGCTTTTTCAGACTAAGATTAAGGATGTATTAATTCTTGGTGGAGGAAGAGTATCATTATATTTAGCTAATTTACTTTTAAACTCAAGATATAGAGTTAAGATTATTGAAATTGATCAAAATGTTTGTGAGGAGCTATCTAAGCAGCTTCCAGGTGCTACAATTATTTGTGGAGACGCAACTGATCAGGATCTTTTAAATGAAGAAGGTATTGCAGATAGCGATGCTGTTATTTGCTTAACAGGATTAGATGAGGAAAATATCATTGAATCTATGTATGCAGCAAAGAGCAATGTAAAAAAGGTTATCACAAAGATAAATAAGAATTCTTTAAGAGGTTTAATGGGATCTATTGAAATGTGCTCTGTAATATCTACACAGGATGTTACAGCTGATATTATTGTAAGCTATATCAGAGCTACAAGTAATTTAACTGGAAATAGATGTAAGACAGTTTATAAGTTCGCAAACAATCAAGCAGAAGCAGCTGAGTTTGAAGCTACATTAAGCTGTGAGTGCCTAGATAAGCCACTTAGAGAGCTAAACCTTAGACAAGGTATACTAATTGCAGGTATTATTAGAGATGGAGAAATTATTATTCCTACAGGAGCTACAGCAATAAAAGAAAATGACTCTGTAATTGTGGTAACTAAGGATAAGAGATTAAAAGATCTAGACGATATTTTGGAGAGATAATTATGAATTTTACAATGATTAGGAAGCTAATAGGTAAAATTCTTATATTACTAGCATTATTAATGGTTTTACCATTAATTGTTGGTTTAATTTATCTAGAAGGCTTCAAAAATATTTATAGCTTCTTAATCCCAATTGCTGCGTCAGGTACACTTGGAGGATTATTACAGCTAGGAAAAACTAAAGATAAAAAGATGGGTGCTAGAGATGGATTTATCATCGTAGGTTTAGCATGGATATTAATGTCATTATTTGGTTGCTTACCATTTATTATTTCAGGAGAAATAAAGAATTTCTTTAATGCCTTCTTTGAAATAACAAGTGGATTTACAACAACAGGAGCTAGTATTTTACAAGGTCCACAAATTGAATTATTAAGCCATAGTATGCTATTTTGGAGAAGCTTCTCGCACTGGATTGGTGGAATGGGTATCCTTGTATTCATTTTGGCATTTATTCCAGAAAGCAAGGAAGGATCTACCCTTCATATTCTAAGAGCAGAATCGCCAGGACCTCAGGTTGGTAGATTAGTATCTAAAATGCAAGTAACATCAAGAATCTTATATTTTATTTATATGATAATTTCAATATTAGAATTTGTGATTTTATTGATGCTACCAGATAAGCAAATTGGAGCCTTTGAATCCTTAATTTATACCTTTGGTACAGCAGGTACTGGAGGATTTGCAACAACAGGAGCTTCAATAGGATGCTACGCTCATTGTACACAATATACAATAGCTATATTTATGATTCTATTTGGTGTTAATTTTACTATGTATTATTTCTTATTAATAAGAAATTTTAAGGACGTATTTACTAACGAGGAGCTTAGAGGATATTTACTTATTGTTGTTGGATGTACTGCAATAATTACAGCTAATATCTATAATAGATGTGCTGGCTTTGAGCAAGCATTTAGAGAATCATTATTTACTGTAGCTTCACTTATTTCAACTACAGGATTTAGTATTAATGATTATGCTAATACCTGGCCACCGCTTTCTATAGCTTTATGTGTTTGTATCTCAGTATTTGGAGCCTGTGCGGGATCTACAAGTGGAGGTATGAAAATTACAAGAGTAATATCTGTAGGTAAGTATGGTGGAAGTAAGATTAAGGGTATGATTAATCCAAGAAAGGTCGAGACCATCTATATGGATGGTAAGCCTCTTGAAAAGAATGTCCTAGAATCAGTTAAGGCTTTTGCACTTGTATATTTTATGGTATTATTTATTTGTACTATAGTTATAAGTATTTACAATCCTTCATATAAGGCTATTATGGGCGAGGATTTAGACTTTGTAAGTGCATTTTCGGGATCTCTTGCTTGTATAAGCAATGTTGGACCAGGATTAGGGTCTGTAGGTCCAGCTGGAAGCTATGCTGGATTTAGCTCATTTAGTAAAGTAATACTATCATTCGAAATGATAGCAGGAAGACTTGAGCTATTCCCTATCTTAATACTATTTAATCCAAAAACTTGGATGAGAAGAATATAATATGAGTTGATTTTATATAATCAACTCTTTTTAATATTTGATAAAATTTTTATTATTTGAGAATCATAATTACTATTGACTAATGGTCGTTAGGTAGTATAATATTTCTGTAATCATAAAGAAAGGGAGAGAAAAAAGAATGGAAAAATTACGTGCTAGAGATTATCGTCATATGGCTCATGAAAAGTGCAGACCACAAATTGGAACATTAGTTTTAGTTACATTGTTATATATTGTAATAACTTCTGTTTGTAGTGCTGGTCCATTAGCAGTTGCTATCTTGGTTATTGGAGGACCATTAACACTTGGTGTAACTGTTATAATTTGTAAGAAGATTCATTATGGTGAGACAGTAGAAATTACTGATATGTTCGAAGGATTTAAGGATTTTGCTGATTCATTAGTATTATATTTATTACGAATGATTTTCATCGCCTTATGGGCATTATTATTAATTATTCCAGGAATTATTAAGTCTTATGCTTATTCAATGGCTTTCTATATTCGTATGGACAAGAAGCTAGGAGCTAATGAGTGTATTACTGAGAGTAGAAGAATTATGGATGGTCATAAGTGGGAATTATTCTGCTTAGAGATTAGCTATATTGGATGGATGATCTTATGTGTATTAACACTTGGAATTTTATCTTTATGGGTAATGCCAAGATATAACCAAGCTCATTATGAATTCTATCTACATATTACTGGACAAGATGTAGCTCCAGCTAATGATGTTGTAGATGCTGATTTTACAACAACAGAGCAAATCTAAAAAAACAAATGTCGTGGTAACACGGCATTTTTTTATGTCTCATTTATTGAATAAATAGCGATTTTATAATATAATTATAATGTTTTAAAGGAGCTAGATACAATGAGCGTAGTATTAAATAAAGAAGAGCTTTTAAAAAGACAAAGAAAAATTAGAAACTTTTGTATTGTAGCTCACATCGATCACGGAAAATCAACACTTGCAGATAGAATACTTGAGCTTTGCGATAATGTAAGTAAAAGAGAAATGGTAGACCAAATTCTAGATAGTATGGATTTAGAAAGAGAAAGAGGTATTACTATCAAGCTTAATGCAGTAGCTTTAAATTATAAGGCATTAGATGGAGAGGACTATATTTTCCATTTAATTGATACACCAGGCCATGTAGACTTTACATATGAGGTATCAAGAAGCCTAGCTGCGTGTGAGGGAGCTATATTAGTAGTAGACGCTACACAAGGTATTGAGGCTCAAACATTAGCTAATGTATATCTAGCATTAGATAATGATTTAGAGATTTTACCTTTAATCAATAAAATAGATTTACCAAGTGCACATCCTGAAGAGGTTAAAAAGGAAATTGAGGATGTTATTGGACTTCCTTGTGATGAGGCAGTATTAGCTTCAGCTAAAGCTGGAATTGGTATTAGGGATATATTAGAGCAAATAGTTAAGTATGTTCCTTCACCTCAGGGTGATCCTATGGCTCCTGTTGAGGCGTTAATATTTGACTCGGCATTTGATGCATATAGAGGAGTTGTTGTACTTGTTAGAGTTATGCAGGGTACAATTAAGGTTGGAGATACAATTCACTTTATGGCAACTGATGCAGAGTATCAGGTTGTTGAGCTTGGAGTAAGAACTCCAAAGGAAGTAAAGAGAGATTATTTAACTGCTGGTGATGTAGGATTTATTACTGCATCTATTAAGGATATTAATCAGGTACATGTTGGAGATACGGTTACAACTGTTGAAAATAGAAGTAATAATCAGTTACCTGGATATCGTAAGCTAAATCCAATGGTATATTGTGGACTTTATCCAATAGAGTCAAAGCAATATCCAGACTTAAAGGATGCGCTAGATAAGCTTAAGCTAAGTGATGCTTCGCTAGTATATGAGGCTGAATCATCACAAGCCTTAGGTTTTGGATATCGTACAGGATTCCTTGGATTACTTCATATGGATGTTATTCAAGAAAGAATTTCAAGAGAGTTTGGAATTGAGCTTATAGCTACAGCTCCTTCAGTTTCTTATCATGTTAATTTAACTGATGGAAGACAAATTAGAATTGATAACCCATCTCAGCTTCCTGCACCTAATAGTATTGTTTCTATTGAGGAGCCTTATGTTAAGGCTACTATTATGACTCCAAGTGAGTATGTGGGTACTGTAATGGAATTATGTCAAAAGAAGCGTGGTACATTCCTAGATATGAAATATATCGAGGAAACACGAGTTGTAGTACATTATGAAATGCCACTTCTTGAAATAGTATATGATTTCTTTGATAAGCTTAAATCATCAACAAAGGGATATGCATCCTTTGATTATGAAATAGGTGAATATAAGGAATCTAAGCTAGTTAAGATGGATGTTATGCTAAATGGAGATATAGTAGATGCTCTATCTATTATTGTTCATAAGGATTTTGCTTATCAAAGAGGTAGAATACTTGTAGAAAAGCTAAAAGAAATTATTCCACGTCAAATGTTTGAGGTTCCAGTTCAAGCTGTAATTGGTAATAAGGTTATTGCAAGAACAGATATTAAGGCTATGAGAAAGGACGTTCTAGCTAAATGCTATGGAGGAGATATTTCTCGTAAAAAGAAGCTTTTAGAAAAGCAAAAGGAAGGAAAGAAGAAGATGAAGGAAATTGGTTCTGTAACTGTACCACAAGAAGCATTCCTTGCAATTCTATCTTCTGATGAGGACTAGTATGGAAAATTTAACTAAAGTAGCATTTATGTATGATTTTGATAAGACTCTTTGTGATAGAGATATGCAAGAGTACAAGTTTATTCCTGATATGGGACTTACTCCAGCAGAGTTTTGGGGTGGGACTGGTAAGCTAATGGCTAATAAAGATAACTCTATTGAAAAGGTACTTTCTTATATGTATCTAATGATTAAAACTGCCAAAGAAAAGGGAGTTAAGCTTACTAGAGAATATTTAAATAGCTGTGGAGCTAATATTAACTATTTTAATGGTGTTAAGGATTGGTTTGTTAGAATTAATAAAATGGCAGCTAATTTAGGGCTAGAGGTTGAACATTATATTATTTCCTCTGGTCTTAAGGAAATATTAGATGGATGTGAGATTAGAAAATTCTTTAAGGAAGTCTTTTCTTGTGAATTTCATTATGATGAAAATGGTAATGCTGATTTCCCTGCATTACAGGTCAATTACACAATGAAAACACAATTCCTTCATAGAATTTCTAAGGGAGTACTTGATTATAATGATGATGTTTCATTAAATGATAAGATTCCTGATAGTGAAAGAAGAATAAAGATGAGAAACATGGTTTATTTTGGTGATGGACTTACAGATGTACCATGTATGAGACTTACAAAGGCTAATGGTGGTTTTTCTATTGCTGTATATAACAATGATGATAGAACTGCAAAGAAGCTTTTAAAGGATGAAAGATGCAATTTTATTGCGAAGGCTGATTATTCAGAGGGAAGCGAGCTAGATGGCATTATTAAGCGTATATTATGCAAGATTAGTAATGAGGATGATTTAGAGGCTGTTGCTAACTCACAAAAGAGAGGTATTTAATATGACTTATGAAGAGAAAGCTAAATATTGGTTAAGCTGTCCTGGCTTAGATACTAAGTCAAGAAGAGAAATTAAGAATATGACAGAGGCCGAAAAGAAGGAAGCCTTTACTGGAGATTTAGAGTTTGGTACTGGAGGACTTAGAGGTATTTTAGGTGCTGGTAGCAATCGTATGAATATCTATGTTGTAAGAAAGGCTACGCTTGGATTTGGTAGATACCTAATTAAAAAGGATAAAAAGGCTGTTAAGAAGGGCGTTGTTATTTCCTTTGACAATAGACATATGTCTAAGGAATTTGCGCTTGAAACAGCTCATGTTTTAATTGGGTTAGGATTTGAAATTGTATTCTTGTACCATGAGCTTAGACCAACACCACAATTATCTTGGACTGTGCGTCATGTAGGGGCTGCAGGAGGAATAATGATTACTGCATCTCATAATCCTAAGGATTACAATGGATATAAGGCTTATAATGCTGATGGATGCCAATTAAACTTACAAGAGGCAGATGAGGTTATTAAAGAGATTAATGCCGTTGAAAATATGTTTGCAATTAAGGTAACAGGTGATTATAAGAAGATTCATTATTTATATGATGAATTTGATGAGGAATATCTAGATGATATTAAGACTATCATTTTAAATCCTGATTTAAAGAAAAACTTTAAGATAACATACTCTCCACTTCATGGAACTGGTTCAGTTTTTATTCCAAGATTCTTAAAGGAGCAGGGATATGATGTAACTCCTGTTGAGGATCAAATGGTTAATGATCCAGATTTTGGAGCTACTGAATCATCAAATCCAGAAAATGCAGTTGCGTTTGATAAATCTATAGAGCTTGCAAAGGAGATTGGAGCTAAGCTATGCTTATGTACTGATCCTGATGGAGATAGACTTGGATGTGCTGTACTTCATAATGGAGAATATGTATTATTAACAGGTAATGAATCAGCAACTATAATCTTTGATTATATTTGTAAAGAAAAGGCTAAGGATCCTAAATGGCTAGCTAAAAAGAATAAATTTATGTTTTCTACTATAGTATCATCTCAAATGGCTAAAAAGATTGCTGATAAGTACAATATGAATACTGTACTTACATTAACAGGGTTTAAGTTCATTGGAGAACAAGCTAAGCTTATTGAAGGTAAGGGAGAATATGTCTTTGGATATGAGGAATCATATGGCTGCCTTGTTAAGGACTCGGTAAGAGATAAGGATTCTGTTCAAGCTTGCCTAATGCTATGTGAGGTTGCTGCATACTACTATGAGCAAGGAAAGGACCTTGTAGATGTTTTAAATGACCTATATAAGGAATATGGATTCTATAAGGATGGTATTATTAATATTGCTCTTGAAGGAATTGAGGGTAAAGAAAAGATTAATGAAATTATGGAATATTTCAGAACTAATGAAATTTCATTACCTGACTTTAAGATCAATTACTTTGAGGATTATAAAAATTCCTATGGATGTGATTATCCAACAAAGGATGCTAAAAAGAATAAGCTTACATTACCAAAGAGTAATGTACTTAAATTCTATTTAGAAAATGATTCATGGTTTGTATTAAGACCAAGCGGAACAGAACCAAAGCTAAAGATATATGCTGAATTAGTAGCTGATTCTAGTGAAAATGCAGCGTTAGCTTTAGAAAATATTAAGGGAGAAATCCTAGATATAATCAACAGAATGTAAGAAAGCTAAAATGGCTTTCTTTTTTCTTTATTATTATATATATAATATGTTA
>JAZRVY010000158.1:0-2216 GCA_045599405.1 Anaeroplasmataceae bacterium
TGTGAAATTATGAAGAAATATTCAAATGGAGTTTTTACTGGTGAAAGAGCCTTATACAATCTTAAAAATGCCTATATTGAAAATAGTGTATTTGAGGATGGCGAATCACCTTTAAAGGAATCAAGAAAACTTAATATTAAGAATACTACCTTTAAATGGAAATACCCTATTTGGTATTCTAATGATATCATTCTAAATGATTGTACCCTAGAGCTTACTGCTAGAAGTGGTATTTGGTATACAAAGAATATCACTATCAATAATAGTACTATTGATTCTCCAAAAACATTTAGAAGAAGCTCTAAAATCACTTTAAATAAGGTTTCTTTAAATAAAGCGGAAGAAACATTATGGCACTGCAATAATGTTTCTATTAATGATTGTTATGCTAAGGGTGATTATTTACTTATGAACTCTAAGAATGTAGAGATTAATAATCTTAGGCTAGATGGTAATTATTTATTAGATGGAGCTTCTAATGCTATTGTTAGAAATTCTTATCTAAATAGTAAAGATTCATTTTGGAATTGTAATAATATAGAGGTATATGATTCTACTATAATAGGTGAATATATTGGATGGAATAGTAAGAATATTAAATTTATTAGATGTAATATCTCCTCTGATCAAGCCTTTTGCTATATGGAAAATGTAGAACTTATAGATTGTACTCTTACAGAGGCTCCATTAGCATTTGAAAGAGTTAAAAATATAAATGCTACATTATTAAATGATATTGAATCTGTAAAGAATCCTATATCCGGAAGCATAGAGGCTAATAGTATTAAAGAAATAATATTAGAGGATAAATATATCGACCCTACTAAAACTAAAATTAAGGTGAAGAAAAATGATTAGAATTGCGAGTAGAAGAAATACATATTCGTACAAATGGAATGTTAATAATAATTGCCTACCTATGTGGGTTGCAGATATGGATTTTGAAGCTCCAAATGAGGTTAAAATGGCTATCCTTGAAAGAGTAAAGATTGGAGCCTATGGATATTCATATGTGCCTGATACCTATTTTGAGGCCTTTAAGGATTTTTGGCTAAGACGTCATCAAACAAAGCTTGAAGCTGACTGGATGATATTTTCTACAGGTGTAATACCTGCATTATCATCTATCGTAAGAAGAATGACTAAGATAGGTGAGAATGTAGTCATTATGTCACCTGTTTATAATATTTTTTATAATAGTATAAGAAACAATAATAGAAATATATTAGAATCAGAGCTTGTATATAGTAATGGAGAATATTCTATAGATTATTTTGATTTAGAAAAGAAGCTAGCTATGGATAAGACGACTATGATTATTCTTTGTAATCCTCATAATCCTATTGGTAAAATATGGACTAGAATGGAGCTTAAGAAAATTGCTGAGCTTTGCATTAAGCATAATGTAGCTATCGTATGTGATGAGATACATTGTGATATAGTAAGAACAGGAGAGTCCTATAATTCTATATTAAATATCAATAAAGAAATTAGAGATAACACAATACTGCTTATTTCAGCTAGCAAATGCTTCAATATGGCTGGACTTCAATGTGCTTGTGTTGTAATACCTAATAAAGAAATTAGAGCTAAGGTGAATAGAGGCCTTAATACTGATGAGGTTGCTGAAAATAATTTCTTTTGTGTTGAGGCTACAATAGCCGCACTAACTAAGTGTGATTACTGGCTAGAGGAAATGAATTTATATGTAGATAAAAATATCGAATTTGCTTATAAATTTATAGAAAGATATTTACCTACCCTTAAGCCAGTAAAGGGTAATGCTACATATTTATTGTGGCTAGATGTGAGTACAGTTACAAAAAATACTATAAAGCTATGTGAGCTACTTGAAGAAAAGATTGGACTTAAAATCACACCAGGTGATGAATATGGAGAATGTGGCAAAGGATTTGTAAGAATCAATTTAGCTACAAGCCATGATAATGTAGTGTTAGGTATGAAAATGTTAAAAAAAGGTATAGAGCTATGGATGCAATAATTGATAATTATAATCCTTATAAGGATTTTATAAATGATGATAGTATAGCTATTAATAAGGCTATTTGTGATGTAAGCTTATCTGGTGGTGGTAGAGTTATTATCACTAAGGGTAAATATATATCATCAAGTATAGAATTACTTGATAATGTAGAACTATATTTAGAAAAGGATGCATATATTAAATTAAATAGTAATTTAGATGATTTCTATAA
>JAZRVY010000159.1:0-8761 GCA_045599405.1 Anaeroplasmataceae bacterium
TTATTCATTTATGGCACTGTCAATATGTGAGTGCCAAAATGCTGTAAAAAATAAAAGACAGGTTGCCCCGTCTTAATATTTTATGGTTCAATACTATCTGAGAATGGTGCACTTGTTGATGTTGGCACTGATTCTTGGTGAGTTCCAGTAAATGACTCCTCTGAGTAATCCATCTTAACTGGAGCTTCATTCTTGTATGTAGCCTTAAGAATTAATGGTGTTACGAATGATGATACAACAATCATAATAACAATGAATGCTGACATAGCTGGGTCTACAAGACCAGCATCAATACCCTTTTGTGCACAGATTAAGCATACCTCTGCACGAGCCATCATTCCAACTCCAATACGAAGTGAATTCTTCCAGCTAGACTTAGTAATTTTAGCTCCAAATCCACATCCAATAACCTTAGATAATAATCCAGCCACAATATATGCAACTCCAAATCCTACCATGCTAAGCTTTATTGTAGAGAAATCAGTTTGTAGTCCTACATTAGCAAAGAAAAGTGGTGAGAATATCATGTATGATAAGACATCGTTCTTGCGTTCTACATAATCTGTAGTATCATCCGCTAGAGCATCTCTTTGTGGGTTGATGTGATGTCCGATACCCGCAAGAGCAAGTCCAGCAAAGAACGCACCTGTGATATCTGCTACTCCAAAGAACTTCTCACTTGACCATGACATAAAGAATGCAAGTACTAGTCCAAAGATTGGAATTCTTCTCGTGTGTGGCATCTTTTTGTTTAAATACTTAAATAAATGGTGAGCTGCAAAGCATACTGCAATTGTAAATACGAAGAATAATAGCACATCAAGTACTACCGATCCAATCGCATTATGAACTATTAGACTTCCTAAAGTCTTAGTTCCTTCTGCTGAGCCACCAGCAAGTGATAATATGATAGAAAGTACAACCACTCCAATAATATCATCTAAAATAGCGGCCGATAAAATGATAGTTCCCGCCTTACCATTTAATCTTCCCATTTCCTTTAGGGCAGCAACAGTTACAGATACTGATGTAGCCGTAATAATTACTCCGTAAAATAAATTACTCCATATCTTATCTACAACCATACCAGGTACTATTTCTGTTGTTCCTGTAAATCCGTTAAACATTCCAGAAACTGCAAATCCCATTGCAAGTGGTACTACAACCCCAAGTGTTGTAACTACAATAGAGGCAACTCCTGATTGCTTAATAGCTCTTATGTTAGTGTCTAGTCCAGCACCAAACATAATAAGCACTACTCCTATTTTAGCTAGTGTCTTAATTCCTAGCATAGCATCATGACTAAGTACTGCCTCTCTAAATCCATTTGATTCTGGTAAATAATTAACAAGCCCAATTATAATACCAGCAAGCAGCATACCTACAACCTGAGGTAGCTTTATTTTCTTACAACCCATTTGTAGTAGCTTTGATAATAATAATATTAAAGCTAATGGTAATAATACATCTAATGCTTCAAATCCTGTTAAAAACATTTTTATTCATCTCCATACAAAGTATTATAGCACTTTAAAATATTTGTATACAATGATAACACTTTCATAAATGAAAAAACGAGCAATTTTATAAAATGCTCGTTATTTTATATTACATTCCAAGTACTTGCTTACAGTAAGCAATAATCTCTGGGCACTTAGCATTCTCAAAGAAATACTTCTTGAATGTATCTCTATCAATAGTTTCCTTTAAGAAATCTTGATCAATATTCTTTAAAATATCAATCATCTTGTTATGAGTAATTTCCTTTACCGAATCAAGAATCTTTTTATTTCTTTGCTCTGGCACTACTCTCTCCTTTGGATATCCTCCACCAAATGGAGCCTTGAATAGGTTTTCAAATACATTTTCAAGGTTTAGCTCTGCTCCCCATCCAAATCCCTTAGCAAATGGCATAGAGATAGCATTTCCATCATTGATTTGTCCAAATAGATACGCATCACTTGGCTCAATAACAAGTCCACATAAAACCTTAGGGAATGAATTTAATGCTAGCATAGCTCCAGCTCCTGTTCCACATCCTGTAACTACAAAG
Organism: Anaeroplasmataceae bacterium; assembly: GCA_045599405.1. Lineage (GTDB taxonomy): Bacteria > Bacillota_I > Bacilli_A > Acholeplasmatales > Anaeroplasmataceae > UBA3206. The sequence continues at coordinate 2,054 of JAZRVY010000159.1, forward strand.
TCACAAGCTCCAGAGTTAAGTAAGATTGCAGCTAGTAATCCATTTTGTACGTAAGTAAGTGGCTTATCCTCTGCATTTAGCATTCCATAGTTATCTACAGTATGTCCATGCTTTGATGCAACCTCAGTTAGCACCTTACATACTAATTCATTCTTTGCAGCTTGGCTGTTTTCATTAATTAACGCAATTTTCATTTTAATTCTCCTTATTTCTTAATTGTGTATATTCCTGCAATACCATTTATAAATCCACCCATAATTATGAAATATAATCCATTTTCCATAGAAGGCTTCATTGTATATCTAGTATTTAGACCTATAATTTTAACTAAATCATTTTGCTTAACGAATAATATCGCAAATACAAATATCGATATAACACAAATACAAACTATAGTACCAAAGAAAATCTTTACACCATTAAAGATTTTATTTGCTCCCTTAATAGTATTATCTATGTAGCATGTAACTGTAAGCAAGAAGGCTGTTCCAGCAAGCACATAAGCTATAGTTTCTACTACATTTGCAAATGCATCATTAAAACTAGGGAATATATTTTCACCATTAGTATCTCTTATAATATTTATTTGCTCAAATATTCTGTATTTAGCTGTAGGAATATTAGCTCCCATCTTAATATTCATATTCCATGCTGGTAATAAAATTCCTAATAATATTAAAATGGTTCCAATCAAGGCTACAATCTTAAATACAAGCTTACTATCCTTACTCATATTATTCCTCCTAATTTCTCTTAACTAAAATTCCACAGCATTCTGTATGAATTTGGTGAGAGAATAAATCAAATGGTGTTACCTCAAGCAGCTCATATCCTGCATCATTAAGTATTTTGCAATCTCTTGCAAATGTTGATGTCTTACAAGATATATAAACTATCTTTGGTATATTCATAGAAATAACAGTATCTAGGAATCTTTGATCACATCCCTTTCTAGGTGGATCAAATACTATTACATCTATTTTTTCTCTTTTAACAAGCTTAACTATTTCATCCTCACATTTACCACAAATAAATTCAGCATTTGTTATATTATTAAGCCTCATATTAGCTCTTGCATTATCAACAGCCTCACTTACTACCTCAATTCCATAAACCTTATTTGCCTTAGTGGCTATATTTAAGGTAATACTTCCTATTCCGCAATAGGCGTCAATAACAACATCACTACTACTTATATTAGCATATTCTATAGCTTTTTGGTAGAGATTTTCACATTGTGCATGATTAATTTGAAGGAATGAATTAGGATGCACATTAAACTTTAAACCATTTATGGTTTCTAAAAGATATTCTTCCCCATATAATAGTTTAAATTCTCTACCCATTACTACGTTAGTAGCTTGGCTATTAATGTTTAAATAAACACTAACTATGTCCTTATACTCTTGAACAATAGAATTAACAATATTACCTAAAGCCTTAAAGGAGGCTGTAGCTATTAATACCAGCATTATTTTATTAGTATCACTAACTCTTAGCATTATATGCCTCATAAGACCCTTATTAGTAGCTTCATCATAAATACTAACATTATGGATTTTAAATAGCTTTTTAAGTGACATAATAATTTCAGATGCTAGAGTTGGCTCTATCATACATGATGTCATTTCAACAATATTATGACTCTTCTCCTCATAAAATCCACTAATGATTTCACCATTTCTATAGGCTAGTGGTACCTGTATTTTATTTCTATATCCATAGATATTAGGATTCGCAACACAATCATTAATCTTAGGTAATAATCCAGATACCTTTTTAATAGTATTTCTAGTAATATCAGTTTTAAATTTTAATTGTGTATCATAATCCATATGCATGATATTACATCCACCACACGAATCATAATATTTACATATATTATTACTTCTATTTGGTGAGGCCTTAATTATCTCTAAATTATTAGCTGTAGCTAAATTCTTAGTTACTCTTGTAATTTGGCACAAAACCTCTTCACCAGGTAAAGAGTTAGGTATAAAGATTGGAAAATCATTAACCTTAGCTATTCCTAGGCCTAAATAATCAACATCTACAATATTAACTTTTAATACATCATTAATGTTCATTATCTCACCTACTTTTTAAGCTCTATGATTAAATCTCTAATTTGAGCTGCCATTTCAAAATTAAGCTCAGATGCGTATTTATTCATCTCAGCCTCTAAATCCTCAATAAGCTTTAGCTTTTCTTCTGGGCTAACATCCTTACCAAGATTCTTTTTATCCTCAATTTGTTCAGCCTTCTTGATAGTTACACTATCTCTAATAGGCTTAATTACTGTATGAGGTATAATACCATGCTCCTGGTTATATTTCATTTGTATTTCTCTACGTCTGTTAGTTTCCTTAATAGCGTTATTCATAGAATCTGACATGCTATCAGCATACATAATTACTATACCATTTTCATTACGTGCAGCTCTACCTATTGTTTGTATTAGGGCTCTTTCACTTCTAAATAATCCTTGCTTATCAGCATCTAGTATAGCTACTAGAGATACCTCTGGTAAATCTAGTCCTTCCTTTAAAAGATTTACTCCAATAATTACATCATATACACCAAGTCTTAAATCTCGTAATATCTCTAATCTTTCAAGAGATTTAATTTCATCATGAATATATACTACACTAAGCCCCATATTCTTATAATAGTCAGTAAGCTCCTCTGCCATATTCTTTGTTAGGGTAGTTATAATTACTCTTTCATTCTTTTCTTTTCTTATATTTATTTCATTATATAAATCATCTATTTGACCTTCTGTTTGTCTTACCTCAATGATAGGATCAAGTAATCCTGTAGGTCTTATGATTTGCTCAACTATTGGTAGCTTTTTGTCCATTTCATATTTACCTGGTGTTGCAGATACATATAAAACTCTATCTACCTTTGATTCAAATTCATTAAACATTAAAGGTCTATTATCATATGCACTAGGCAATCTAAATCCATAGTTAATTAAATTATCCTTACGGCTTTTATCTCCACCATACATACCATTAATTTGTGGTACTGACATATGCGATTCATCTATAATAAGTAAATAATCTTTTTCAAAGAAATCAAGAAGTGTTGATGGTGTTTCACCAGCTTGACGTAATGTTAAATGTCTTGAATAATTTTCAATTCCTCTACATGTACCCATTTGCTCTAGCATTTCAACATCATATCTTGTTCTTTGTTCTATACGCTCCGCCTCAAGAGGCTTACCCTCTGATTTAAAGTAATCTATTCTTTCCTCAAGCTCAGCTTTAATTCTTCTAATAGCCTCCTCTAGCTTTTGTTTATTAGTAACGAAGTGAGTAGCACTAAATACATTTACATAATCTAGATTATCAATACCAAGCCCTGTTATTACATCAAAGGTTCTAATACGTTCTATTTCATCATCAAAGAATTCAATTCTTATTCCTTGCTTATGCTCTGATGCTGGAATAATTTCCAAAGAATCTCCTCTAACTCTAAAAGATCCTCTAGTTACATCAAACATATTTCTTGTAAATTGCATTTCTACAAGTCTTTCTATTAAATCCTCTTTTCTAATAGTATCTCCCACTCTTAGAGTCATCATACTATTTTTATAATCATCAGGATCTCCAATACCATATATACATGATACGGACGCAACAATAACTACATCATCAAAATCAATTAATGCTGATGTTGCGTTATGACGCATTTCATCAATTTCCTCATTAATTTTTGCGTCCTTTTCTATATATGTATCAGTTTTAAAATTATAAGCCTCCGGCTGATAATAATCATAATAAGAAATAAAATAAGCTACGTGATTATGAGGAAAGAATTCCTTTACCTCACTATATAATTGACCAGCTAAGGTTTTATTATGTGCAAGAATAATTGTAGGCTTTCCTAACTTTTTAATAACATTGCACATAGTAAAGGTTTTACCTGTACCTGTAGCTCCTAGAAGGATTTGCTCTTTATGGCCTTTATTAAAATTATCTACAAGTGTATCTACAGCATTTTCTTGATCTCCAGATAGCTTATATTCACTTACTAATTCAAAAGACATTTCAATCACCTTCCACAAAATATTATAGCATAAAAAAAGACCTTTTGTTACCAAAAGGCCTTTATATTATAATTAGTGATTATAAATTTCTCCCTCAAGATAATTCTCGTTTAATACATTGTTAGCGATATTATCTGTATGATCTCCAATTCTTTCAAGATTTGATAGAATATCTACATAATAATCTAGGTTAGAAACTGAGCATACACCCTTCATTAATCTATCAACATGGTGCTTACGATAGATTTCTTCCATGTCATCTACCTTAGCTTCATCATTTACTACTACTTGAGCTAAATTCTTATCCCAAGTCTTAATTCCTAGAATCGAGTTATCAACCATTTCTAGTAAAACCTCATACATTTGATGAAGCTCAATTCTACCATCCTTAGAAAGCTCTAGACCAACCTCATATCTTTGAGCAAAGAACTCAATGATATTAGTACAATGGTCTCCAATTCTCTCAAGGTCCTTAATAGTATCTAAATATTTAGAAACTATATTAGAATTAGTATTACTTAAATCAGCTAAAATTATTTGAACTAAATAATCGTGAATTCGCTTATCAAGTCCATTAATTTCATGCTCATACTTTTCTGCCTTTTCTACAGCTCCAGCAACATTTTCAAGTGAATACTCCATTGTTAGATGGAAATAATGCATTGTTTGCTCACCCATATAATCAACCGCACTCTTTACGAATTCAATCGCAAGCTCAGGAGATTTTTTAATAAGAGTGTAATCTGAAAGCTGCTTTTCAAGGTCTGATTCATCATCACCCTTAACAATCTTATTACATAAGAATGCAAGCGGCTTAAGTAAGAATAAGAATGCAAATGAGTTAATGATATTAAAGAATAGATGGGCAAGGGCAATAATCATTGAGTTATGCTTTGCACCAAATGTTAATTCATTTACCCATAATACTAGGTTTTTAAATCCTAGCCACGCAAACATAAATACTATAACTCCAAGAAGCTTAATTAAAATATTAGCTGTAGCAACCTTTCTTGCAGCCTTACTACTTCCTAGTGAAGCAATTAATGCTGTAATTGTTGTACCAATATTAGCTCCTAGCATAATTGCAAGTGCTCCCTTTAATGGGATTGTAGCACTAGCATACATTTCTTGTACGATACCAATTGTAGCTGATGATGATTGTACAACAAATGTAAATAATGTACCTACAATAACACCAACAACTGGCATATCTGCTAATTTACTGAATAGATTTTGAATTTGAGTTTGATATTGGCTCTCAATTGTTTTCATACTCATAGAGATAAATGATAATCCAAGGAATATTAAACCAAATCCAAGAACAACAGATCCAATTTGCTTAACCTTCTTCTTTTTAAAGAAAAATACCATTGCTGCTCCTATAGCTACTAAAATAACAGATACAACAGGCATTATGTTAATGCTTTGGAATCCTGCCATGATAATGGTAAGAACAACTCCTCCTATATTAGCTCCAAGTAATATACCTAAAGCCTGTGGGAAAGTCATTAATCCAACTGCAACTAACGATACAGCAAGAGCTGATGTACCAGATGCAGATTGTGTTAGCATAGTAATTAAAAATCCAAGTAGCATTCCTTTAATAGGACTATTTGTAGATTTTTCAATGATTGTTTTCATCTTATTACCAGCTAAAGCCTTAAGGCTTCCACCCATTAGGTCAATACCATAAAGGAATATACCAAGTCCACAAAGTACATATAGTACAGCTAACCAAACCTGACCTCCTAGTCCTAATGTTACCTTAACCGCATTAAATAAAGATAAATACATAAAAACCTCCGTAATGATAAATCATTACAAGATAATTATATTTTATTTACAATATATTTACAATTAGAAAATAAAAAGAACCACAAAAAAGTGACTCTTCATTATTTTAATATTGATTCTACTATCGCATAGAATCCTTGTCCGATTGACCAAGTATTATCATTTGTTAATCCCTTAAACATCTTTGTATACATAAAATCAATAAACTTAGTGTTATTAATATTTACCTTTATTAGGAAATAACAAATACCAGCTATTAATATACAAGATAATATTCCTTGTAGGAATCCAAATAATAATCCAAATAATCTATCTGATAATCCAGGTTCATCATTATCTCTATTAAAGATATCTCTTAATACTAATCCTAAAACAAAGAATAATATTCTAGCAACTAAATAAATAGCTACTGCAGCGATACCAATCATAACAAATTTAGTGATTACATCACCAATTACACTATTACACATTGTACCATCAGGAGCACTAGAAATAGCCTTTTTAAGTGGCTTTGCGAATGATTTAATGACTCTATCTGTTTCAATACTATCTAAAATATATGGTTTAGTAGTATCATTTAAGGCTACCTTAAATTGATGGTTATTAACCTTTCCAGCCCACGTTGTTAGCTTATCATCTGTAAAATTATGTAGGCTTGAAATGCTATTAAAGGCCTTTCCAAGCGGTCTTGCGAATATAATTGCAAGTACAAGTGATCCGCCATTAGCAATTATCTTCCATAATGATCTCCAGAATCCTTTTCTAAAGCCAGCAATAATATTAAATATAATTGCGACAATCATTATGATAGTTATTATATCCCAAGCTATTTTAGCTCCGCTCTTTGGTAATATACTTAA
>JAZRVY010000160.1:0-3270 GCA_045599405.1 Anaeroplasmataceae bacterium
ATTGCCCTGCAGAATTTGTATATGCTAAGGCAAAGGATGAGGATCGTGGGTATCATGCAGTAATCGTAGAAATTGGTACTCCTACATATCCAGTAAAGAGAACATTCTATTTAAATGATAAGAAGTCATACTACTTATCAAAGATTACAACAGAATACGAATTCACTAAGGTTGATACATTATTAGACGATTCATCAGAATCAGAAGATAACGAGTAATAAATGATACTTAGTATAATAATTAGTTTAGCGTCAAAGGTATTTGGCGCTTTACTTCTAATATTAAAGATGCTTTTAAAGCTAATTATAGCTTTTTTTAAAGGAATAGCTTTCCTATTTAAAAAGCTAATAGGCTTTCTAAATGACAAAGTGAATTCAAAGGGAGGAAGTAAATGTCAAAAAGAATAAGAATATTTATGACTCTAGTAATAGGTATAGCTATGGTATTTATGCTATCTGCAAATGTTCATGCTTCAGAATATGATTCAATCCAAAATGAGGTATCGCAGCTTGTAGATAACGGAAAGCTTCCAAGCTATCATAAAAGCTTTTCATCATCTGCAGGATACCAAACCTTATATACAAAAATGTATAGGCAAGGCGATGATGAGCTAAAACAGTATTTTGCATCAATGTCTGCGGGCTATTTATATCAAACAATAGAATGGTATGAAAACGAATGGAATAGCGTTTGGTATGATATCCTAACAAACCTAGATGTAGAACCTGAATACTTAGATCCAGATAGAATATTAGGTCTATATTATGATGCTGATGCAGGTGAATCATCATCCTATTTATATTTAATATGGACATCCAAATATTTACCATCTGAATTCATGACAATAAATGAATTAACACTTAATGGTAAGAAATATAGCCAATATCCAGAGAATGATTTATTCAAACCATTCTGGTATGATTCAAGGTATTTCTATTATCCAACATATGACCTAGCAATTCATATAACTCCAATAGGAGGATATGACTACCAAGGTAATCATTTTGGAGTTCCACTAACGCAAAAGTATAGCTTTACAAATGTAAAGACAGGAATAGATAAGCTTCAATTTACAAATGATCCAGATCCTAAGAATACATATTCAGCAAATATAGATACAGACGTAGTATTTGATTTAGGAATAACACCAGAATATAGAAAGAAGTCAGCATGTCAGCTTGTAACTCATGCCTATAAGCTTATTAAGGACTGTGAGGTACAAAGCTATTATGACTTTGGCTTTGGCGGATATATGCATTATGTTCATTTCAATACATCAATAGCTATAGATAAAATCTATAGAGTTGACGTTTCTTATATCCTATCAAGTGAAAATAAGGACTGGTATCAATTCTGGTTAAATACTAAGGAACAAAGAGTAACTAAATCACTTAAGCCGGTAAAAAAATCAACGGGAATATTCGGACTTTATGATACCTATGGATTTAAGGAAGGAATATTTAAATCAAATAGAAATGATTCAATAACCTATAAATATGAGCTGATGCTAAATTATTCCGAACAGAACTGGGATATATTCTCAGATAACTGTGTTGAATCAAACTATAAAAAAATAAAGGATTTTAAAATCCTAAGACTAAATTATCTTATAGATAATAAGACCTACGATGTAAAGGTAACAATGGATGCTGTTGATGGTAAGACCTTAAATATCATTGATAGAGATTTAATCCTTGATACAGAAGGCACTCTATGGAAAACAAAGGATGTAGCCTACTCAATAGTAGATGGAATAGCCAATGTGTTTGAGGTTACTAAAAATGTATTTGCAATAGTACTAGCTGTTACAGGCTTCCTATTAATTTTCTATGTAGGTTATAAGTTAGTAATTACAGTAAAGGAGGCATTAACAAGTGACTCTTAAAAATAAGATATTAATTACACTTGGATTACTAGTAGCCGCTATATCACTAGTAATCCCTAGTGTTCATGCTGCAGACCAGGAATATTACGATAGAATCGCTAATGCTGATTCAAAAGCTGCAACACAAGGAATAGCATGTGCATCAGAATTTTGGATGACATCAAATATAGACCCATATAAGGCTATGGAATTCTTAAAGACCTATATCATTTGGAATAATGAATTCCCTTTAAGAGATGATCCTGATAATGATGATATAAAGCTAGATTATGAAATAAAGGAAGACATATATGGCTATACAATTACAACCTATTTTAAGGCAGGTATTGGACAAAACCAATATGGAAGGTTTTCAAGAATCAAAATAGTAGAATCTAAATATGGTGCTGAGTATATGATAGGAAGAACAAACAAGGATGCATATTCAATAGTAGTAGATGGTTCTACCTATAAAAATGATTTAGGAATTCTACTTAATGATGCTATAGCTCAGCAGGAATCCTACTATGAGAATACAGATTTTAAAATACCATATGCATCAGCTTGTGACATTTATGAAAATGTATTATATGCTGCATTATTTGTAGATACAGATTCTAAGGATCACCTTGCAGTAGGTACAGCTAAGGTAGGTTTTAATCTAACAAAGGACTCATATGTTCCTGATAAGCTTCCAACTGCAGACGATGATTATATCTATGGTGGAGATGAGAATAATAAGCTAGATGATACACCAACAGAAAAGCCTATAGTAAATAATACTAAATTTAATTTAGGAAAGGCTGTGGGTATTACATTATCTGTACTATCAGGAATAGTAATACTATATGTAATCTATTATTTAGGAACAAAAATATATGAATTAATAAAGGAGAAATAAATGAAGAAGGGAAAATTTTTATTAGGCTCATTAGCATTAGCTGGAGCCTTTATATCAGTAATGGGACTTACATCATGTAATATAGATGCAAGTCCTAAAATTGAATCATTTGAGCTTGTAGAAGCTCCAATGCTTATGGCAAATAAAATACCAGTAGGCGATACAATACCAGATAATATAGACTGGAGTGTTACCGATGATTCAACAGGCTATGCTTGTAATTATATTTGGTATTTTACACCAAATATTGATAAGCAAAAGGCAGTAGAAGCTTTAAAGGATTACGCAATATTTTATAATGGACAGCCAACACATACAGATTCAAATTATGTGGTTAATTTTAACGATGGCTGGGCATCTGTATCATGTAATATGCCGAATAATACAAATAAGCATGTTACTGCAAAGTATAGAGAGCTAGAGGCTATAGATGGTGTTGAATTTGCATGTGTTTCAGATTCATCATGTACAAGATATGCAATAGTAGTAGCTAAGAACTCAATAA
>JAZRVY010000161.1:0-14503 GCA_045599405.1 Anaeroplasmataceae bacterium
TTATATAAGATACTAGATGCTAATTATAGAGGCTTAAAGAGTAAATATGAGGATCAAAGATTAAATGATTTATTTATAAGAAGCCCTAAGGAGCAAATGGTACAAAAATATATAGAGGAGCTTTGTGAGAATAATAAGATAGTTTGTGATAAGCAAAAGGTACTATCTCATATTTATTCTTATCAAAGAAAATACACACAATTGAGCCTGTTTTAGGCTCTTTTTTTATGGAAAAAGTCGCACAATATATATTGAAAAAAATATGAATTTAAGATATAATTTTAATGTTATAGAGAGAGGTGTTAGCAATGGCGCTAGTAAATGCAAAAGAAATAATATTAACTGCTCAAAAGGAGCATTATGCAATTGCGGCATTCAATATTAACAATTTAGAGTGGATAAAGACTATAATCACTACATGCCAAGAAACTAAAACCCCAGTAATTTTAGAAACATCTGAAAGTGCTGTAAAGTATATGGGTGGATATAAGAATGTATATAATATGGTTTCTAACATTTGTGAGTTTAACGGAATAACAATTCCAGTATGCCTACACCTAGACCATGGTACTTATGAGGGAGCACTAAAGGCTATAGAGTGTGGATATACATCAGTAATGTTTGATGGAAGTAAATTTAGTATTGAAGAAAATGTTAAAAAGACTACTGAAATTGTAAATAAGGCTAAGAAATTCAATGTCACTGTTGAGGGTGAGGTTGGAGGAATTGGTGGAGTTGAGGATGGTGTTGCATCCTCTGGAGAATTAGCTTCACCTATAGAGTGTAGGATGCTAGCAGAGACTGGTATAGATATGCTAGCTGCTGGAATCGGAAATATTCATGGAAAGTATCCAGATGATTGGGCTGGGCTTAACTTTAAGGTTTTAGCTGATATTGAGGATGCTTGTAAGGGATTACCACTAGTACTTCATGGTGGATCTGGAATTCCTAAGGAAATGATTAGAGAGGCTATTAACCATGGTGTATGCAAGGTTAATGTTAATACAGAGCTTCAGGTAGCATTCGCTTTCGGAGTAAGAAAGTATATAGAGGCTGGAAAGGATCTTGAGGGAAAGGGATTTGATCCACGTAAGCTTTTAGCTCCAGGATGTGAGGAAATTTCTAAGGTTGTAACAGACAAGAACCAAATGTTTGGTTCCTACGGTAAAGCTAAATAAAATGAAGCTTGATATATTATATGAGGATAATCATATCATAGTTGCCTACAAGCCTAAGGGAATATTATCTCAGGCTGATGGTAGTGAGGCTTTAGATATGCTTACCTTATTAAAGGAATATATAAAGGTTAAATATAATAAGCCAGGTGATGTATATTTAGGCTTAGTTCATAGGCTAGATAGAAATACATCAGGAGTTATGGTTTTTGCAAGAACAAGTAAGGCGGCTTCTAGATTATCTGAGGATATTAGAAATAATAAAATGCATAAAGAATATCTAGCAATACTAGAGGGTAATATGCCTATATCTAGCCAGTTTATTACATTAAAGGATTATTTACTTAAGAATGAATCTGAAAATAAATCCTATGTAAATAAAAATGGTAAGGAGGCTATACTTGAATATAAGGTCCTTGCAAGTACTAATAATGAATCATTAGTAAGAATTAAGCTTATTACAGGTAGACATCATCAAATAAGATGTCAATTTGCTAATATTAATCATCCTTTAGTAGGTGATAATAAATATGGAGCAAAGAAAACTAATGGATTATATTGCCTACAGGCATATAAGCTATCATTTATACATCCAACTATTAAAGATGAAAGAATATTTACTAAAATTGATATTGATAGCAGCTATAGTAAATTTTCTTGTGATTATGAGAAGGATTTTAGTGGTGAGATTTAATCTCACCTCTTTTTTTGTCCTTTAGGAGTGAACAATCGCTTCAATGTGTATAAAAATGCGTATTTACTTGAAAAGTAAGGCTTTTATTGGTATAATATAGTTGAACCAAAAAGAGTGGTTTGAAATGGAGTGATTAATTATGAATGTTGAAGTAGTAGGAAAGAATGGATTTAGTCCATCTGTAGCAAATAAGGAATTTGCTGAGGAGAAGCTATCAAAGCTACAAAATTATTTCCAAGAGGAATTAAATGCTAGAGTGGTATGTAAGGTATATCCTAAGTTCCACAAGGTTGAGGTTACAATCCCAACAAAGAATGCTATCTTACGTGCTGAGGTTGCTGATGAGGATTTATATGCTGCTATCGATAAGACAGTAGAAAAGCTAATTGCACAAATCAGAAAGTATAAGACTCGTACTAAGGAAAAGAGCAACAAAGAGGGACTTGGAGTTTCTTTCAGCGAGAATTTAGATATTGAAGCTTTAGATAAGGAAATGAAGGCTGCACAGCTTGTTCGTAACAAGCAAGTAGACCTAACACCAATGACTCTTGAAGAGGCTATGGGACAAATGGAATTAACTGGACATGATTTCTTCGTATATCTAGATAAGGAAACTGGTAGAGTAAATGTATTATATCTTCGTGAAGATGGAGATTATGCAGTAATCGAAACTAGACAATAAAATATAATAGGGGCCATATGAAAATATGGTCTCTTTTATTTGGGTGATTATATGAATTGGGATTTATTTTTAAAAGAGGAAAGTAAAAAGGAATATTATAAGAAGCTTATGGATTTTGTGAATGATGAATATAAGAATAATGTTTGTCATCCAGATTATGATAATATCTTTAATGCTTATAAATATACTGAGTATGATAAGGTTAAGGTTGTTATTTTAGGTCAAGATCCATACCATAATTATGGTGAGGCTCATGGATTATCATTTAGTGTTGAAAATGGTACTGTGACTCCATCACTTAAAAATATTTATAAGGAAATGAGTGATGATTTAGGAGTAGAGATTAACCAAAATGGTAATTTAGAGTATTTAACACATGAAGGAGTTTTTTTATTAAATACAGTTTTAACTGTAAGGCATAATAGCCCTAATTCTCATCAAAAGAAGGGGTGGGAGATTCTTACAGATAATACTATAAAGCTACTTAATGAAAGCAGTAATCCTATAGTCTTTATCCTATGGGGTAATAGTGCTATTTCTAAAGAAAAGCTAATTACTAATCCTAATCATTTAATTATTAAGTCTGCACATCCATCTCCTTTAGGAGCATATAAGGGATTTTGGAAGTCTAAGCCATTTAGTAAGGCTAATACATATCTAATTGAAAAGGGTATTGATCCCATTAATTGGTATAAAAGAGAAGTAAATTTATTTAATTTCAAAGATAACTGATAAGGTTATCTTTTTTTATGCTATAATTAGTTTGGTGATTTAAATGATAGTTAATGTTATTGGTGCAGGGCTTGCTGGATGTGAGGCTGCATATTATTTATCTAAAAAAGGATATAATGTTAATCTTTATGAAATGAGACCTGTAAAGATGACACCAACTCATAAAACTCATAAGTTTGGTGAGCTTGTTTGCTCTAACTCACTTAAAAATGATTCTATTGATAATGCGTGTGGAGCATTAAAAAAAGAAATGGAGCTTTTTGATTCTTTAATTATCAAAATGGCAAGAGAGCACTTTGTTGAGGCTGGTGGAGCACTTGCTGTAGATAGAGAGGGCTTTTCACAAGCAATAACTGATACTATCAAATCTATTTCAAATATTAAAGTTATTAATGAGGAAGTTACAAACATTGATACAGGTGTACCTACTATTATAGCTACAGGGCCACTAACTAGTGATGATTTAAGCTTAAATATTAAAAAGCTATTTGGAGCTGATGATTTTTATTTTTTTGATGCACAGGCTCCAGTAGTTCTTGCTGATACACTTGATTATAATAAGGTTTATTTAAAGAGTAGATATGATAAGGGTGAGGCCTCATATTTAAATTGTCCTATGACTAAAGAAGAGTGGGATAATTTTTATAATGCGTTAATTACTGCAGAGTGCGTTGAGCCTAAGGGATTTGAGCTTAAGGTTTTTGAAGCATGTATGCCAATTGAAATCATGGCCAAAAGAGGAGAACAAACTCTACTTTTTGGTCCAATGAAGCCTGTGGGTCTTGAAACTCCAGATGGTAAAAGACCATATGCAGTTGTTCAGCTGAGACAGGATGACGCTGCAAAGACTATGTATAATTTAGTTGGATTTCAAACTCATTTAAAATGGCCAGAGCAAAAGAGAGTATTTAGTATGATTCCGGGGCTTGAGAATGCAACCTTTGTTAAATATGGAGTTATGCATAGAAATTCTTATATCAATGCGCCTATGATTTTAAATACCTATATGCAAACTAAAAAATATCCTAATATTTTCTTTGCAGGACAACTAAGTGGAGTAGAGGGATATGTAGAGAGTGCTGCAACTGGTATTCTTGCGGGTATTAATATGGATAGATATTTATCTGGTAAGGATTTATTTGAAATGCCAAAGGAAACTATGCTAGGAGCTATGGTGTCTTATATAGCCAATGCTAATCCTGAGGGATTCCAGCCTATGAATTCTAACTGGGGTATTATGACAGAGCTAGGCTTTAAGCACAGCAAGAAGGATAGAAAGAGACTATATGGAGAAAGAGCCATAGAGGCTATGAAAAAGGCTAAGGAGTGGTTAGATGAGAACTGATTTAGAGGCAGTTGAAGCATTTAAGGAATATCTTTCATCTGAAAAGAATTATTCATCTAACACTATAGAGGCCTATATTAAGGATGTTAATGATTTTGCTGATTTTATACATTCAGAAAAGCTAGCACAAGGATTATTATTTATTAGAAATAAAAGAATATGTGCCAATTATCATTCATATTTAAATGGTAATGGAGAGAAGGCTACTACGGTAAATAGAAAGATGAGTAGTCTAAGATCCTTTTATAGCTATTTGCTTAAAAATCATCATGTAAAGGAAAATTTCTTTGATGATATTAAGAGTGATAAGGTACCTAAAAGATTACCTCATATAGTTAAAAATGAAGAAATTAATATGATGTTTGCATCTATAGATAAAAAGACATCTCTAGGTATGAGAAATTATATTATTATAGAGATTTTATATGGATGTGGGCTACGTGTTAGTGAGCTATGTAATATTGAAATTAAGCATATTGATTTCAATAATATGACAATTAATGTTAAGGGTGGTAAGGGAGATAAGGATAGAGTAGTAATAATGTTTGAGGATTTAGCTATAGATTTAAAGCATTATATTACCTATGAAAGATTAGACCTTTTAAGAAAAAGCAGTGAGCCAAATGAAAGAAAGCTACTTTTAAATAAAAATGGAACTAAGCTTACACCTAGAGGAGTTAGAGTCATTTTAGATTCTATAGTAGAGAAAATGGGTGAAACATTTAATATTTCACCACATATGCTTAGGCATAGCTTTGCGACAGCATTAATTGACAATGGTGCTGATTTGAGAACAGTTGAGGAGCTTTTGGGGCATGAGAATTTAAAGACTACTCAAATATATACTCATGTTAGTACTGAAACAATTAAGGCTGTATATAAAGAGGCTTTCCCTAGAAATAAAAAGTAAAAGGGTATTGAATTATATTAGAAATAATAATAAAATAGTATCGTTGATTTTTTAGAAATGGAGAATATAATATGAAGAAGTTCATTTTACCAGCTCTAGGATTAGCTACACTTGCAGCACTTACTAGCTGTGGTGGTCAATCAAAGAATCCTGGAACTTATACAATTTCAGATGAAAATGCATTTTACAGCACTTATATTAAGGATGTTGTAGCAAATACAGATAAAATTGCATTCAGTGATACAGCAATTAATGATGAGGATATCAATAAGGCTGAAACTGGATATACAGCAAAGCATACAGATCATTATGAGGTATATTTACCTACTGATGTAAATGCAAGTAAACTAGTTAGCTACTCATATCTAGAGGGATATAAGTCAGCTAAGCTAACAAGAGTAAATTCTAATTATGCAGCTACATACGCATTATCATCTACAGATTATTCAGAGATTATCACTATTTTAAAGACTGAGGAATCAATTCCTTTCCAAACTAAGCAAAGTGCTAGAATTGAATTCCCAGAGGGATATGATAATCAAGAGAAGGCAACTAGATACAGTGCAGTAGTATATGTTCCTGTTAAGGTTGTTTATGTAGATTGGTACAAGGATTCAAAGACAAAGCAATATACAACTGCTAGATCTTTATCTTATGTATTAGCTCCAATTTACACATCTGCAACAGTTAAGGATTCTGTTACAGGAGTATATGCAGATACAAATGTAAGTGGATTAAATGAGGTTAAATTTACAGTAAAGAATGGCGCTATTTTATAATAGTGCTTTTTCTTTTATTTTTGAGTTGATTATTGTCAATCGATATGTTATACTTTAAAAGGCATAAAATACACATGCTGCTGGAGTAAGGTGTCGGTGCAGTTAATCTGTGGCACAATATGTTGAAAGTAGCAGAGGCTAAAAAACAAAAAGAAATATGGAGGATTAAAAATTATGTCAGTAGTTTCAATGAAACAATTATTAGAGTCTGGTGTTCACTTCGGACATGCAACTCGCAGATGGAACCCAAAGATGGGAAAGTACATCTACACTTCTAGAAATGGAATTTATATTATCGATCTACAAAAGACTGCAGATCAAATCGAAAAGGCTTATGCAGCTTTATTCGAAATCGTCAAGAACGAAGGAAAGGTTCTTTTCGTAGGAACTAAGAAGCAAGCTCAAGAGGCTATCAAGACTGAGGCTGAGAGATGTGGTATGTACTTCATCAACAACCGTTGGCTAGGTGGAACTCTTACTAACTTCAAGACAATCAAGAAGAGAATCGCTAGATTACAAGAGTTATACACTATGGAAGAGAATGGTGTATTCGAGCAACTTCCAAAGAAGGAAGTAGCTGGATTAAAGGCTGAAAGAGAAAAGCTTGAGAAGAACCTTGGAGGAATCAAGGAAATGACTAAGGCTCCAGAAGCATTATTCATCGTTGATCCACGTAAGGAGCACAATGCTATTCTTGAGGCAAGAAAGTTAAACATTCCAGTATTTGGAATTGTTGACACAAACTGTGATCCAGATGACGTAGATTACGTTATCCCTGCAAATGATGACGCTATTAGAGCTGTTAGCTTAGTAACTAAGACTATGGCAAACGCTGTAGTTGAGGCTCAAGGTGGTGTTGTTGAGAAGTTCGAAGAGGAAAATGTAGACCTTGGAGCAGAAATGGCTAAGGATGCAAAGAACAGAGAGAACCAAAACAAGGAAAGAAAGCCATACAACAATACAAAGAAGCCTGGTGTAAAGAGAGAGGGAAGACCTGCTCCTAAGAAGGCTGCTGAAAATACAGAAAAGGCTGAGTAATCTCAGTATTTAACGGAGGATATAAGATGGAAGTTAAAGTAACACCTGCAATGGTTAAGGAATTACGTGATAGAACAGCTGCTGGAATGCTAGATTGCAAGAAGGCTCTTGAAGCATGCGAATGCGATATGGAGAAGGCTATCGTTTGGTTACGTGAAAAGGGAATCACTAAGGCTGCTAAGAAGGCAGACCGTGTTGCTGCTGAAGGATTATGTTCAGTTGCAGTTAAGGGAAATGAAGCTGTTGTTTATGAGTTAAACTCAGAGACTGACTTCGTTGCAAAGAATGACAAGTTCTTAGCTTTATTAGCTAAGGTTGGAGACGTTCTAATCAACTCAGATGCTAAGTGCACAGATTGCGCTTTAAAGCTAGATGTTAATGGAAAGGATCTTGCTACAGTTATCCTTGAGGATTCAGCTGTAATCGGAGAGAAGGTTTCATTACGTAGAGTTCAAAGAATCGTTAAGAATGATAACCAAGTATTTGGTGTTTACAAGCACAATGGAGGAAACATCGTTGTAGTTACAACTTGTGACGGAGCTGATGAGGCTGTTGCTAAGGATGTTGCTATGCACGTTGCTGCATTATCTCCAGAGTTCGTATCAAGAAACGAAATTCCTGCTGATGTTATTGAATCAGAGAAGAACATTCTTATTGCTGAGGCTAAGAATGATCCAAAGAATGCTTCAAAGCCAGCTGAAATTATCGAGAAGATGGTTACTGGACGTTTAAATAAGTCTCTACAAGAGAAGTGCTTATTAGATCAACCATTCGTTAAGAATCCAGATCAAACTGTTGAAGCTTACGTTAAGGGAAATAAGATGGCTGTTTGCTGCTTCACTCGTCTAAAGGTTGGAGAGGGAATTGAGAAGCAAGTAGTTGATTTCGCTGCTGAAGTAGCTGCTCAAGCTGGATTAGCTAAGTAATTAACTTAGGGGGACTACGCTTATAGTTCCCCTTTTTTATAAAAAAATATAATCAAGGGAAGTGTTTTATATGTATAATAGAGTATTATTAAAGCTTAGTGGAGAGGCCCTAAAGGGAGATACTCCATTTGGTATTGATCCTGAAACAGTACATAAGGTTGCCTTACAAATTAAAGAGGTTTATCAGCAAGGTGTTCAAATTGGTATCGTTGTTGGTGGAGGAAATATGTGGAGAGGTAAGACTGCAAGTGAGCTAGGAATGGAAAGAGCACAAGCTGACTACATGGGAATGCTTGCAACTATCATGAATGGACTTGCTGTTCAAGAAGGATTAGAGAAGGTTGGAGTACCTACAAGAGTATTAAGTGCACTTGATATTCAAGAGGTAGCAGAGCCATATATAAGACGTCGTGCTATAAGACATCTTGAAAAGAATAGAGTATGTATCTTTGCTGGAGGAATTGGTTCGCCATATTTCTCAACAGATACAGCATGCGTGCTTCGTGCAACTGAAATCGGAGCAGAGCTAGTATTAATGGCTAAGAACGGAACTGAAGGAGTATATGATTCAGATCCTAAGAAGAATCCAGATGCTAAACTATTTGAAGAATTAACATTTAGTGAAATATTAGCTAACAATTTAGCTGTTATGGATATGACAGCTGCTACATTATGTAGAGATAACAATCTTTCATGTATCGTATTTAACATGAATAAGCCAGGTAACATCGTTAAAGCTGTTATGGGTGAAAAGATTGGTACATTAGTAAAGTAAAAGGTAGGTATTAATTATGTCTGAAATGAGCGATATGGTATTATTAGATGCTGAAGAGGCTATGGATAAGTCTTTAGCTGCTCTTGAGCGTGAATTAAATCAAGTAAGAACTGGTAGAGCTAACCCATCTATTCTTGACAGTATTGTTGTAGAATACTATGGTGTACCAACTCCTATCAAGCAAATGTCATCAGTTTCTGCACCAGAAGCTAACCAACTTTATATTAAGCCATATGACAAGTCAACATTAAAGGAAATTGAGAAAGCTATTACAGCTTCTAATTTAGGTCTAACTCCTCAAAATGATGGAGCTGGAATTAGATTAGTATTTCCACAAATGACTGAACAACGTCGTAAGGAATTATGTAAGGATGTTGCTAAGATGACTGAAACTTACAAGGTTCAAATTAGAAATGCTAGACGTGATGCTAATGACGAGATTAAGAAGCTAGAATTACCAGAGGATGAAGAGAAGGGATGTCTAGAGGACGTTCAAGCTCTAACTGACAAGAAGGTAGCTAAGGCTGATGAAATCGGTAAGGCTAAGGAGCAAGAATTATTAACAATCTAATAAAATGAGGGTGTAAGCCCTCATTTTTCTTTATCAAATATTCTTATATTTGAAAAATATAAACATTCATAGTATAATTATTAAGTATTTTATTACAAAGGAGTCTTATCTATGAACAATGAGTTAGATATGAATAATATACCTAATCATATTGCTATCATTTTAGATGGTAATGGTAGATGGGCTAAGAAGAGATTATTACCTAGATTCTTGGGACATAGAGAAGGTGCAAGAAACATTGTTAGAATTGCAAATGCTTGCCAAGAGCTAGGAATAAAGGCATTTACTTGCTTTTGCTTTAGTACAGAAAATTGGAAGAGACCAGATGCAGAGGTAAATTACCTAATGCAAACTCCAATTAGATGGTATAAAAGATATAAGGATAAAATTTTAAATTCAAATTATAAAATACAAATCCTAGGAAGAAAGGGAGTTATTCCCAAGGCTCTTCAAGATATAATTGATGAAGTAGAAAGTGCTACTAAAAATCATACTGGGCTTATATTATCATTATGTGTTGATTATGGATCTTATGAGGAGCTATCTACAGCAACTAAGAATATTTGTCAAATGGTAGTAGATGGTAAAATCAATATTAATGACATAACTCCAGATTTAATTGAAAATAACTTATATACAAAGGGACTTCCTAAGCTAGATTTGTTAATTAGAACTAGCGGAGAGCAAAGAATAAGTAATTTCTTACTATGGCAGCTTGCTTATAGTGAATTATATTTCACTGATGTATATTGGCCAAGCTTCAATAAGGAAGAATTAATTAAGGCTTTAGTGAATTTCCAAGGCCGTAATAGACGCTTTGGAGGATTAAAGGAGACTAAATAATGAAAACAAGAATATTAACTGGTACATTACTAGCAGCTATATTTCTACCTGTATTATTAGTAGATAAGCTATTCATATTATTTCAAATAATGATGTGTGCATTAGCTTTATTTGCTTCAGTAGAATTAATTAACATGTATGAAAAGAGACATAAGTTTCCACTTCTAGTAAAGATAATAACTGTAGTACTAACATTGCTACTATATCTATCATTCCTAACAGAATTTGAGCCAACATCGCTTGCAGCAAAGGCTCTAACTTTATATAACCTAAGATTTGGATTTATACCAACATTCATAGTAATTGTAATGATAATGCTATTACTAATGGTAATTTATAGAGACTTTAATGGAGCTTCTATAGGTAGAGCATTAACAGCTATTTTATATCCTGGACTTGGATTTGGAGCTATTACATTATTACGTGCTGCAGGATTAGAGTTTGTTTTATATCTATTCTGCGTTACAGTATTTACAGATGTATTTGCATACTTTACAGGATATTTCTTTGGAAAGCATAAAATGAGTCCTTATATTAGTCCTAAAAAGACTTGGGAGGGAGCATTTGGTGGAACTTTCATCGCTACAATTTGTGGTGTAGCATTCTGCTTACTTTATAATAAGTGCTTAGGTCATACAGGATTCACAATCTTTGATAATTGTGGATATATGGCTGCAGATTTCAATAGACTATCAAAGGTATTTAAGATTGTATTTATTGTAATATTAACTATTACATTATCAATTTGTGGTCAGGTTGGAGACTTAGTTGCATCTAAGTTTAAAAGAACATATGAAATTAAGGATTATAGTAATATATTCCCAGGTCATGGTGGAGTACTAGATAGACTAGATTCAGCTATCTATGTTGCTATGTTCCTATTTACAGTAATTGTTTTATATACAAATCTAGCAGCTGGATTTTAATAATAAATGGAGTATAAAATGAAGGATTTATATTTACTTGGAGCCACAGGCTCTATTGGAAAACAAACTTTAGATATAGTAAGACAAAATCCAGATAAGCTTAGAGTAGTAGCTATGTCGGTTGGAAGAGTCCTTGAGCTATCTAAAAAGCTTATTGAAGAATTTAAACCTGAACTTGTTTGTTTAAGAGAAAATGTAGATATTAAGCTTTCCTATACTCCATTTTTTGTTTATGGAGATGAAGGACTTTTAAAGGTTGCTTCATATAAATCACAAAACAAAGGCCTTGTTGTTAATGCCTTAGTTGGTCATGCGGGACTAAAGCCAACACTAGAGGCTATAGAGTCAGGAAATGATGTAGCATTAGCTAATAAGGAGACACTTGTAATGGCAGGATTTATTGTAATGCCACTTGCAAGAAAGAATAATGTAAGGATATTCCCTATTGATTCTGAGCATAGTGCAATTTGGCAATGCATTCAGGGTGAGAAGCATGATGATATAAAGAATCTTATTATAACTGCATCTGGAGGATCATTTAGAGATAAAACTAGAGCAGAGCTTGAGAATGTCACAGTTGAGGATGCATTAAATCATCCAAACTGGAGCATGGGTAAAAAGATTACAATAGATAGTGCTACAATGATGAATAAGGGATTTGAAGTAATTGAGGCCTATTATTTATTTGATATTAAGCCTGATAATATTAAAACTATATTACATAGACAAAGCATTATTCATTCATTAGTAGAATTTAATGACCTATCTGTAAAGGCTGTATTAGCCTCACCTGATATGAGAATGCCTATATTATACGCATTATCATATCCAGAGCATTTGCCATATAATGGAAAGCCACTTAATTTATTAGAAGCCTCAAAGCTTACATTTGAGGAGCTTTCTTGGGATAGATATCCTTGCCTAAAATATGCATATGAGGCAATTTCCAAAGGTGGATTATATCCTGCAGTATTAAATGCGGCAAATGAATCAGCAGTTAATTTATTTTTAAATGGAAAAATAAAATTCTTGGATATAGAAAAAATTATTAGAAATGAATTATCTAAGAATTATGATATGGATAGCATCACTATAGATGATGTTATTAGAATTGATGAAGAAATTCAAAAGAGAGTATTAGAGGAGAATTAAGAATATGATGATATTAGTTAGAATAATAATATTATTATTAGTCCTTACTGTGATTGTATCTATTCATGAATTCGGACATTTCTATGCAGCTAAGAAATCTGGAGTTTTATGTCATGAATATTCAATAGGTATGGGACCTACTATCTATAAAAAGAAGGTAGGAGAAACTACATATTCAATTAGAGCGTTACCTATTGGTGGTTATGTAGCTATGGCTGGTGAAGAGGATTCAACTGGTATAGTAAAGGAAAATGATGAAATAGGTCTTAATTTGAAGGATGGTGTAGTTACTGAAATTATACTAACCGAAAAAAAGGCCAGTGATGTTAAAGGTAAGGTAGTTAAGGCTGAGCTATTTTCTAGACATGGTGAAATGCTAGAAATAGAATTGCTAGATGAGGCTACAGGAGTATCAACTATATATCCTGTTGCACAGGATGCATTCTATATTTTTGATAATGGTACAAGACAGCTTGCACCATATGCAAGAACAGTAGAATCTAAGTCACTTTGGAAAAGATTTATGATTTTCTTTGCAGGACCACTTATGAATTTTGTTCTTGCGATTGTAATATGTATGATTTGCTTTATCGTAAGAGGTACTCCTAATTATAAGAGTACAACTATAGGATCAATTGATTCTGATTTCCCTAGCTATGGAGTATTTGAAAAGGGAGATAAGATTCTAAGTGTTGGCGATGGAACAAATACCTATACAGTAGAATCTTGGAAGCAATTTTCTGACAAGATGGAAGATTTATGTAATGAGGGCTGTGTAAAGGTGACAGTATCTGCCGATAGAAAGGGTACGACTATTACGGAGGTAATTGATACATATGTTGTAGTTAACTCAATTGGTTTATCTAATATTCAAATAGATGATAAATATGCAGCACTTACAGGAACTATCGCAGGAGCTCAGGTTGGTAATAACGGACTTAGATATAAGAATAAGGTTGGTAAAAAAGATACTCAAATATCTAATGGAGATATTGTTACTAAAATAGGAGTACAAGCATATAATAAGCCTGGTACTGAGATAGTATGGACAGATGTAAGCACATGGTCTGAGGTTATTAATACACTAAAGCCTATAGATGCATCTAATATTTATTTTGAATATTATGATTGTGAAACATCAAGCTATCATAGTACACTAGATGATAATCAGGTTGTTCAATCATATACAAATGAGGTTATGTCTAGCCAAAATGTAGATAAGGTTAGAATCTTTATTGGAGTATCTCCTAAGTATAAGCACAATATATTCGCATCTATTAAGGCTGGATTTAAAAATTTCTGGAGTGATTGTACTTTAATTGTTAGAACATTAAAGATATTAATTCATCCTACTGGTGTTAGACAGGTAGGAGTTAAGAATCTATCAGGAGTTATTGGTATTTATACATTAATTAAGGATTATATAAGTGCGGGATTTATTGCATTATTACTATTTGTATCCTTACTTAGTGTAAACATTGGTATAATGAATTTATTACCAATTCCAGCACTTGATGGTGGAAGAATAGTATTCATTATAGTAGAGGGTATTATACATAAGCCACTTAATAGAAAGATAGAAGCATGGATCAATAATATAATGTTTATATTGTTGATGGCCTTTATGCTATATATTGCATGGAATGATATAATGAGAATAGTTCATAAATAGGCGGTTTAACTGCCTATTTTTTTATGCATATAACATAGTTATATATTAAAGGAAAATTAACAAAAAAATATTCAAATGGTTGTTGACAAGGCAGTTTGAAAGTGTTATTATATATAAGCGCTGCGACAAAAAGCAGTAGCTAATAAGTCTTTGAAAACTGAACAATGATATGACAAACAAGCCAAGCGAAATTGAATTACAACAAATCAATTCTAGGAAAACAATAAAGAAACTAGAGCAGATAGGAAAAGCTAGGTAAACTAGCACAAACAATACATTATTA
>JAZRVY010000162.1:0-18351 GCA_045599405.1 Anaeroplasmataceae bacterium
AATTAAATAAATTGATTGTATATAAGACAAAAATATGTTAATATTTTAAATGGTAATAAATTACAAATTTATACAAGGAGATTTAATTATTTATGAAAAAGACAAAAGTTGTATGTACAATTGGACCTGCTTCAGAGCAAAAGGAAACTTTAGAGAAGCTAATTGGAACAGGAATGAATGTAATGCGTATGAATTTCTCTCACGGAGACTATGAAGAGCAAGGATTCCGTATTAAGAATGTTAAGGCTATTAACGAGGAGAAGGGTCTAAACATCGCTATGATGCTAGATACTAAGGGACCTGAAATCCGTACAGGATACTTAAAGAATGATGAACCAGTTATGTTACGTGAGGGACAAATGATCCGTATTACTATGGATTATTCATACCTTGGAGATGCTGAGAAGATTGCTATCTCATATCCTGGTTTATATGATGACATCGAGGTTGGAGGAAGAATCCTTATCGAGGATGGAAACCTAACTTTAGTTGTTAGAGAGAAGGATGCTGCAGTTAAGGAATTAGTTTGTGAGATTATGAATACTCGTAAGATCAAGAACAAGAGAAACTGTAATGTTCCAGGAGTTAAGCTAAATATGGCTTATATTAGCCCTAAGGATAAGGCTGATATGGAGTTCGCTTGTGATCAAGATCTAGACTTCATCGCAGCTTCATTCGTTCGTCGTCCAGATGACATTAAGCAAATTAGAGATATTTTAGCTGCTAAGGGAAACACTCATATCAAGATTATTTCTAAGATTGAGAACCAAGAGGGTGTTGAAAACATGGCAGAAATCATTGAGTTATCAGACGGAGTAATGGTTGCTCGTGGAGACTTAGGAGTAGACGTTGATGCTTGGGATCTTCCATCTATCCAAAAGGATATGATTTTCTTAGCTCAATCACAAGGAAAGATTGTTGTTTGTGCTACACAAATGCTAGATTCTATCCAACAAAATCCAAGACCAACTCGTGCTGAGGTTTCAGACGTTCACAATGCTGTACTTGATGGTACATCAGCTACAATGCTTTCAGGAGAGTCTGCACAAGGAGATTATCCATTCGAGGCTGTATACTATATGTCAAAGATTGATGAAAAGGCTGAGGATTTCATTGATCATGAATTAATGATTCAAAATGTTATGAACTTCGAAAATGAGAAGAATGAGTTAGATGCTTTAGGAGAGGCTGTTGCTACAATCGCTAAGGATTTCACAGTTGCTGCTATCGTTGCTGAAGGATCAGAGGAGTTAGCATTCAAGCTTTCTCAATTCCGTCCAGATGCTGATGTATTCTTCGCTGCTGCTGATAGAGCTACTTGTCGTTCACTTCAATTAGCTTGGGGAGTTCAACCAGTTTGCGGTAAGTATGAGGATGCTTTAGCTGCTGCTAAGAAGGCTCTTAACCTTGAAGAGGGAGACGCTGTATTAAAGGTAACTGCTGAAGGAATGTCATTCGTTACAATTAAGTAATTAAAAAACTAAAAGGAGATGCAAAAATCTCCTTTTTTTTATATAATAATATTGGTGATTATTATGAAATATTATGCCGTTAAAAATGGTAAGGTGCCTGGTATATATGAATCATGGGATGAATGTAAGGAGCAGGTACTAGGATTTGAAAATGCCATATATAAAAGCTTTTCAAGTCTAGAGGATGCAAAAAATTTCATAAATGAAGTAAAGGAAGCAGTCTCATCAAATAATCCTTATGCTTACATAGATGGATCTTATGATCCTGCTACAGGTAATTATTCATTTGGAGCTGTCTTAGTTTACAATAAGGAAGAAATAAGCTTTAACAAGAAATATGATGCTGATGAATATTCTAAGCATCGTAATGTTGCAGGCGAAATAAAGGGAGCTGGATTTATTATTCAATATGCTATTAATCATAATATTAAGGAAATTGATATTTATTATGATTATAAGGGAATTGAATGCTGGTATACAGGTGAATGGAAGGCCAAAGAGGCCATCAGTGTTGTTTATCAGGAATTTGCAAAAGCTGCAAAGGATAAAATTAAAGTTAACTTTGTTAAGGTAAAGAGTCACACTAATTTATACTATAATGAAATGGTAGATAAGCTAGCAAAAAAAGCCTTGGGAATTTCCTAAGGCTTTTATAATATAAAAAAACTATCCGAAGATAGCTTAATTATTATAAATCTAATGATTGCTGAATAGGTATTTGTTCCTTTTGTTTTTTTTCTTGCTTAGTAGATTGCATCTCAGTATAAATATTAGTTAAGAATAAAATCTTTTTAGCAATAGTAATATAAGCATTAGCCTTAATAGACATCTTTAATGCTAAATTAGTAAGTGCATCAACATCATTATCTGAAATATTGTCTAATTCACTCTTTGTAATTGCCACAGCTTCCTTAATCTCAAGAGAGGTATTATCTTTAAATTCTGTATAAGGATCAGCCTTATTTACATCCTTAAACTCTATATCAAGGATTTGCTTGATTTCATCAAGAGATAAAACCTTCTTAAGTGAGCAAGCCTCTAATATTTGAACTAAATGCTCCTTGTTATATGTCTTATTAATTGGTGCAGTAATTACTTCACTCTTAACATAGTTATTAATCATAGAAGAAGTTATTGTTTTATCTAGGGATGAATTTTCAAATACCTTAAATTCTCTTTCTAAATAAGGTATTAATTGCTTCATATATAAATCAAATTCAGGTAAATTTTCATAGTCTGGAAAGCTTTTATTATCTAGTTCATCTAACCAATTGTTTAAAGTGTAATTTATTTTATCCATATTAAGACTCCTTATGTGCTTGTTTATATGTTAATTTTATCACATATTTATAAATAAATAAACTAATTATTCAAACTAAATGATATAGTCTAATGTTTTTCTTGAAAACAAAGGTTAATATTAGTATAATATTATTAGTGGAGTTGATATAATGACTAATCTAATATTTTCTATAAATCCAGGATTACTTGGTGGTATTATAGCAGCAGCTGTAGCTGCACTTATATTAATTATTTTATTAATTGTGCTTTTTACTAAGAAAAAGGGTCCTAAGAAAATTAAAATAAGTGAAGACTTTATGAATGATATTATCAATAAGCTTGGTGGTATTGAAAATATCATTGAGGTGCTTGTTGATAATGCTAGACTTAAAATTAAGGTTAAGGATACTAAGCTTCCTGATTATGAAGGACTAAAGAGTTTATCAGGACAAGGAGTATTTATTACTGGAGATTATGTTAAACTGTTATTTAAATTTGATTCAAAGCTAATCAAAAGAGAAATCGATAGTAGATTATAAGGGGGTATAAGGGTATGATAGAAAAAAGATTTAAGGTAACTGCAGAATCAGGAATTCATTCTCGTCCTTCAACATTATTAGTTAATGAAGCAGTTAAGTATAAGTCAGAGATTGATTTAATACTTGAAGGTAAAAGAGTCAACATGAAATCAATTATGGGAGTAATGAGCCTTGGTATTTATAGTGGTGAAATTATTACTATTTGTGCAATGGGTGAGGATGAGAAGCAAGCAATAGATGGACTTGCGGATTGTATTTACGAAATGCACCTTGGAAAAGAAATCTAATTTAAAGATACAACTGGAAATGCCAGTTGTATTTTTTCAAAAAGAGGTAGGCTATGGATTTTAATAAGCTAGCCTTAGAATATAAAGATCAAGCCCTAGACTTTTTATTTAATATTCTAAGAATTAATACAGTACTAACTGAATATAATCCTGATAGTCAGGCTCCATTTGGCAATGGTAATAAAAAGTGCCTTGAGGCATTTTTAAATAAAGCTAGCTTAGATGGATTTAAGACATTGAATTGTGATAATTATGCGGGTCATATTGAATATGGAAATGGTGAAGACATCGTTGGTGTTTTAGGTCATTTAGATGTTGTGCCTGTAACTGGAGAATGGATTACACCTCCATTTGATCCAAGTATCAGAGATAATAAAATATTTGCAAGAGGAGTACTTGATGATAAGGGTCCTATGGTAGCTGCATATTTCGCTTTAAAAATGCTAAAGGATAATGATATATCTTTAAATAAGAGGGTTAGAATTATTCTTGGTTGTGATGAGGAGACAGGCAGTAGATGTCTTAAGTATTATTTTACTAAAGAAGAAAAGCCAAGCTTGGGCTTTTCACCAGATGCAAATTATCCATTAATATATGGTGAAAAATGCCATGCAAATTTCTTTATTAAGGGTAAGCTATCGGATGATAGTATTATTAAATCATGGAATAGTGGTACGGTATTAAATGTATGTCCTAGTAGGTGTGAGGTTACATTGAAAGGGAATTATTCCAATGAATTTAATATATTTATTAAAAAGAATAATTATCATGGTGAAATTATAAATAATACCTATGTGATATATGGTAAGGAAGCACATGGATCATTGCCTGAGCAAGGATTGAATGCTAATTATCCAATGGTAGATTTTATAAATACAATTCATAAGGATAATTTTACTATGTATATGGATAAATACATGAATTATGATGATGATGGAGCTAATCTAGGTATTGATGTTATAAATGGTGATATGGGTCATTTAAGTAAAAATACTGGAAAGATTATCATAGATAATGGTAATATCTATATAGGTGTTGATATAAGAGTACCAACAAAATCACATGATGATATCATTAGAGAAAGATTGAAAAATACGACAAATGAATATGGACTATCATATGAATTTGATGGATGTGGCTTGTATCATTATGTAGATCCAAATAGCTTTTTAGTAGACACATTATATAGTGTATATAAAGCTCAAACAAATGATAATATTAATAAGCCAATGACTATTGGTGGTGGAACCTATGCCAAGCTACTTGATAATTGTGTAGCGTTTGGCCCTGTGTTTCCAAATGAAGAAGAGGCTATACATTGTCCAAATGAATATTGGAGTATAGATTCCTTTATAAAAAATATTGCGATATATGCAGAATCAATTTATAAATTAAGTAGGTAAATATATGAGACTTAGAAAGATTGGTGGAGCTCTAGAAAGACTAGAGGCTGACACAAAATATTATGTTATAAACCCAGAAAAGAATAAGGGTGGCTGGAATAAGGTATTTAAGAATAATAATCCTATTTGTGTTGAAATAGGATGCGGTAAGGGAGATTTTGTTATTGGTATGGCACAAGCATTCCCTGAAGTAAATTTTATTGCGGTAGAAAAGTTTGAAAGTGTTCAAATTAGAGCCTTAGAAAAGGCCCTTGAATTAGACTTACCAAATGTAAGAATGATTCATGAGGATGCGATTAATCTTACAAATATATTTGACAAGGATGAAATATCAAATATATATTTAAATTTCTCTGATCCATGGCCAAAGAATAGACATGCAAAGAGAAGATTAACATCTTCATTATTCCTAGAATGCTATAAGAAGTTTTTAAAGGAAGATGGAGCTATTATTCAAAAAACAGATAATACTATATTATTTGAATATTCAATTGAATCATTGTCAAATGATGGTTGGTATTTAAGTGATATATCAGTAGATTTACATAAAAAAGAAATATTTAATGTGCTTACAGAATATGAGAGAAAAAAGAGTAAGCTAGGACCAATTTATAAACTAGAGGCAAGAAGAATTAAAAAGACTGAAGAATAAAAATTTAATGGGGAGCATATGAGAAATATAATAGTAATCGGTGGTAGAGATCCATCAAGTACAGATTTTACAATTGAAAAGTATATAACTTCATTTAAGAAAAATCCTAATATTTTATTTTTTCCAACTGCATCCCAGGATTCTTTGAGAAATTCTAGATTATTAGTTAGATTATTTTCTCAATATACAATGAATATGGATTTTATGAGATTATTTTCAAATCCCAAGCCTTCAAAGATTAGAAAAAAGCTTGAATGGGCTGACATTCTATATTTTTCTGGTGGTTCAACAGAGCTACTTGTAAATACGCTTAAGATGTATGGTATAGATGAGTATTTAAGAAATACAGATAAGCTTATTGTAGGTATTAGTGCTGGTTGCATAATGAGCGCTAAATCAGGAATGGGTGATTCATATTCATATACAGATAACGGACACAATTATAATTTAAAAATGACAGACGGGCTTGGACTTGTGGATTGTATAATTTGTCCACATTATCAAAATGACACAGAAGGATATTTTAATGATGTTGTTAGAAACTATGGTGTTGATGCATATGCGCTTGAAAATGATACGGCAATTCATTTTTGTGGAGAAGACATTAGAGTCATTAAATCAAATCCTTCAAGAAGTGTTTATGTTTTTAGAAAGAGTGATGATTATTGTATGAAAACATTAAATGATATTAATAAAATAAGTGCACTTGGTCCTTCGGGAACATATAGTGATATTGCTGCAAAGGATTATATCAAGTCTATAAATAAAGATGTAGATATTAACTATTGTTCTACAATTAAAAAGACTATTGATGATATAAAGAATACTAGACTTGCAGTTGTACCTTTTGAAAATACATTAGATGGATACGTTCTTGAGACAATAGATAGTTTAATAAAGAATGATTATCATATTATTGCTGAATTAAATGAGCAGGTAGAGTTTGCGTTTGTAAGTAACGCAACAAACCTAAGTCAGGTTAAGAATGTATTTGTTCAATTTAAGGCTAAGGGTGAATGTAGTGATTTCTTAGGTGAAAATAATTTTAATTTATTTATCACTAACAATAATATGGAATCATTAAATAGCCTAGCTGATAAGGATGAAACATATGGTGCTATTATCCCAATGCACAAGGTTAAGGATGTTAATTACAATTTAATAATTGAAAATATTGATGATAGAACATCTAACTATACTAGATTTGTTGTAGTTAATAGAGATGAGGTCTTGCCAAAGCCTGGTGAAAAGATTAAATGCTGCTTATGCTTGTTTATTAAAAAGACAGATAAGGCTGGATTATTATTTAATGTGCTAAAGAAGTTTAATGATCATAATATAAACCTTACGGCTATTATGAGTAGGCCTACTAAGGAAGCCTTAGGTAAATATAATTTCTATATTGAGATTTCTTCATCGTATGATGAAATGAATAATATCAATAGATGTATTGAGGAAATTGAAAGAGAAAATGTTTATGATGTTAAAAATTTAGGAATGTATTCAGTCAAGTA
Source organism: Anaeroplasmataceae bacterium (assembly GCA_045599405.1). Classification (GTDB taxonomy): domain Bacteria; phylum Bacillota_I; class Bacilli_A; order Acholeplasmatales; family Anaeroplasmataceae; genus UBA3206. Next base: position 7,149 of record JAZRVY010000162.1, read on the forward strand.
GGTGATGCTATGAGAATGGTTGATCTTATTGAAAAGAAAAGAGATGGAATGGAGCTTAGTAATTTTGAGCTTCAATATATCGTAAACGGATATGTCAATGGTGAAATTCCTGACTATCAAATAAGTGCATTCCTAATGGCTACATATTTTAAATCTATGACAGAGGAGGAAGCTACTAATCTAGCTTTGGCTATGAGAGATAGTGGTGATGTACTAGATTTAAGTGCGATAAATGGTGTGAAGGTTGATAAACATTCAACAGGAGGAGTTGGAGATAAAACTAGCTTGGTTTTAGGGCCAATTATGGCTGCTCTTGGAGTGAAATTTGCGAAAATGAGTGGTAGAGGTCTTGGTCATACTGGAGGTACTATCGATAAGCTTGAGGCTATACCTGGATATGATGTTTCTATACCTGTTGAGCAATTTATTAATCAGGTTAAAAATATTAACATAGCTTTAGTTGGTCAAAGTGGAAATTTAACACCAGCAGATAAAAAAATTTATGCACTTAGAGATGTTACAGGTACAGTTCCTAGTATCCCACTTATCGCATCTAGTATTATGTCTAAAAAGTTAGCCTCAGGCGCAGATGCGATATGCCTTGATGTTAAGGTGGGCTCTGGAGCCTTTATGAAGACTATTGATGATGCTAAGAAGTTGGCAAGGCTTATGGTTGATATTGGTAGATTGGCTGGGAAAAAGATGACAGCATTACTTACAAACATGGAGGAGCCATTAGGATTTGCAGTAGGTAATTCAATAGAGGTAATTGAGGCTATTGAGACTTTAAAGGGTAATGGACCTAAGGACCTAGAGGAATTATGTATTGAAATTGCAGCTTATTTATTAATTGATGCAGGTAAGGCTACAGATGTTAATAAGGCTAAGTCAATGGCTAAAGAAACTATTGAAAGTGGTAAGGCTTTAGATAAGCTTAAGGAGCTTGTTGCTGCTCAGGGTGGAGATATAAGCTATATTGATGACACTACAAAATTTAGAATGGCTAAATATGTTACAGAGGTTAAAGCTGCTGAAGCTGGATACATCAAGGGTGTAGATGCACTTATGATTGGACATAGTGCTATGCTACTTGGTGCAGGTAGAGAAACGCTAACTGATACAATTAATCCTGCAGTTGGTGTTAAGCTTGTGAAAAAGGTTTCTGATTATGTTGAAAGCGATGATACAATAGCTATCATATATTCAGATAATGAAGACTACCAGGAATCATACGATTTAATAGAAAATGCGTATGAAATTTCAAAAGAAAAAGTACAAAGAAAATTAATTTTGGATATTATTAGATAATCAATTAATATATCAAATTTAATTGACAAAAAAACGTTTTCAAATTATAATTAAGGTATCGTAAATTATTGAATGTAAAGGAGAAGATAATTATGAAAAAAAGAACAATAGCTGCTAGCGTTGCACTTGCTGCATTAGCTACAGTTTCACTTGCAAGCTGCGGTGGAACATCATATAAGGTAGAATTAGTTGCTAATCTTGAGGGATCAACTTTAAAGGTTGAAAATGATAAGCCACTTAAGTCTACATATAGCGGATCAAACGCTAAGGGTCTTTTAAAGGCTGTTTCTACAATTCATCCAGAAAAGGCTGGATATGAATTCATTGGATGGTCAGTAGATGCTGATGGTACTACAATGATTACTGAGGAATCAGATCTTAAGACTTTAAAGGCTGAAGGAAAGCTAACTGACAAGGATGCAAATAAGGCACTTGAAATTTACGCAAACTACAATGCCATCGTTATGCTAGATGGAAATGCTACAGGAGTTACTGGAATTCCTGAGACTACATTTAAGGGAAGCAATGGTAAGAACCTACTTGAAGCATTAAGCTCAGTAACACCAGAAAAGACAGGATATACATTTGATGGATGGTATACTGACGAGGATACAACTAATAAGGTTGAAAACACAACTAAGGTTGGAGAATTATCAGACAATGATGGAGATGGAAACCTTGATTTATATGCTAAGTGGAATATTAACCAATATGCAATTAAATTAAATTTAAATGATCCTTCATTAGCAGATGCTACTGAGGCTGATTTAAATGCTAACTATAACACATCTGTAAATAATCCGGGAATGCCAACTCACGTTGCTACAACTGCAAGTGGAGCTGAAAAGTCATTCATGGGATGGTATGAGGATGCTGAATGTACACAAGCAGTAGGAGATAAGATTACAATACCTGCTGGTGGAAAGACAATCTATGCTAAGTGGGATATTGTTTCAATTTCTACAGCTGAGCAATTATTAGATTATCTAAGCCAATCTAGATCAATCAATGCTGAATTAACAGCTGACATTGATTTCACAGGAACTGAATTAAAGCTTGAAAGAACTGCTGCAAACTTACAACCAATTGAGAATGCTGATGGAACAACTACAACTCGTTTAAATACAAATGGTGATGGAGTTGTTGTATCATTAAATGCTAAGTTCAACGGAAATGGACATACAATTAAGGGACTAAAGATTGAAGGAGATTTAAAGCAAGTTGCATTATGGTCTTCTTTAACAGGAACAGTTGAGAATGTTAAGTTTGAATCATGTTCAGTTAAGTCTACAAAGGCTGGAGCTGCATTTATTGCTGCTGAAGGAAAGAATGGAGCTACTATTAAGAATGTAACATTCGATGGATTATCAGTTGAAGGAGTTGCTTCTGGAGATGGTAAGTATGCTGCATTAATCCAAAATGCTAAGGCTGATGCTGGTGATGAGAATGCAATCAACATTGAAAATATTGCAATGACAGATGTTAATATTTCAGGATATAAGTATACAGCTGCATTAGTATCACAACAATCTACAGCTTGTACAGTTAATATCAAGAATGTATTAGTTGAGGCTAACATTACTAACGCTGACCAAGGAGTTGGAATTCTAGTTGGACAAGTAAATAAGGCTGGAGCTGTATTAAATGTTGATGGAGCTGTTATCGCAGGAAGCATTACTTCATATGAAAAGGGTGAAGGAAAGAACTTTGGAGCTGTTGTAGGAGATTACAAGACTGGAGATAAGGTGTCTGTAGCTAACACAATTGTTACAGATGTTAAGTTCCAATTAAATTCAAAGACAAGTACTAAGGTTGGTACTGTTATAGGATCAATCGGATCTGGATTAAACTACACAATTGCTGATACTGTTAAGTATAGAGCACTTGGAGCTAATTTAATTTTAGGAAAGCCATCTGAGCAAGGACGTATCTGGTATGATGCTGATAAGCTTGATGAAAGATTCCAAGGAACAGCAGTAACTGCTGCTAACTATGCTGCTCCAAATGAGGCATTTACTTATGATGCTGAAACATTAACATTCAGCTTAGGTAAGGCTTCAATGACTGTTAAGGCTGATCAAGCTAAGGCTGAGCTTGCTGTTGGTACTGTAGCTGCAAATATGTCAGGACCAAAGGTAGATAATACAAAGACTGCAACATTAAGTGCAGGAGAAGCTGCTTACTCAATTTGGAAGGTTCCAACAATTGAGGCTGCTGCATTATTCAACGAAGCTGGTGCTGAAGGAAATTACCTACCAGTAATTATCAATGCTGATGCTAGTGTTGAATCACTTGAAGGAGCAATGGTAATTTCTGGACTTAAGGGAGCTGTGATTGATGCTACAAATAAGCAAATCACAGGATATATCAAGATTACTGATGAAGATAAGGCTGCAATTGCTGCTGATATCGTAGCTTGGGAAAATGGAACACATGCTGCTGAGGCTGCTTATATTGAAAAGTCAGTTAAGGTTGTATGGACATTCACTGATGCTCAAATTGCAGAGGTTCAAACATATAAGGTATATGTAGATATGATTGGTATTTCTTTATTAGAGAAGGATGCTGATGGAGCAATCGCATTATCTACAAATACATTAAATGCTGTAACTGCAAATCCAGTTCTTGTTGATGGAAAGGTTGATCCTTCTAAGTTATCTTTAATTTCAGGAAATATCAATTATTTAACAGCAATCAGAAAGACTGGTATTGTAATTGAAATTTCTAGACCAAATTGGTGTACAGTAGATGCTAGAACATTAGCAGATACTCAAGTTGATGGAATTACTATTGATAAGACTTTAACAACAGCTGGAAAGCTTGTTGGATATGTTGCTATCAACGCTACTGGAAACAAGACTGTTAAGGTTACTTGGGATGAAAAGCATGATGCTGATGCATATGTAATTTCTGTTGATACTGCAGTTGTTATTGCAGAGGATGGATCATCTGCATTAATTGATACATTATTAAATGCTTCTGAATTAACAGTTGGATCAATTAATACTGATTCAAGTTTATTTGATGAAATTGTTAAGGTAAGCGGTGGAACATGGTCTGTAGATGAAAATTCAAAGACAGTTGATGGAGTTAAGTATACTAAGAGATTGAAGTCAGGTGGAGCTCGTTCAATTGAAGTAACAACAAATGGAGCTGCTACAATTTCATTCGTATGTGTATCAGGATCATCATCTGATTCTGGTAGAACAATTTCTCCAGATGGAAATGTTGAAGCTGCTCAAGCTGCCGATGGAACAGTAGTTAAGGAATTATCATTTGAGGTAGATGCTAAGGGAACTTATAAGTTTAATATAAGTGCTGCAATTAACATTTACGGAATTAAGATTACTTATAAAACAGTTTCTTAATAACATTTAAAATTAGACTCGGGAGACCGAGTCTTTTTTGTTTTCTATCACATTATTGATATATATATTATATTTTGATATAATATAAAAGCGGTAAAAATATTAGGAATCTAAAAGAGGATTTTTATGAAAAAGGTAAGTATTATTGTTCCATTTTATAACAATAAGGATACATTAAATAAGTGTATTGATAGCATATTAGCATCAACATATACAAATATTGAGGTTCTATGTGTTAGTGATGGTGGAACTGATGGGTCTGAGGACGTTGTAAGAGCGTATACTGATCCTAGAGTTAAATTAATAATAAGTGAGCATGGTGGAGTTTCTAAAACTCGTAATGTGGGAATTAAAAATGCTACAGGAGATTATCTTGAATTCTGTGATAGCGATGATTCAATCGCTCCAACAATGATTGAAAAGCTAGTAAAGGAAATTGAAAAGAATGATGCTGATATGGCAGTTTGTGCTTTCTCACATCCGGTATTTAGAAATTATTTAGGAAATCAAATTCTAGATATAACAAAAATTGAGGATGCACTTAAATTCTATCAAGCTACATTCGCATCTCAGGTTCCTTGGAATAAAATTTATAAAAAGGAATGTGTTAAGGAATCGTTTGATATAGATTTAAAATTTGCAGAGGATGAGCTATATGGATTATCTAATCTATTCAACCTTAAGAAGGTTGTTAGTATAACAGATGAACTATATGATTACTATGTTGCACCACCTAAGGATACATCTAGTGGTACAATCACTGCGATGGCAAACCAAAATAATTTTTGGGAAACTAATTCAACATTTTGGTACAAGAGAGTAGAATTAATGCCAAAGTTTAAGGCTGTATTAGATAAATTAAATTTAGGAATATATTATAATGATTTCTTATATTCAAGAGCTTATTCATTCATTCTTTGGGGCCCAATAATAATGGAATATACAGGAGCTCCATTATTTGGTATAAAAAAGGATGTAAACAATATAATGAGAAATCAAGTGTTCCTTGATGCAATGGAAACTAAGCGTAAATATAATTTAGAATTAGTTAAATATCAAGAGGATCAATATACAAATAGAATTGATTTCTTTATTGAAAATTTAATTAATTTCCAACATGAATACGCAAGTGGTAGAGAATATAGACCATATATCATGGGAAATATGTTATTTGTTGGTTTATTTATGAAATCAATTGGAGAGGTATCTACGACATTCGATGAGCTTTCAAGAGCCTATATCGAATTAAAAGCTAATCAAACAAATGAAGCTAAGGCTGTAAACGAAATATTAAAGAGATTCTAAGAAGTACACACCTTGTGTACTTTTTTGACTTTAATAATAATAAATGCTATAATAAAGTACGACATTTGAGGGAAGTGAGATAATGTCAAAAGATTTATTTGCGATTCTAGATGAAAATCTTAATGTAATTGAGTCAAGCGATGAGTTCTTATCGCTATTTGATGCTTGTAAAGAAAATATCGTAAATAACTCAGCTAAGGTATTCTCTTTTGACATTAAGGATAAGACTATCGATGTTATTCATGACAAAAATTACTATATTATAGTAAAGAATAATTCGAATGCGATTGTAGATGCCGAGACTGGAGTTCTTGAAATCGATTTAAGAAATAAAACTATTTTAAAATTCCAATTTGAGGATAGAGAATATCTAAAGGGAGTATCTATTGAGGATATTATAGATATAACAAAAAATCCTTTAGGTATTAAAGCTGATTTTGATAAATTTAAAGAGGATATGAATAACCTCGTATATAATGAGGTTAATTCAATGATATATTTTAAAACATCATTCTCTTCAGATACTGAAAAACTATTTTCAATAACACCAAAATCAAGAGATGTATTTGAGCTTAAGTGCTCAATTAGAAGAATTAATTCCTATAATAGTGAGAATGAAAATGCTGCATTAGAGGGATTATATGATACATTAACACCAGCATATGGTAAGGAAGGATTCGTTCAAAAGGCTAAGGAGCTGCTTAGCGAAAAGAATTCTAACTATTTCCTATGTCTATTGGATATAGATTATTTAAAGAGCGTTAATGATTCATATGGACATTTATTTGGTGATGATGTTATTAGAATAGTATGCGATAAAATCATAAGATTAATATCGCCTACTGATATTGTTGGTAGAATTGCAGGAGATAAATATGTATTCCTTGTGAAAACCGCCTCTTCATCAGATAATGAAATTAAACCATTATTGCGTGAGCTTAAGTTCTCATTACAGGATGTAACTATTAAACAAATTAATAATTTCCAGGTTACAGTAACAGTAGGAGCAGTAGCATCAAAGCAAGCAAAAACATATGAAGATTTATATGAGCTTGCAGCTAAGGCTCTATATAGAGGTAAATCTAAGGGAAGAGATTGTCACGTTATTTATAACCCTATAGTACATGGTAACATCGATACTTCAGTTCCGTTAAATAACAAGAATCAAAAGCCTGTTAATATTAAATATAGTAATACACAATTTGTTAACGTAGTTCTAAACGCATTAGTTAACTCCTTAAATGTAGAAAAAACCATGCAAGAGCTAGTAGTTGAAATTAGACGTCACTTCCTACTTGATAGAGTAGTTATATGTGATGCTGAAGGTAAGATAATTGCTCAATCTAATAGTAATAACATCGATGCAATTGATTCATTTTATGAGGATTGCTTAAGCGATGAATTCTTATCTAAGTTTAATAAAGAAAATATATGGTTTAATAATCATATATTACCAAATAAGGATAAATTTAATGATTGCTTATATAAGCATGGTGTAAAATCATGTGTTCAAATGGTATCATTTGATAATGACAAATTTGATGGTATTATTTCCTATGAGGATCATACAAGCAAGAGAATATGGTCTCTTGATGAGCTTTCATTTGGAAACATGCTAGGAAAAATAATAAGCTCATTCTACAGAAAGATACAGGTAGAAAGAAAGCTTACTAGTACACTTTATATAGATCCTATTACAGGATTTAAGAATGTATATAAATTTAAGCAAAATCTAGAAAATGTAGAATTTAAAAATGATCAATTTGCAATTGCAGTACTAGATATTAAGAGATTTAGTATTATAAATGAAACTATAGGATTAAAGAACGGAGATTTAGTACTTAAGAGCGTTGCAGAGGCTATAGATAGATATGATAGAGATATTGTAGATTTCTGTAGAATTCAGGATGATAGATTTATTGTATTAATCAAATATACAAATGATGTTAGAACACTTGAAAGAATCATATCTATTACACAAGAAATAGCTATCTATTGTGATTCCTTAACACCAAATTTAAAATTTACAGTAGGTGCATATTTTATTCGTGAGGGTGATGATATATCAAGTGCTATTGACAAGGCTAATCAGGCTAGAAAATATGCAAAGACTCAAAATATTCAAGGAGTATCATTATATGATACAGCCCTAGTAGAGCAATTAGCATTTGAAAAGCTACTTGAGGATAATATGGAAAGTGCCTTAGAGAATGGCGAGTTTGAGGTTTATCTACAGCCTTGCTATTACGTTAAGACAGCTAAGGTTTGCTCAATGGAAGCCTTAATTAGATGGAATTTCCAAGGAAAGGTATTATCACCTATTAAGTTTATTCCATTATTCGAAAGAAATGGATTTATTAATAGACTAGATTTCTTTGTATATGAAACTGTATGTAAGACATTAAAGAAATATAGTGATTTAGGATATGAAATACCTATCATATCTGTAAATGTAAGTAGAAGACATTTATATGAAAAGAATTTCTTAGAAAAGCTTAATGCCTTACTTGATAAGTATGAGTTACCTAGAAAATATATAGGTCTAGAGCTTACAGAAAGCTTATTTGTTGATAATGAAAGATTAATGCTAGCGTTTGTTAATGAGCTATCAAATGCTGGATATAGAATTTATATGGATGACTTTGGAGTTGCATATTCTACATTAAATTTATTAAGTAGAATGCATGTAGATGTTATTAAGCTGGATAAGGCGTTTATTGATAATGAGCTAGTTAATGAAAGTGAAAAGATTATTATTGCTAATATTATTAGAATGTCTAAGGAGCTTGGTATAAATGTACTTAGTGAAGGAGTAGAAACTGATGTTCAGCTTCAAACTCTTACAAAGCTTAAATGCGATTATGTGCAAGGATACCTATTTGCTAAGCCAATGCCTGTCAGTCAGGTAATGCCAAAGTATTTAGATAAGAGGGTAAGTTAAAAATACCCTCTTTTTTTATTGACATTAAAAATTAATGAGTATATAATTAACTAACAATTTGAAACTGAGTTTCATTTTGGAGGGTATATGCAAAGCTATAATACTAAGCAAAAGGATTTAATTTTAAAGGTTTTAAAGAATAATAAGGATAGATTAATATCTCCAGGTATGATATTAGATACATTATCAGCTAATAGCACACCTGTAGGTAAGGCTACATTATATAGATTTTTAGATATGCTAGTTTTAACTAAGGAAATTAGAAAGAGCTTTAATGCTAGCACTGGTAGCTTTGAATATCAAATAGCAGTAGGTGATTGCAGTAATCATTTACATTTGAAATGTAAGAATTGTGGAAGGGTAGTACATCTTTCTTGCGATGATACTAGGGAATATATTGAGCATATTTCTATTAAGCACGAATTTATGATAGATCAATTTGAATCAACAATTTTTGGTACTTGTAGAAAATGTATGGAGGAAATTTAATGAAGGACGTAATTCTTGACGCATTATTGGACTCTGCATTGGTTTTTGCAGTCATTCTAGTCATTTATATAATATTATCATTTATAGAGGATAAAATAGCCAATAGCAAGCTTTTTAGAAAAGAGAATAAGCTATCACCACTTATTGGAGCTAGTGCAGGATTAATTCCACAATGTGGACTTTCTGTAGTAGCCTCTGATATGTATGTAAAGGGGCATATCACAATGGGTACGCTAGTGGCTGTATTTATTGCGTGCTCTGATGAGGCTATCCCAATTATGGCAACTGATCCTAAAAAGATTAAGTGGGTTCTTCCTGTTTTATTAATAAAGCTTTTGGTAGGATTTGTAGTTGGATATGTAGTTCATATGCTACACCATAAAGAATCAGAGGATGTTCATGAGCATTTAGAGCATTGTCACCACGATGAAGAGGTACATATTGGATGCTGTCACCATCATATTGATGACAATGATGAATCAAAGCTTCATAAGCATTTAATACATCCGATATTACATTCCTTAAAACTATTTGCGTATGTACTCATTGTTAATTTAATATTTAATTTTATTATTTATAAGGTGGGAGAAAATTCAATCTCTAGCTTCCTATCAAATAATAAATATCTAAATCCAATATTCTCTACTGTAGTAGGTATGATACCAAATTGTGCCTCATCTGTAGTTATTACTGAGCTATACATAGAAAGCGGATTGTCATTAGGTGCGACAATGGCAGGGCTTATTATGAATGCTGGTCTTGGTATGGTTATCCTTCTTAAGCATAAATCTATGTATAAGAAGCTAGGAATCATTTTAGCTATTATGCTATCTACAGCCTTAATTGTAGGATATAGTCTTTGCTTCATATTTGGATTTTAATATTTAAGGTGTCTATAAAAAAGGACACCTTTTATTTTTTAATATCCTATAATATGACTACAAGGGAAGTGGTAGTATGAATAAGGATAGATATATTCCATTAGGGTTTAATAAAATTAAAAAATCAAAGCCAGTATATATAAAGGAGCCAATCCTATCTCCTGATGATATATTAAGGCTTAATATGAAGCTAAGAGATTATAAGGAAAATGATGTAATTAGCCTTAAATATTATAAAAAGGGATCTATTAGACATATTACTGGTGTAATAAAGAGAATAGATATTATATATAAGCTAATTATCATAGAAAAGGAAAAAATAAATCTAAATAATCTAATTGAAATCTACTAAATGTGACATAATCTCCTTTAAATGTGCTATAATAAATTGTTAAGGAGATGATTTAAATGAAGAAAATAGAAATTTCAGATATAAGAAGTAAATCATCAAGCTTAGTAGAGCTAAATGAAGGATATAAGATATATCAAAATAAGGAATTTAATGATGTTGAGCTTTCTAATGATTCAACAGGAACATATGAATTTATTATTAGTGGTATATACGATAATAAAAAAATAAGCCTTTATGTTTCTGATATGGATACTCATGGTAATTGCGATTGTCATATGCTAGGTCTATGTAGACATGAGGTAGCATTATATTTTCATTTAAAGGATATTGTTTATAATATAATGAATAATAAGGATGAGCTTTTAAAATACGAAAGCACAAAGGAAATAGATATGCTTTTAAATGGTGTTTATAATTCCTTAGTCATTCCTGCTGTAAGTAATTTAGAAATATATCCTGTTCTTGACCTAGAGGATAGTCAAATAAAATTATTTTTAGATGTAGTAATTAATGGTAAGAGAAAAAAGGTTAAGAATATGAAGGCCTTTTTAGATTCTAT
>JAZRVY010000163.1:0-8572 GCA_045599405.1 Anaeroplasmataceae bacterium
ATATATAGCAATAGGTATTAATTTATCATATTCCTTTATCTATTTTTTCTTTACTGAATTTGTATTACAAAATATAGCATCTAATAGATGTCCATCTATGAGAGATGTTGTAATAGATTATAGCGGCTTTTTAATTCCGGCAATTATTATTGCGGTAATATATTTTATAATTAAAAGAAGGGATGCTTAGCATCTCTTTTATATTGTGTCAAAAAAATGTTAAATTATGTTAAAAAGCGTTTACATGTAAAATATATAAATATATTTGATATAATTATAGGGCAAAAGGGGTGAATAAATATGTTAAAGCTAAAGAATATAGTAAAGACATATAAGGTTGCAGACATGGAGGTAAATGCGCTTAAGGGTATTTCATTATCCTTTAGAAAGAATGAATTTGTTTCTATTTTAGGACCTTCTGGATGCGGAAAGACTACTACACTTAATATTATTGGAGGACTAGATAAATATACTAGTGGAGATCTAGTAATTAATGGTAGAAGTACTAAGGAATTTAATGATAGAGATTGGGATATTTATCGTAACCATAGAATTGGTTTTATATTCCAAGCATATAATTTAATTCCTCATCAAACAATTTTAGGAAATGTTGAGCTTGCACTTACTATTTCGGGTGTGTCAAAGACTGAAAGAACAGAAAGAGCAAAGGCAGCATTAGACAAGGTAGGGTTATCTGGACAATATAATAAAAAGCCTAATCAATTATCAGGAGGACAATGCCAAAGAGTTGCGATTGCAAGAGCCTTAGTAAATAATCCTGAAATATTATTAGCTGATGAGCCAACAGGAGCTCTAGATACTCAAACATCTATTCAAATCATGGAGCTTATTAAGGATATATCTCAGGATAAGCTTGTAATTATGGTTACACATAATCCAGAGCTTGCGGAGCAATATTCAACAAGAATCATTAGATTACTAGATGGTGAGCTACAATCAGATTCAAATCCATTTGATGAGAATGATGAAGCGCAAGAGGTTATGGCACTTAAGATGGAGGCTGATAAGATTGATGAGCAAGCTACAGCTAACATGGAGCCAAAGGATGTAAAGGCCTATAAGAAGCACAAGAAGGAAAATGCTAAAATGAGCTTCTGGACAGCCTTTAGATTATCTGCAAGAAATTTACATTCAAAGCTAAAGAGAACTATCATGGTTGCACTTGCTGGATGTATTGGTATTGTTGGAGTATCAGCCGTTTTAGCAGTATCCACAGGGGTTAAGGGTTTTATTAAGGATATGCAAAACGATATGATTTCTGGTAATCCAGTAGCTATCACTCAATCAGGTATGGATTATAGTGCTATGCTAAATTCATCTTCAACTATGAGAAAAGTAGATATGGTTAAGGCTGGAGATTACGTTAATGTAAATTCTATGATTGAATATCTAGTTGAGCATCAGGATGATATTAAGAATATGTTTATAGCTCAAGATATCACTGAGGATTATGTTCAATTCATAAAGGATATGCCAAAAGAATATTATAACGCTATATCATATAGATATGGATTTGATATTACAACAAATTTATATACTGATTTCACAGTGACTAGAGATAAGGGTGAAGATGAGGTTATCGCATCTAAGCTTGGTCAAGATTTCAAGAATACAAATACTATTTCAGTAAATGCTATTAGAAATGTATTTACATCACTATTAAAGGAAACTCCTTATGGAGATTACGCTTCAATAATTACATCACTTGCTACTCCAATCTCTCAAGAGATTGATAACTATGATTATATTTTATCTCAATATGATTTAGTTAAGGGTAGAATGCCTCAATCAAAGAATGATATTATGCTAGTTGTAGATGAGGATGGAAAGGTTTCTGACCTAGCACTAGCTCAGCTTGGATATTATACTCAAGAGGAATTCTTTAATTTAGTATATAAAAATACCGAAACAGAGGAAGATTTTGATAAGTATACTAACAAGGAATATAAAAAGATATTTGAATATGATGAGATTATGTCAAAGAAATTCTATTGGTATTCAAATAATCAAACATTTAATAAGCTATCTGAAAATGCATATACATATAATACAACAAAGCCAGCTACAACAGATGGTATGCTAGAGCTTAATGTATGCGGAATAATTAGACAAAAAAAGAATGTTGATTATGGATCATTATCAGCATCATTCTACTATACTACAGAATTAACAGATCATATTTTAAATGATGCAGCTAATTCAGAAATCGTTAAATCTATTAAAGCATCTGATGATGGATATTTAAAGGGTGTTGTTGGAGCTTATGATTATGTATATAAGCCACTTAAGGAAAATGAGTATGAGCTACATACTAACAACCTAATTGCATTAGGGACAACAGATGCAGATATATCAGCAATGATGGGTCTATTTACTGGTGGTAATATGTCAGGATTAGCTGATATGATGACGCCAAAATTAAAGGCTAGAGAGGTAGGGGGAGTAAATACTCCAAATGAGATTTTCATTTTCTCTCAAAACTTTAAGCTAAAGGATAAGGTTACAGAATATCTAGATCAATGGAATGATACTAAGAAGGATTTAACTCTTAGCAATGGTAAGACTATTTATGGTAGAAATAGTGGATATCTAGAGGTAGATGATATGGGTACAACAGATACTCAGGATGATAGATACTTCATTAAGGGTACAGGCGTTTTAGTTGAGCCAAGAGCTCAAATTAAATATCAGGATAATGTTGGATTAATTATGGCAATGATTACATCAATGGTTGATATGGTAACTATTGCACTTGTAGCCTTCACAGCATTATCATTAGTTGTATCTACAGTAATGGTTGGTATTATAACATATGTATCAGTAGTAGAGCGTGTAAAGGAAATTGGAGTTATTCGTTCACTTGGAGGAAGAAAGAAGGATGTATCTCACCTATTCAATGCAGAAACATTCATCATTGGTTTCTCAAGTGGAGTTATAGGAATTGTCATTACAGGTATTATTGCTGGTGTCCTAAATATCATTGTTAATCATGCGGCTGGTATTAAGACAATTGCAATACTAACGCCAGCAACAGCAATTATAATGGTTTTATTAAGCGTATTCTTAACTATGATTGCTGGTATTGTTCCAGCAAGAGCTGCTGCAAAGCAAGATCCAGTTAACGCACTTAGAAGTGAATAAAAATACAAGACCAAATCTAAAAAATTTGGTCTTTTTTCATTAAAAATTTAAATATTTTAGTAATTTTATCATTTTACGGATATGTATATAGTGAGGTGATAAAAAATGAGTGACATAAATAACTCAAAAAAAGAATTTAATTTAACAGTAGATTCGCTATTTAAAAAATTCTATAGCAATCCAAAAAGACTTGCCAACATGCTAAAGATAGTACTTGATATGGATGTAAGTCAAGAAGAAATATCATATGATAATATAGAAGTAAATAATGGTATGGATTTAAAAACTGAAAGATATGATTTAAGAGTAAGAATAATATCTAAGGAATCATATGAAATGGAGCTTGAAATGCAAAAAAGTAAGCATGATGGCATAGAGAATAGAATGATTGTATATACAGCACAATTATTATCTCTAACATTCAAGGAAGGCTCTGAATATGATATTCCTAATGTAATAGGATTATGGTTTGTAGACTTTAATTCTAGTAAATTTCCACAATGTATAAATGTATTTGAATTATATGATGAAAAGAATTTAAATAAATTATCAGAAAAATATAAAATCATAGTCATCAATTTGAAAAAGAAAGAAACTTGTGATAAGATACATTTGAAGGAATACATTGATATAATGGAGAATATTAATGTATCTAATTACATTAAATCAAAGGATGATCTAATAAAGGAGGCGGCTTTAGAAATGAGAGAATTCACACAAGAAGAAAAGGATAAATGGGAAGCCTTTAAACAAATAGATGATAGAATAATGAGAAATATCTATATAAGAGAAGCTAAAGAAGAAGGTATGGCAGAACAACGCCATGAATTAATTAAGACTATGTCAAAAAATGGAGGCTCTATAGAAGAAATATCAAAGCTTACAGGAATTCCTGCCAAGGTAATTGAAGAGTTGATTAAGTAAAAAAAATAAGATTCGGAATTGTTATCCGAATCTTATTTTATTTAAGTTCATATTCTATAGTATAAGAGCTATCAGTAGCCTTCACTGTGGCTATACTACCTACAATAACAGGTATTTGGGGCTTAACGTGTCCTATATCCACATTAAAGATTATAGGTACACCTAAATCCTTTAGGGCTGTAATTAACATATCAAATGGTGTATTATCAAACATTTCGCTATCATTGTATGGTCTACCAAAGATAAATCCTGAAGCCTTTTCAAACCAACCTGCATATTTCATTTGAAGTAATCGTCTAGCCACCTCAATTGCATTCATATCACAAGCCTCAAAGAACCATAATACATTTTCGTTCTTTGAGTTAAATTCCTTGATGTTGTCATATTTAGTACCTATAAGAGTAGATACTACATCTATACAACCGCCAATGATTCTACCCTTCATAATAGGAAGCTCCTCTGGATAAGTATATATAATATTATTTGTATCAAGGTTTAATGTAGCATAAGGATTATCCTCGCTCTTTAGGGATTGTCTTTCGTACATAGGATATCCCTCAAAGTATAATTTAGCTCCTTTAATTAATTCTATTTGATCTAATTGATATTTGATAAGTGATTCACTACCAAATTCTGGCGCACAGCTTCCATAAATAGCTGCAGTATCAGCTAAAGTTGGAAGAAGAAAGGATAGATTTGTATTGTCGGAATAACCCATAAACCATTTAGGCTCAAGAGAAGCAATCTCATTGAAGCTGATATATGGGAGAATGGACATCATCATTTCTCCACCACCAACACTTAAAAGAAGCTTAGCATCACTTTTGTAGGCATCTAAAATTTCTTTACCACAATCCTTAGGGCTTTGGCTTAATAATCCTTGATTATTATAGATACATTTACCTTCGATTATATTGAATTTCTTTTCTTTAAAATGCTCTATAGATTTTAATAATCTGCTTTTATAAGGCTCTGTATTACATCCAAAGGATGGAGATACTAAATAAATAGAGTCATTTGTGTCTAAAAATTTTGGATATTTCATATTATCACCATACTAATTATAACATGTTATGGTATAATTTAGTTGGTGATTTTTTATGTCAATATTTTCTAAATTTAAAAAGCTACTACCTTCAAAGGTAGTATATCCTAAAAAATACTTTAATTTTCCAGTTGTAACTAACTTTGATATAAGACCTTTATATGATATGAAGGATAATTTAAGATATATGCATTGTGAAGAAGTATATAATGATGATAAGGTTATTGTTCTTTGTAAAGAGGATAAAAAGGTTATGTATAAATATGTCATAGTTTATGACTATGATCATTTTATGAAGCTTAAGCTTACTAATGAAATAATAGTAGCTAAGAATTTAGGTAGAGAATTTGAAAGAGGACTTAGAATAGAGCATTTAGGTAAAATTCCTTGTGTTGAGGTTATTGTGTTTGCTCAAATGACAGAGCAAACAGTTAAACACTCAATTAAGTATCCAACTCAAACTAAGGAATTATATCAAATGGCTCTAGTATATAATGAAGAGCATCATATATTAGTACAATTCCAATATGCACCTACATATGGAATTATGTATTCTAATTTTAAACAAGCTATATATCATGATATAAACGCTATGGATAAGGAGAATTATTAATATGCTAAAAAATATTAAGGCTAGATATTTGTGGATAATGTTTATAATATCATTAATTATATGTATGCTAGCTATATGGGGATGCGCATATTTAAATAATAAGACTGCTACTATGATTATATTAGTAGTACTATTTATTATTTCAGGATTTATATTTCAAACTGCTGTATCAAAATCAATGATTATTAAGCAAGAAAAAAGGAAGTATACTCCAATAACTAATGAATCTATTTCTATAGAATCTACTATAGCTCTACTTAGAGAGGAAAAGTTTAGCTCACATAAAATGAGCTTTGGTACATCATTTACTAAAATAGTGAATGATACTGTATTAAAGGTGACATTTATAAATGATACAAATAAGTATTTTAATTCTAATAATGAAGAAATAGGAAGTAATGTAGCTGGTATTAACGAAGCTAAAAGATTTCTTGGGTTTGAAATATTTAGCGATGTAAATGATGAGCTTATTTCTAAAATAGGAGATTTCTCATTTAACGGAGAGAAGGTTCATTTTGAGGGATTTTATATTAAGGATGATTTATTAATAGAGGCTAATTACCTAGAACCATATGAGGATATGAAGGAATCATATGATTATTTTAAGAATTTATTAAATATAAAGGAGGCTGTTAATAATGGCAAAGAAGAAAACTAAAAGAAATCCTATTCCTAAGGTAATATTAATTATATTAATTATTGTTTTAATAGCAGCCTTTGCGTATATTGGATATGACTATTTTGCAGGGACTAAGAATTTAAGTAAGGCTTCATATGAAATATCTAATTCATATGTAGCTGATAATATAGTTAAATTTGATTGTGAGGTACTAGATCCTACAGACAAAGTAACATCATTTGACATTGATTTAATTTGTGAGCATGATCATGAGCCAGTGTCTGTAGTTAAGGAAAGCACTAAATTTAATGAAAATATTAGTTATAGCCAAAAGGTAGAATGGAATCATCAATACCAAATAAGAATTACCTTAAGAAAGGAAATTGTATTTGGTATGTATGCAGTAGAAACATCTGCAAAGGAAGAATCAAAAATTACAATCGGAGCTAATCCTAATTTAGGAGTTGGAGAGGATGTTGTTTATGATGATTTCCAAATTCATTTTATGGAGCTTGGAAATGAATATGCAGGTGATTCAACATATATAAAGGCGGGAGATGTTGATATTTTAATAGATGCAGGTTCAAGAGGATCATCAGCAACAACTATTGTTGATTATGTTAAAAATTATTGTACAGACGGAAAGCTTGAATATGTAATAGCTACGCATTCGCATCAGGATCATATTGCAGGATTTGCGGGGACTAGTAAATCAGGAGCTAAAAACTATAAGAACGAAACAGTGGGAAAAACCGGAGTTTTATATTATTTTGATATAGGGACAATTATTGATTTTGCATATGCAGAGGCTACTCCATCTGGTCAATCAAAACAGATGGTAGAAAACAAGACTCAGGTATCTTCAAGCTATGGGTCATCAACTGAATATGGTAAATATCTAGCAGCTAGAGAATATGCAATTGAAAAAGGCGCTAAATACTATACAGCAGCTGAATGCTTCAACAATACTGGAGAAGCAAAATCATCATATGAGTTAGCACAAGGTATTACTATGAACATTCTATATAATTATTATTACTTTAATACTAGTAATGATGTTAATAATTATTCAGTATGTACAATGTTTACGTATAATAAGGACTCTGAATCACATAATTTTATGCTGACAGGTGACTTAGAGCTAGAGGGAGAAACGAAGCTAGCAGAATATTATGATGGTTCAGTACCAGCAAAGACACTTCCTCATGTAGATTTATTTAAGGCTGGACATCACGGATCAAAAACTTCATCTAATGAGGTATTATTAAGTAAAATTACACCTGATATTTGCTGTGTTTGTTGTTGTGCAGGATATAATGAATATACAGTTGATTATAATAATATATTCCCAACTCAGGAATTTATTAATAGAATTGCTAAATATACTGAGCTAGTTTATGTTACAAGTGTATATGATGAGGTTTTTAAGGAATTTAAATCGATGAATGGAAATATTATTATTTCTTGTAATGGTAAGGAAATTGGAAGAAAGGCTTCTAATAACTTAACTATATTAAAGGATACAGAATGGTTTAATGGATATGTTTATCTAGATAGCTCTGGAAAATGTGCAACAAACGTTAATAAGGAGTTTTACACTGAATCTACTGCAGGGGTTACTAAGAGAGTAAGAAGAACCTGGCCAACATACTAAATAGAAAGGATGGCAGTTTATGGAAAAGAAAATAATAACAAAATCGTATAAGCCAGAAATTGACTGCTGTCCAATTTGTGGTAGTAAGCTAAAATATAGATATACTGTAAGTAATAAGATAATTCAATTTTCACAAGGTAAGGAATATAGAATTAAGAATATGGGATATAGCTGTTCAAACGAGGATTGTACTCATGCAAATATGATATATTCAAGTCAAACTGCAACTAAGCTTTGCTATAAGGGATATACATATTCAGCAAAAATTCTTGCAAGTATTCTATATTATAAGCATATAGGAAAATCTAGAGATGAAATATGTGATGAGCTAGCTTTAAATGGAGTAGAAATGTCTGATAGAAATGTAGATATTATCTATGAGAAGCTATCTCCTATATTAGAGCTAGATTATAAAAAGAATATAGAAATAGAATATGAGTATATGAGAAAGGAATTTAAAAAGATAGCATTATCTATAGATTCCTTAGCATTACCTGATGGATATAGATATGTAATTGTTAGAAATTTCTTTTCTTCATCAGTAATAGGAGCTCA
>JAZRVY010000164.1:0-3854 GCA_045599405.1 Anaeroplasmataceae bacterium
TATTATTATAGATGATATAGTATATTCTATAAGCTCATCATTAAAGGATGCTGGCAAGAAGTTTACTACTCTAGATCAAAAGGAATATGATAAAAAAATAGTATTAAAAGATATTTAGATTATAAAAAAAGCTAATGAAAATCATTAGCTATTTTATACTTCTTTAGATTTAATATAATTTAATGTATATTCTATTTGATCATCATTAAGTGAGCAGCATCCACTGCCTGGTAATTTATTATCATATCCGCAGAAAATAATAGTACCAAATAATACACTTCCATCATCAACATGCCATAAATGATATAAATTAGAAATAAAAAGTATATGCGAAAATGCACATACTTAAATCTTTGTAACTGTATCCTTTAATTCTTTTCTGCTGTAATGATTTGGTAGTGGCTTAAATTCACTATCCTTATATCCTAAATCCATCATCATAAGAATCTCTTCATTTTCAGGAAGCTTTAGGGCATCATGCATATGCTCGGGGTTAAAGAAATTAACCCAGCATGAATCTATTCCTTCATTTCTAGCTGCTAGCATTAAATATGTAGCTATAATAGTCGCATCCTCAATACCACTATCTCTTTTCTCACCTGGATATGTAAATACATTATTTTTATCATAGGCTACTACTAAAACTGTAGCCGCATTATATCTGCATGGTGTAAGCTCATCTATCTTTTTAAGCATATCTTCACTTTCAACAACATAAATGTGTTGTGGTTGATAATTTTTAGCTGTTGGAGCCTTTCTTTGAGCTTCAAGTATTTTATTTAATACTGATTCTTCAACCTTTACACCATTAAATTTTTTACATGAATATCTTTGATCTAATACATTATTAAAATCCATAATAGTAAACACCTCTTATTTATATTATAATATCTATGGTGATTATTTTGTATACAAAATTAGATTTTATAAATGATTTAAAAAATAGTGGTCTTTTAGGTAATGAAACTATTATGATTCATAGTGCCTATAGCTCTATTAAAAATATTGATGGTGGTACAGATACTGTATTATCAGCCCTAAAGGAATATTTTAAGGACGGATTAGTACTTATACCTACTCATACATGGGCAAGCATTAGAGAGGATAATCAAATCAATGATTTAAAGGAAGCTAATTCATGTGTTGGGTACTTAACTAATCAAGCAATATTAAATAATGATTTTGTAAGAAGTCATCATCCAACACATTCTGTATGTGCATATGGAAAAAAAGCTTTAGATTATATTAAAAGAGATGATAATTCTTCTACTCCTGCAAATCCTGAAGGATGCTTCGGAGCTTTAAAATATGATGGATATATTATGTTTATAGGTGCACCACTATCTAAGAACACCTTTGTACATAGTATTGAAGAGGAAATGAACGTTCCAGATAGATTTACAAATCATATCTATACATTCTATTCAAAGGATGATAATAACACCTATGAATATCATATGCCTCGACATTATAA
Organism: Anaeroplasmataceae bacterium; assembly: GCA_045599405.1. Lineage (GTDB taxonomy): Bacteria > Bacillota_I > Bacilli_A > Acholeplasmatales > Anaeroplasmataceae > UBA3206. The sequence goes on from JAZRVY010000164.1 coordinate 1,475, forward strand.
TGAGAAATGTCCTCACATTTCTGATAATTATGAAAAGCTACTTCCTTTAATGCTTAAATATAATATAGCAAAGCAAATTAAGTTATTAGACTCTACTACTTATTTAGTTAACGCAAAGCTATGTAGAGATTTAGTTATTAAAATATTATCAAATGATATACATGCATTTGATGATAATAGAGATATATCAATGTATTAAATATAGTTGAATAATTAAATATGATGCTATATAATAATGGTGGGGGAAGGCCTATAAAGGCTGCTACTCCTGATAGTATTTTTCTATATCAGAGAAAAGGCACTGGCAGGTGCCTTTTTTCATTCTCTTGATGTTTCGAAATAATCGAAATTATTTCTTATTGTGTTTTCTAATTAAGAAAAGGCTATTGTATTATTTTTTGATACAATAGCCTTTTTATTATCTGTTATCTACCTTTTCTGGGTTTAAATCGTGCCACATTAATCTTTGGTTAGCCATCTCTTCATATTTAGTTCCTGGCTTTCCGTAATTGCAGTAAGGATCAATAGAAATTCCACCTCTTGGTAGGAATTTACCCCATACCTCTATGTAGCGAGGATTCATTAGCTTAATTAAATCCTTCATTATGATGTTTACGCAATCCTCATGGAAATCTCCATGATTTCTAAAGCTAAATAAATATAGCTTTAATGATTTAGATTCAACCATCTTTACATCTGGTATATATGAAATATAAATAGTCGCAAAATCAGGTTGTCCTGTAATTGGACATAATGATGTAAATTCTGGACAATTGAATTTTACAAAATAATCATTTTCTTGATGCTTGTTTTCGAATGTTTCAAGCACCTCTGGTGTATAATCCATTGAATAATTTGTTTGATTTCCAAGTGATTTTAATCCTTCTTTTTCTCTATTCATTTACAGTTACCTCATTTTCTTTATAGATTTGCTCTCTAGCCTTTATTACCTTTGCTATTTTACATGTAAGTGGTGATACTATAACCTCATATAATGTCTTTATTGCAGCTTGAATCATTACAATAGCTAATACTTGCCAGAAGCTTGTAATTGTAGCTCCAAATTGATTTGTAAAGAAATATAGTAATGGTATAAATATTATACTATCTACTATTTCACCTAAAAAGGATGATGTTATAGCTCTAAGTGCGAACTTAGAGTTTGAATCCTTAAGCTTATGCTTCTTTTTAAACATTTCAAATACTAAGTCATCAATTAAGCTACCAAATACGAAAGCGATAAGTGATGCGATTAATATACCTAAGCTTCCTAGGTTTTTGCCACCATCAATAAAATCAAGACCCATACCATTTTTAAGTCCATCTGATACTACTCCCTCATAATAAGGATTAGCTCCAGGAATTAAAAGGCCTAATATAATCATTCCAATAAAGAATAAATTACAGAAAAATCCTATCCAAGCTACTCTTCTTGATGCAGAGTATCCATATACCTCTGATAGTAAATCACTTACTATATAAGTTATAGGGAAGCATAAAACTCCACAAGTTAAAACTAAATCAGCTCCACCAATTTTAAATCCAAATACACTAAATGATTTACCAGCTAGTACATTTGATGTCACTAAAGCGATAGATGATAATACTACTATTGTTATAAATATTGGTGAGCTTAGCTTGAATTTTTCATCTCCCCAAAATATACTTTTAATTTTATTTAATGCTTTTTTCATTATTATACCTCATATTCTATAGGATCTGTAATCCCATTGGCTTCGAAAGCTTTTTTTCTATCTATACATGTACCACATGTACCACAAGCCTTATCATGACCCTCATAGCAGCTCCATGTTAAATGGAATGGTGCGTTAAGCGATAATCCCATTTTAACTACATCAGCCTTATTCTTATTTACAAAAGGCGCAACTACCTTAAGCTTATTTCCAGATCCAATATAAACAGCATTATTTATTGAATCATTAAAGGCTGTAGATGTGTCAGGATAGGCATTACCTGCCGCATCATCTGCATGAATACCATAATATATTTCCTCACATCCATTTGATAATGCTACACTAGCTGCACAAGATAGGAATAGACCATTTCTAAATGGTACATATGTAGAAACTGCCTCTCCATTTCTTTCCTTAAGCTGTGTTTCATAATCACTATGAGGAATATCAGCTCTTCCCTTTAATAAGGTACAATCTGATTCTTCAAATATTTTCTTTAAGTCAAGCTCCTTATGTTGGCACTTAAGGTGCTTAACAATGGCTCTTGCAGCTTCAATTTCCTTTTGGTGCTTTTGTCCATATGATACAGATAATGCAAGTACATTATCAGCACCATATTTACTACATGCCATGGCTAGACAGACTGTTGAATCAAGTCCACCACTAAATAATACTAATGCTTTCAT
>JAZRVY010000165.1:0-4705 GCA_045599405.1 Anaeroplasmataceae bacterium
ATGGAGACATCGTGAGAAGGTCTGAACAGTCTTAGCCGAATCAAGGCTTAGAATAATGTAGTTTCATCGCTTCATAGAGTTAAAACCCAAGCTGGATAATAACTCTAATTTTATTATTGTTATTTTATATGTTGATTTTAATGCATATCCAGTTGGGTATGCATTTTTTGATTTTAGGAGGTGAACAATATGGAAGCGTCGAGTAGTAGAAGTACGAAAAATATTCCGCCGTTAACGGATAATTATGTATTTAAAAGTAAATATTTTAATACTACTTTATGCAATACATATTGTTCATAGGTAGATAATTTTTTGTACTTTCTTCATTAGAAATTAAGAATAGGAGGTACAAAGAATGAAGAAAGTATTTAAAAAGAAAAATGAATTATTAAATAATAAGGAGCTTGTATTTGCTGCAACAAATAATGTTGAAGCATTATATACAAATACAAATAGTTCTTTAAAAGGTTTAGCTAATGAGGATGTAGAAAGAAATCGTGAATTGTATGGTAATAATATTATTGCTACTAAAAAGAAGAAATCAGTTTTTAAAAGAATGATTGAATCATATGTAAATCCATTCACTGCTATTTTATTCTTTTTAGCAATTGTATCACTTTTTACTGATGTTATTTTTGCAAGCAAGGAGGATAAAAGCTTTGTAACTATTATCATCATTTTAACAATGGTTATTGTTTCTGGTACATTGAAGTTTGTGCAGGATACTAGAAGCTCAAATTCTGCTGAAAAGCTAGCTAAGATGGTTCATACAACTACAAGAATTAGAAGAGATGATATTGAGGATGAATTATCACTTGATGAGGTTGTAAAGGGAGATATTATTGTGTTATCTGCAGGTGATATGATTCCTGCTGATTTAAGAATAATATCGGCAAAGGATTTATTCATTTCACAATCATCATTAACTGGTGAAAGTGAGCCAATAGAAAAATTTAATATTGTAGAAGAATCAAATAAGTCAGTTACTGATTATAAGAATTTAGCGTTTATGGGAAGTAATGTTATATCTGGATCTGGTATGGGAATTGTTGTAAATACTGGAAATAATACATTATTTGGTTCAATTATTAAGAACTTAGATGATAAGAAGGCTAAAACTACATTTGAAAAAGGCATTTCAAAGGTATCATGGCTTTTAATTAAATTCATGCTAGTTATGGTACCATTTGTTTTTTTAGTTAATGGTATAACTAAAGGAAATTGGATTGACGCATTATTATTTGCGGTATCTATTGCAGTTGGGTTAACACCAGAAATGCTTCCAATGATAGTAACAACAAATCTTGCTAAGGGTTCTGTTGTTATGAGTAAGAAAAAGGTAATTGTAAAGAATTTAAACTCTATTCAAAATTTAGGATCTATTGATATTTTATGTACTGATAAAACAGGTACATTAACACAGGATGATGTTATTCTTGAGCGTCATATGGATGTACATGGAAAGATTGATAATAGAGTTTTACGCCATGCCTGGCTAAATAGCTATTATCAAACAGGATTAAAGAATTTAATTGATAAAGCTGTAATTAATAGATTTAATGAAATTTTTGGTGATGAATTACAAGGTATTTATCATAAAATAGATGAGATTCCTTTTGATTTTAATAGACGTAGAATGAGTGTTGTTATTACTGATAATAATGGTAAGAAGCAAATGATTACTAAGGGTGCTATTGAGGAAATGATTAAATGCTCTAAATATGTTGAATATGATGGTAGGGTTGAGATACTTACAGAACAATTAAAGAGCTTTGTAATTAATCAAGCTAATAAGCTTAATGATGAGGGTATGAGAGTTATTGCAGTTGCTCAAAAGGATGTTTCAAACAAGGATGATAATTATTCAATTAATGATGAAAGTGAAATGGTATTAATTGGATATTTAGCATTCCTAGATCCACCTAAGGATTCAACTAAGGATGCAATTAAATCACTTCATGAATATGGTGTTGATGTAAAGATTTTAACAGGTGATAATGAAAAGGTTACAAAGTATATTTGTAAGAAGGTTGGTATTTCAAATCCAACAATATTACTTGGAGCTGAAATAGATAATTATGATGATAATCAATTACAAAAGAAGGTTGAAAAAACAACTATCTTTGCTAAGCTATCTCCAAGCCAAAAGGCTAGAGTAATAGAAGCACTTAAGGCTAATGGTCATTCAGTTGGTTATATGGGTGATGGCATTAATGATGCAAATGCTATGAAGGCTGCTGATGTTGCTATATCAGTAGATTCTGCTGTAGATATTGCAAAGGAAACTGCAGATGTTATCCTACTTGAAAAGGATTTAAATGTCTTAAAGGATGGAATTATAGAAGGAAGAAAAACATACGCGAATACTATTAAATATATTAAAATGACTGCATCTAGTAATTTTGGTAATATGTTTAGTGTTTTAGTAGCAAGTGCATTCCTACCATTTTTACCAATGATTTCTATTCAACTAATCTTATTAAATTTAATTTATGATATTTCTTGTGTAGCAACACCTTGGGATAATGTAGATCAGGAGTTTATCAAAGTCCCAAGAGCTTGGGAGGCTAAATCATTACTAAAGTTTATGATATGGTTTGGACCTACATCATCTATTTTTGATATTATTACATATCTTGTTATGTTCTTTGTTGTATGTCCATTAATGGTAGGTACAACATGGAATAATATCACAGATGATGCTACAAGATTATTATTTATTTCTATCTTCCAAACAGGATGGTTTATTGAATCAATGTGGACACAAACTCTTGTTATTCATATGATAAGAACACCTAAGATTCCATTTATTAAATCAAGAGCTAGCTTACCTGTTTTTGTGCTAACATTTAGTGGCATTTTATTATTAACAATTATTCCATTTACACCACTTGGAACTTATTTAAGCTTAACTAGTATAACTCCTTTATTTTTCCTATGGCTATTTAGTATAGTAGCTGCATATATTATTCTAGTAACAGTAGTAAAGAAAATATATGTAAGAAAATATAAGGAATTATTATAATGAGAAATTTAAAGATTATAGAATATAAAAACTATAATTCTTGGAGTTATTACATAGTAATTAAAGATAATAAAAAATACATGATTGTGTTTTCAAAATATGGAACTACAATGATAAAGCTTTAAAATGCAAATGGGTATAGATGGAATGCAAAAATCTTAATAAAAATAGGCTTGGTACAAAAAATATCAAGCCTTTTTGCATTAATAGTATATTCACCAAAAGTGTACATATGCTTCCGTATAACAATTATAGTTATTCACAAAAAAATATTGTATAATAAAATTAAAGATAGATATTGAGAGGAGAGGTTAATTATGGAGCTAACAAAAGAAAATAATAAAGCTTTGAAAAAATCATTAATACATGCCTATTGGCCTTCCTTTATTGCTGTATTATTAACTAATTTTACATGGGTGCTATCAAGTGTAGCAATATCTGGAATATATATTCCAAAGCTAAAGGCTGATGGAGTGCTATACCCAGTTAAGGCTTTAGCCGCCTTATCTGTTGCTGATCCTATACCTACAATATTTGTTTGTATAGCTGCTGCAGTAGGATATGGAATGATATTTAAAAGCGGTAATTTATTAGGAAAGGGAAAGAAAAAGGCCGTAGTTCAAACCTGGACATCATCCTTTTACCTTGTCCTTTTTATATCATTAGTATCATCTATATTATTATATACATGCGCAAAATATGTAGTAATTCCATTTGGAGGCTCTGCAGATTTAGAAATTAAAAGATATTCTATTGAGTATATAAAGGGAATGACATTATTATTACCTTTTTATCTTATAATGAATTTCTTTATTCATACACTTAATTTAAATGGAGAGTATAAGCATTCCGTTATTACAATAATAGTATTTTCTGTAATGACACTTATATCAATGTGTTTGTGCTGCTATTTTTTAAGTGATATTAAAATATTTGGATCAAAGCTTGGATTAGGTGCAGTATCTATAGGTACTGGTCTTGGTGGCGCATTTGGATGCATATATTCTGTAATTATATTTAAACTAAAAAAGTTACATATAAGCTACAATCCTAAAAATATAAGGTTAAAAGGGCTTTTTAAACAATATATTTCAGGCTTTGCAGCACCATCAGCTGAATTAATATGGTGCTTCATGAATATTGCGACTAATAACATTATTCTATATGCTAATTGCTGGAAGAATCCAGATGAGGCTTCATATGCCCTTGCAGTACTTACTGTAATAGATTCTATATGGTTCTTTACACAGGTTCCAGGTGATGCTGCTGATAATGCCTCAGGATCTAGCTTTTCAATATTATATGGAGCTAAGGATAGAAATGGATTAAAGAGGCTATATTCATTTTATTCTAAATTTATAATTACACTACAAGCAATTTGGATAGTATTTGTATTTATATTCTTTGAGCCTATATTTTATATATATGGTGAGGGTGGAATAGAAAAAATGGTGGTATTTAAAATGATGCTATTGACATTGCCATTCTTAGTATTTTATGCCATAACAAATTTAAAGGGTGTATTATTAGAGTCTACAGATCACCCTATATATTCATTAATAATATCTTCATTTGTTGAATTAATATTTGCACCAATAGCCTATTATTTAGTCCTTAATTTTACTAATTTTAAGATATATGGCTTAAGTATAGGATACGCATTTGGATATTTAGTTATAT
>JAZRVY010000166.1:0-11812 GCA_045599405.1 Anaeroplasmataceae bacterium
TTATTATTATATTTATATATATAAATATTTTTGATATAATAAAAAATAGGATGTGATTTTATGAAACAATATTTAGATTTATGCAAGCATATTTTAGAAAATGGTACTTACAAGGATGATAGAACAGGTACTGGAACATATTCAGTATTTGGATATCAAGCTCGTTATAATTTAAATGAGGGATTTCCTTTACTTACTACTAAAAAGGTATTTTTAAGAGGAATCATTCATGAGCTACTTTGGTTTATATCTGGAGATACTAATATTAAATATCTTGTAGATAACAATGTACATATTTGGGATGATTGGGCTTATAAAAATTATAAAAATTCAAAGGATTATCAAGGTGAGACAATGCCAGAGTTTGCAGATAAGATTAAGGCTGCTAGCAAGGATTCTGATTTTGTAAAGACTTATGGAGAGCTTGGTCCTGTATATGGTAGACAATGGAGAAATTTTAATGAAGAGGGTGTAGATCAATTAGCTAATTTAATTGATCAAATTAAGAAAAATCCTAATTCAAGAAGATTAATTATATCAGCATGGAATCCATGTGAGGTGGATCAAATGGCCTTACCTCCATGCCATTCATTTATTCAATTTTATGTAATTGATGGAAAGCTATCTTGTCAATTGTATCAAAGAAGTGCAGATGTATTTTTAGGAGTTCCATTTAATATTGCATCTTATTCACTATTTACAATGATGATTGCACAGGTTTGCGGTCTTGGTGTTGGAGATTTTATCCACACAATGGGAGATGCACACATTTATTCTAATCACGTAGATCAAATTAAGCTTCAATTATCAAGAGATATGAGAAAGCTACCTGCTATGAAGATTAATCCTAATGTTAAATCTATTTATGATTTTAAGATTGAGGATTTCACACTTGAGGGTTATGACCCACATCCAGCAATTAAGGGAGATGTAGCAGTATAATGATTAATATGATTTGGGCTATGGATGAGGATTGGTTAATTGGTAAAAACAATCAAATGCCATGGCATATTAAGGAAGATTTAATTTACTATAAGGAAAAGACAGCAGGTAAGACTGTATTAATGGGCTATAACACATATGAATCCTTAAAGGGATATTATAAGGATAAGCCACTTCCTTATGGAAAGATTTATGTCGCAACAAGAAGAAAGATGATTTTACCTGATGCTGAAATTGTTAGTATGGTAGATGAATTTATTAAAGGCTATAAGGATGAAATATGGGTATGTGGAGGAGCAATGCTATATGAGCTATGCTTACCATATGCAGATAATTTATATATTTCATTTATTAAGGGACATCATGATGGAGATACTTATTTTCCTAAATTTGACCTAGATAGCTATAAGCTTGGATATCAAAATGATTCAGAAAAGGTAAGCTATAGATTATATCAAAAGAGGTAATAATATGTTATTTATTATTTTAACGTTGTTAGTAGCTGTACTTAGCTCTTGGGGATATATATACTTTTTACCAAACTTTGGACCTGTGTGGGTTCCTTATTTAGTATATATAGCCTGCGGATTACTAACTGGAATATTATTTACAGTTTTATTAACATTATTATTTATATTTATTTTTAGATTTCAAAAGATTAATAATAAATTTAAATATGTCATTATGTGGCATTATGCAGATTTAATTACGATATTTGGTAGAGTTAAGATTGATGTGATTGGAAAAGAAAATATTCCAGATTTACCATTTGTAGTATTTGCAAATCATAAATCCTTGATGGATCCTGTTGTAATATTTAAGGCTCTTGGTATGAGACGATGTACAGCAGTAGCAAAAAAGAATTTAGCTAAGATTAAAATTTTTGCTCTTATTATGAGAGAAATGGGAGTAATTCTTATTGATAGAGAAAATGATAGAGAAGCTATGAAGGGGATTATTCAAGGTATTAAAAATATTCAAGAGTATGGTATTGGATATATGATATTCCCTGAGGGGGGTATTAAGACAAGAGATACTGAGGAAATGGTAGATGTTAAGCCTGGATGCTATAAGCTAGCAACAAAGGCAGAGGCTAAGATTTTACCTGTATCTATTATAGGAGCATCTAAGATTTCCAAAAGAAGGATGTTTCAAAGCTCTAGAGTAAAGATTGTGTTTCATAAGCCTATTTTAAAGGAGGAATATGATTTACTTAATACTACGGAGCTAGGAGATAAGGTATTTGATATTGTAAATGAGGGTGTTAGAAATGGACAATCAAGATAAGATTCAAATATCTGATCCAAATGTCAAGCTATCTAAGAAAACTAAGATAACTGCAATAGTATCTATAGCTGTAACAACTGTTTTAATGTTTGTATTTTTAGCTATAGTTGTACTTACAAAGAATATGCCTTTAATATTAACATTTATGTTTATGTTTATGGCATCATGCATATTTGAATTTGTTATGTGTATCATATTAGTAAAATATGCTGTAAAGAAGTATTTGGGTAAGAGTAATGCACTTTAAAAGAATATATGTTGAAATATCTGATTATTGTAATTTAGATTGTAAATTTTGTACTACAAAGAAAAATACAAGAATAATGAGCTTAGAGAATTTTAGGCTTACTATTGATAAATTAAAGGGCTATACACAAGAAATAGTACTACATGTACTTGGTGAGCCACTTATTCATAAGAATCTTATAGAAATGGTTTCTTATGCATCACAATTCTTTAAGGTAATGATTACAACTAATGGATTTTTATTAGATAGATATTTTATAAAGGATTTTATTAAATTTCATAAGATGAATATATCACTTCATAGTACCTATATTCTAAATGAAATAGATACCATTAGCTATTTAGATAATGTTATGAGATTTATTAAATATTCTCATAATATAAATCCTAAGATAGCCTTTAATTTAAGATTATGGGCTAATACAAATGATGATATTAAAAAACATAATGAAATTATTTATAAATATTTTAATGATAATTATCAGGTTATTAATGATAAGAAAAATATTAAGGTGTTTGATAGATGTATAATTACATCTGACAGGGAATTTCAGTGGCCTAACATGCAAAATCCTTTAAATGATGGTAAGGGAAGCTGCAAGGGTGGTAAGACTCATATTGCGATTTTAGCTAATGGTGGTGTTTCAATATGCTGCCTTGATAGCTGCTGTGATTCTAATTTAGGTAATATATTTAATCAAAGCCTAGATGAAATATTAAATAGTGAAAAATATATTAATACTATTAATTATTTTAATCAAAATAAGCTTTATTTAGATATTTGTAGGCATTGTACATATTATAGAAAGGGATAATAGAAATGGTACTTTTTAATTTCTTATATTTCATACCTATCAGCCTAGTGATAGCTATTGTTATAATTTTAATAACTTACCATGTAATCCTTTTTTCAAAGAATAAGCATATGAAAAGAGGAGTTGAAGCTAAGCTTAAATCCTTTGGTGAGCAAATGGGATGTAAGTATGAAAAGCTTAAAGATAAGACTAAGGCCTATAGATATAGATTAGAGACTCGTAATACGATTTATTACATATCTCTAATTAGTAATTTTAGAAATAGAGATTTAGTTATTACTGATGAAAATACTTGGGAATTTAGAGATTTTAAAAAGGTAATTTCTACACCTGTTAAAAGTGATATTATGAAAAGATTATTAGATATGGAAATAGAACCTAATAATCTTAAGGAACAAAAGAAGCTATTTATAATATATCCAGATGCTAAGGTTATGATTATATACAAAAATCAATTTGAAATGGAATTTATATATCCTGATGTTGACGTTTATGGATGTAATATAATGGCTGCTAGAGATTTACTTGATCTAGAGGAGCTATAGAATGAAATATTTATTTTATGATTGTGAGGTTGCAAATTCCTTTGATAAGCTATCTAAGATATGCTCACTAGGATATACTCTTACAGACACTAAATTAAATTTAATAAAAAAAGAGGATATTTTAATAAATCCAGAAGCCCCTTTTGATTATCATTTATATAATAAAAAATATGAGGTTAATTTATTTTATCCAAAGAGTGAATTTAGAAAGGCTCCTAATTTTTCTAAGAGATATGAAATGATTAAGGAATTATTTTCTGGAGAGGTTTTAGTATTTGGATTCGCAATAGAAAATGATGTTAGATTCCTACTTGATGGATGTAAAAGATATAATTTAGAAAATATTAGGTTTAATTATATTGATGTGCAAATAGTACATAAGCTATATAAGAAGCTTGATAATTATACTAGTCTAGATAAGGCACTTCTTGATATGAATGTAGTAATAGAAGAAACTATATTACATAAATCAGACGATGATGCTTATATTACGATGAGATTACTTAAAAGTATTCTTGAGGATAGTAAATTATCATTAGATGAGCTACTAGATAGCATAGGATATAAAATTAATTCGGTTGATTCATTTATTAAGCTACTTGATCAAAGAGCTGCAGCAAAGGAAAAGAAGAGACAGGAATTTATTGAAAGAAATAAGATTCTAGATAAATTAACAAAGCTTAATTATAAGGCACTTGATGGAGAATATAAGCTTACTGGAGTTAAGTTTGCATTTTCTGGTAAGTTTTATAAATGTATTGATATAGCCTTGGATTGTCAAAAATATATTTATGACAATGGAGGAATGTTAGTTAAAAAAACTGATGAGGCTAATTATTTAGTAGTGCTTGATGATGAGAATTTAGATAATTTTAAGGATAAAGAATTTAAGGCTATTAGAGTAAGTGATGTAAGAGGTATTTAGTGAAAGCAAAAGGTATTTTAAAGCTTATTGAAAAAAGAAAATATAAAAAGGCCTATAAGAAAAATTATCGTCTTATGCTAAAGAATAATAATGAAGCATATAAGATTATGGGAGATTTTTATTATAATGGCTATTTCGTGCCAAAAAGCTATGAGCAAGCTTTAAAATATTATAATAAGGCTTATGAGCTTTTAAACGATGATGCGTGTATTTCACTGGGTGTTATGTATCTAAATGGTGAGGGTATTTCTCGTGATTTAGATGTAGCCTTTAAGCTTTTTTGTGAGGCTAATAAGGTTGGTTGCATAGATTCGTATTTTTATATGGGATATTGCTATTTACATGGCATTGGATGTATAGAAAGTAGAAATGAAGCTGAGAGATATTTTTTAATGGGAGCTATGGAAAAGGAGCTTAAATCTATATACGCTTTATCTAATTTTTACTTTAAGGATGATATTGAATCTAATAATGTATTAAAGGGTATATCATATTTAATGAATGCAGCTAAATGTGGTTATTTAAAGGCTGAAAAGAAGCTTGCTGATTTATATTATGATGGTGTTTATGTTAATCAGGATTATGATGAAGCATTTATATGGTATAAGAAGGCAGCCTATAAATATGACTTAGAGAGTATGGTCATGCTAGGGGATTGCTATTATTATGGATATGGTACTAAGGTGAATTATAAAAAGGCTTATAAGTACTATAAGATGGCGCTTAAGGAAAATTATCCTAGAGCCTTTAATCGATATGCTGATATGCTATATTTCGGTCAAGGCTGCAAAATGGATAGAATTGAGGCCTATCAATATTACAAAAAGGCCTCAGAATATAACAGTGATAAGGATGAAATAAGCTATGCTTATTTTTGCATAGGAAAGATGAGATATTATGGTGATGGCATTGTAAGAGATTATAAGGAAGCTTATGATTCTTTTAGAAATAGCTTAGATGCATCAGAGCTTGGTGTATGTCATTTAATGATGGGTAAATGCCTTGCCCATGGGTATGGATGTGAGGCTAATTTACAAAAGGCCTATGATGAGCTTAAAAAGGCAGAAAGCCTTGGATCGTTTGATGAGGAAGAAAATTTACTTAGTGAGTTTGTTATAGATTTAGACGGTAATATAAATTTAAGAAATTAATTAGAAAGTGGGGAAGATATTATGAATGCAATTGATGAAATTAATGAATTAGTAAAAAAAGGACTTAAATGCTTAGATGAGTATGAATCATTTAATCAGGAGCAAATTGATTATATTGTAGCTAAGGCTTCAGTTGCAGCCTTAGATCAGCATGGATATTTAGCTAAGCTTGCAGTAGATGAAACAAAAAGAGGTGTCTTTGAGGATAAGGCTACTAAAAATTTATTTGCATGCGAATATGTTGTTAATAATATGAGAGATTTAAAGACTGTAGGAGTAGTTGAGGATAACGAGGTTACTGGTATTGTAAAGATAGCAGAGCCTGTTGGAGTTGTGGCTGGATTAACACCAGTAACAAATCCTACATCTACAGCAATCTTCAAATCATTAATTTGCTTAAAGACAAGAAATCCAATTATATTTTCATTCCATCCAAGTGCAATTAAGTGTAGTATTGCAGCAGTTAAGGTAGTATATGAGGCTGCAGTTGCAGCAGGAGCACCTGAAAATTGTATTCAATGGATTGAAGAGCCATCGATGGAAAAAACAAATTTACTTATGAATCATGATGGTGTTGCTTGTATTCTTGCAACTGGTGGTAACGCTATGGTTAAGGCTGCATATTCATGTGGTAAGCCAGCCTTAGGAGTAGGTGCTGGTAATGTACCTGCATATGTTGAAAAGACTTGTAACCTTGATCAAGCTATTAATGATATTGTTATGTCTAAGGCCTTTGATAATGGTATGATTTGTGCATCTGAGCAAGCGGCTATTATTGATAAGGAAATATATGATGATGCAATTGCTAAATTTATTAATCATAGAGCTTATTTAGCTAACGCAAAGGAAAAGAAGCTACTTGAAAAATATATGTTTGGAGTAGATGGAGATTACACTGTAGCTAAGCTAAATCCTGATATTGTTGGTATGAAGCCATATATACTTGCTAAGAATGCTGGATTTGATATTCCAGAGAGAACAAGTATCATTCTAGCAGAGTGTAGTGAGGTTGGACCTAAGGAGTGCTTGACTAGAGAAAAGCTTTCTCCAGTTTTAGCAGTATTAAAGGCTAAATCTACAGATGATGGACTACAAAAGGCTAAGGCTATGGTTATGTTTAACGGTCTTGGTCATAGTGCTGCAATTCATACATCAAATAAGGAGCTATCTATAAAATTTGGAGATTTGGTTCCTGCTATTAGAATTATTTGGAACTCGCCTTCAACATTTGGTGGTATTGGTAATGTATATAATTCATTCCTACCATCATTGACTTTAGGATGTGGTTCATATGGTAGAAACTCTACTGATGATAATGTAAGTGCAGTTAATTTATTAAATGTTAAAAAGCTAGGAAGGAGACGTAACAATATGCAATGGTTTAAGATACCTTCAAAGATTTACTTTGAAAGAGATTCAATTACATATCTTCATGACATGAAGGAAATGAATAAGGTTATTATTGTTACAGATCGTTCTATGGTTGATTTAGGATTTGTCAATAAGGTAACGGATGAATTTAAAAAGAGACATAATCATGTTGAATATCAATTGTTTTGTGATGTAGAGCCAGATCCATCAATTCAAACAGTTAAAGCTGGAGTTGAGCTTATGAGAAGCTTTGCACCAGATACAATCATTGGACTTGGTGGTGGTTCAGCAATGGATGCTGCTAAGGGAATGTGGCTATTTTATGAATATCCAGAGGTAGACTTTAATGACCTTAAGCAAAAGTTTATGGATATTAGAAAGAGAGCCTTCCGTTATCCTGAGCTTGGAAAGAAGGCTAAGCTTGTTTGTATTCCTACTACATCAGGAACGGGATCTGAGGTTACACCTTTTGCTGTAATTACAGATAAGGTAGAGCATAAAAAATATCCACTTACAGATTATTCCTTAACTCCAACCGTAGCAATAATCGATCCTGCATTTACAATGAGCCTACCAAAGAAGATTGTTGCAGATACTGGTATGGATGTTTTAACACATGCAACAGAGGCTTACGTATCTACACTAGCATCTGATTTTACAGATGGATTATGTATTCAAGCAATTAAGATGGTATTTAATTATCTAGAAAGAAGCTACAATAATGGAGCTTCTGATCCTGAGGCAAAGGAAAAAATGCATAACGCATCCTGTCTAGCAGGTATGGCATTTGCTAATGCATTCCTTGGAATGAACCATTCAATGGCTCATAAAATTGGAGCTGAATTCCATGTTCCTCATGGAAGAGCTAATGCGATATTATTACCATTTACTATTAGATATAATGGAACAATGCCAGATAAGCTTTCAACATGGCCTAAGTATAATTACTATAAAGCACCTGAAAGATATCAGGAGCTTGCAAGAATGCTAGGACTTCCAGCATCAACACCAGAAGAAGGTGTTGAGTCATATGCAAAGGCTTGTGGAGAACTTGCGATGAGAATTGGAATTGATATGAATTTCAAGAGTCAAGGAATTGATGAGCAAACTTATTTATCAAAGATAGAGGAATTATCATATCTTGCATATGAGGACCAATGCTCACCAGCTAACCCAAGAGTGCCTCTTGTAAATGATATGCAAGAAATTTTAAAGAATGCATATTATACAGAAGAATTTATGAAAAAATAATTAGGTGATTATAATGGAGCTTTGTTTAGTTAGACATGGTCAAACTGATCAAAACAAGCTAAAAAAAATACAAGGACAAATGGATTTTCCTTTAAATGAAACAGGAAAAGAGGAGGCCCATAGGCTAGGAAAATGGCTTAAGGAAAATGAAACTAGCTTTGATGTTATCATGGCTAGTCCACTTTCTAGAGCTATGGAAACTGCTAGCATTATTAGCAATGAGCTTGGAATGGATAGCGATGTTATTCCTAATGAAGCATTTATCGAAAGGTGCTTTGGTGAATGTGAAGGCCTTGATGTATGTGAAAGTGTCTTTGTTAATATATTAAATGATACAGCACAAGGATTAGAAAAATCCTTTACTATCCAAAAAAGAGTAGTAGATGAATGCTATAGGCTAGAGAATATTTATAAGAATAAAAGAGTATTAATTGTATCTCATTCACATGCTATTAAAGCTCTGACTACAGCTCTAGATAGCGAGAGATTTAAATTTAATGATAAGCTTAGCAATTGTGCTTTGTGTTATTTTAATATAGAAAATAACAAAATAGATGTAATAAAATTCAATGTAAAGACTATATAATATTAGATATTATAAAGTGTTTTACTTTTTATGATTGTTTTGTTATAATATTATAGGTGAATTTTTTACCAAATTAAAACGAAAGGAAATTATTATTATGCAATATACTAAGGATGTACAAAATATGTGCAAAGTTGGTTTAGGTGGACAACACGGATGTGCTCCAATTCCTGAAGAAGGAAAGTGGGTATATTCAAGAGAAATCAAGGATATCAACGGATTTACTCATGGTATCGGATGGTGTGCACCACAACAAGGAGCTTGTAAGTTAAGCTTAAACGTTAAGAACGGAATTATTGAGGAAGCATTAATCGAGACAATCGGATGCTCAGGAATGACTCACTCTGCTGCAATGGCTTCAGAGGCTATCGTTGGTAAGACAGTACTTGAGGCTGTTAACACTGACCTAGTTTGTGATGCTATCAATACAGCAATGAGAGAATTATTCTTACAAATTATCTATGGACGTACTCAATCTGCATTCTCTGAGGGAGGACTTCCTGTAGGAGCTGGACTTGAGGATTTAGGAAAGGGACTTCGTAGCCAAGTTGGTACTATTTACTCAACTAAGGAGAAGGGACCTCGTTACCTAGAGCTTGCTGAAGGATATATTGAGTCAATCGCTTTAGACGAGAATAATGAAATTTGTGGATACAAGTTCATTAGCCTTGGAAAGTTCACAGACTTCATGAAGAAGGGACTTAAGGCTGAAGAGGCTTTAGAGAAGGCTAGAGGACAATACGGAAGATACAATGACGGAGTTAAGTTCATTGATCCACGTCAAGAATAATAGGAGGATACTACAATGGCAATTACATTTGAAGGATATGAAAGACGTATTAACCAAATCAACAAGGCTTTAAAAGAAGTAGGAATTTCTTCTATTGAAGAAGCTGAAGAGATTTGCTTAAAGAACGGATTAAACGTACCAGAAATGGTAAAGGGAATCCAACCAATCTGCTTTGAAAATGCAGGATATGCTTATATGGTTGGTGCTGCAATCGCTCTTAAGAAGGGTGTAAAGACAGCTGCTGAAGCTGCTGAGGCTATCGGAATCGGATTACAATCATTCTGTATTCCAGGATCAGTTGCTGATGACCGTAAGGTAGGACTTGGACATGGAAATTTAGGAGCTATGCTTTTAAATGAAAATACAAAGTGCTTCGCATTCTTAGCTGGACACGAATCATTCGCTGCTGCTGAAGGAGCAATCGGAATCGCTAAGACTGCTAATAAGGTTCGTAAGGAGCCTCTAAGAGTAATCTTAAATGGACTTGGAAAGGATGCTGCAAAGATCATTTCTCGTATCAATGGATTTACTCATGTAGAAACAGAGTTTGACTATGCTACTGGTAAGGTAAATGTAGTTAAGGAAACTAAGTATGGAAGTAATCCAGATAGACTTGCAGTTAAGTGCTACGGTGCTGATGATGTTCGTGAAGGAGTTGCGATCATGCACCTTGAGGGTGTAGATGTTTCTATCACAGGAAATTCAACTAACCCAACTAGATTCCAACACCCAGTTGCTGGTACATATAAGAAGGAATGTACTGAAATCGGAAAGAAGTACTTCTCAGTAGCTTCTGGAGGAGGAACAGGACGTACTCTTCACCCAGATAATATGGCTGCTGGACCAGCTTCATATGGTATGACAGATACAATGGGACGTATGCACAGTGATGCTCAATTCGCTGGATCTTCATCAGTTCCTGCTCACGTAGAAATGATGGGATTAATCGGAATGGGTAACAACCCAATGGTTGGTGCTACAGTTGCTGTTGCAGTTGCTATCAGTCAAGTTATTGCAAAATAATAATTTAAAAATATACATAAAGTAGGTTATTTATTTAACCTACTTTTTTTATTGAATTATCCTATTTATTTATATATAATATAAATGTTTATATAGGAGAAAAATATATGATTAAATTTAAACGTGAAGTTTTAAGTAAATCTGAGCTATTTTCTGTCATTGTATATTGGTTGGTAAGACTTATTAGTGTAGGAGTAATTATCTTTGCGATAGTTGCGCTTGGTATGGACTTACATCAGCAAGGTAAGAGCAGTGAGGAAATTAGAACTAATTCGAGATATATTTATATGATTGTACAGGGCGTATCCATGATTGGTTTAACAATGGTTCCATATATTGTTAAAAAAATTTGGAAAATAGCCGTACCTGTTACTATTGAGCTTTGCTTTTTAGCCTTCTGTGCTGGTTCGGTTTTATGTGGTGAATTATTTAAATTCTATGTAAAGTTTGACTGGTGGGATGATATGCTTCATGCATTCTCAGGATTCCTAATTGCAACAATAGGATATGTTATTATTAGTGCAATGAATGAAAGTGATAACAATAATATTAAGCTATCTGCAGGATTTGTTGCATGGTTCAGTTTTTTCCTTGCAATGAGCTGTGAATCAATTTGGGAAGTATTTGAATACACATGTGATGGTATCTTCGGTGGTAACATGCAAAGATATAAGGATAATTTCACATTAGTACCTTTTACTGGAAGAGGAGCTTTAGCTGATACAATGTCAGATATAATAGAGGTAATGATAGGTTCTATTATTTTATGTGTTGTATGCTATATAGATATCAAATTTGCTAAAAAGACTAGAATTGTTAATCATTTAAAATTTAGAAAGGTTAAATACCATAATGAAAATGATTCCTCAAAGGAATCATC
>JAZRVY010000167.1:0-5129 GCA_045599405.1 Anaeroplasmataceae bacterium
AAGAGCTAAAATAAGTAATAAAAGATATTATCTAAGAATGTATAAGATAAATTTAGATAAGAATGTTAATGTTTATAATATTAAATCAGATTTACTTACCAATTTTAGATATGAGATTATTGGTGATAAATTATATTTATCAATTATATCTAGAAAGGATTTAACCCTAAATCCTATGTCATATAAAAACTATGATGCTTATAGGGAAAGATATTTAAAGGAATTGGAATTATTAAATAATTTTATTCAAACGGAGGAAATAAAATGAGAAATTTAATTATTAAAAAGGGATATGAATCAAAGCTAAGCTTACTTGAAACTGAAATTGCAATTAAGTATGTAAAGGATACATTTGAGGTTGAACTTGCAAAGGCTCTTACATTAACTAGAGTTTCAGCACCTTTATTTGTACTTCCAGAGACAGGACTTAATGACAATTTAAATGGATATGAAAGAGCTGTTGGATTTGATATTTTAGATTTAAAGAAGAATGCGGAGATTGTTCAATCACTTGCAAAGTGGAAGAGAAATGCATTAAAGAGATACGGATTTGAGCCTGGTACAGGATTATATACAGATATGAACGCTATTAGACGTGATGAGGAGCTAGATACTATTCACTCATGCTATGTAGATCAATGGGACTGGGAAAAGGTTATTACAGAGGATCAAAGAAAGCTTTCTTTCCTAAAGGCTACTGTAAAGAAGGTATTTAAGGCTTTACAAAAGACTGAAAAGAAGGTTAATGCAAAGTATGGATTTGCAAAAAAGTTACCTGATAATATTGAATTTATTTCAACAAAGGAGCTAGAGAGCAAGTATCCTAACCTATCTAGAAAGGATAGAGAAAATACAGTAGCTAAGGAATTTAAGGCTGTATTTGTTTACCAAATCGGTTGGCCACTTAAGGATGGAGAGCCACATGATGGTAGAGCTGCAGACTATGATGACTGGAAGCTAAATGGAGATATTATTGTATGGGATGAAACTTTAGGTTCTTCACTTGAGCTTTCAAGTATGGGAATTAGAGTAGATGCAACAAGCCTTGTTAAGCAAATTAAGAAGCATAAGGAAGAGGCTAAACTAGAAAACCCATATTCAAAGGGGATTTTAGAGGGTACATTACCTCTTACAATTGGTGGAGGAATTGGACAATCAAGATTATGCATGTTCTTCCTTGAAAAGATGCATATTGGAGAGGTTCAAGCTTCAATTTGGAGCCAAGAGGATATTGAATTATTATCTAAGAATGGTGTAAACATTCTATAAATCAAGGAGGATTTATGACAATAAATGATCTTATTAAATCATTAAATGAAACTAAATATGTTCCAAGTAATGCTAGTGAGATCATTAATGTTGCTCAGGATCTTTTTAAGCTTGCTTCAAGAGAAAATAATTATGATGGTATATTATGTGCTGATTTCCATTTGGCACTATGCAGCATCTTTTTTACTCACAACTATAAAAAGGCTGATAACTATGTTAGCTCTTTAATAAATACAAGTAGTGACCTAAATAAAGAGGAATATTTAATGAGAGGATATTATCTAAAGGGACTTTTAGATATTTATCATATAGATCCATATTCAGGAATTGAGGATCTATTAATGTCTTTACGCTTAGCACGTAAGCAAATTAAGCTAAATTACATTGCTGCATGTCATAATGCAATCGGAGATGTATTCTCAATCATCAATGATAGAGAAACAGCTATGAAATACTATGAGGAAGCGAGAGAAATAGCTATTAAGAATAATATCGATAAGGATATTATTTTCCAAAAGGTTTTACTTGATTTTACGCTACTTAAGGTCGATGATAAGAAATTTGATTTCTTAAGTAGACAGGTAAATCTCGCAAATAATGAATTAGATAAGGAGCTAGCAGCTCCTTTTGGTGTTATAGAAAAAATAGTAGAAATTGAACAAAGAAGCCAATATTCTACTAAGGGTCTTATTGAAATGGTATATAAGGTATTTTTACAATCTGAGGATATTATAGATCCATATATTAGATGTATGATATTACTTAGATTAAAGGATGCAATTAATAGAATTGATGATGCTGATTTAATAGCCTCATATACAGAGTATATTGAAGCTTTATCTTTAGAGCAGGCTCATTCACATTTGATATTATCTACATATAATGCTAAATATAGTCTTTTAGGTGATGATTTTAGTGATGATACACAAATATATTTCAATGCGATAAGAAGTGAAAGCTCAAATATTTTATCATCATTAAATAAGTCAATTAAAAGAATATTAGAGCTTAATAAGGTAGTAGTTGAAAGAGATAGTGAAATCGAAAAGAATAAGAAGCTAATGGACTTAGCTTCAATTGATGATTTAACAAAGCTATATAATAGACGCTATACTGAAAATGAAATAAGATTAATATTAAATGATAGAACTAAGGAATCATACGCATTTGTAATTATAGACGTAGATAAATTTAAAGAAATTAATGACATATATGGACATAATGTTGGAGATAGGGCCTTAGTATTTATTGCTGATACTTTGAATAAGGTATTTGATAAGGATTCTATTATATCTAGACTTGGAGGAGATGAATTTATAGTTATGCTATATAATTTACCTACTCAATATGAAATTAGATATAATGTAGTCACATATAAATTTGAATTATTACAGCAAATGCTAGACAATACACCACTTGATTTTATTGAAAATAAAACTATGTCTGTATCAATTGGATCTACACTAGATGGAGATACATTTGATGCTCTTTATGAAAATTCAGATGTAGCCCTATATGATTCTAAATATAACGGTAGAGGTCAATGGCATATCTACCCAGATAAGACTAAGGTAGAATAATGAAAATAGGTATTTTTGGTAGTGGTAGTGTTGGAGTAGCTATGGCTTATTATATGAGCCAAGCCTATAAGGATGATATTTATTTGCTTTCTAATGATAAATATTATGATAGATTAAATAGTGGCTTTATAGTCAACGGAAATAGTGTATCCTTTAATGTAATAAAGGAAGGATACATGGATTATTTATTTGTATGTGTTAAAAACTATGATTTAGAAGCTTCACTTAGTGATATTTCTAAATTTGTAGGTAGGTCAACAATTATAATTCCATTATGTAATGGTATACTTGCTCATGATATATTACAAAATTATTTTAAGAATAATATTGTATATTATGCCATGATAAGAATAGAGGCTAATAGAGATTATAATACTATAAATTGCTCACCAGTTACGGAAATAGCCTTTGGTAAAGAATGGAATAATGTAATTGAAAATGATGTAAAGGCTTTAAAGGATATAATGGATAATAGCAATATTATTTGTAATGTATATCCAGATATGAAATGGGCTGTATGGAGAAAGTTTATGCTAAATGTTGGTATTAACCAAATATCAGCATTAACTAACTCTACATACAATGATATGAGAAATCCTCATATTAGAGAATTATTATATGGTCTTATGAATGAGGTAGTTGAGTTAGCTAAATATGAAAATGTAAATCTTACTATAAAGGATTTAGATTTTATGATGTCAGATTTAAACATAAGAACATCAAATAGAGTTACATCTCTTACAGAGGATGTAATTAATAAAAGGAAATGTGAGATAGATTATTTTGGTAAGGTAGTTATAGATTTATCAAACAAGCATAATTTAAAGTGTCCGTATAATGAAATTATATATAAAGCATTAAGAGGAATAGTAGATAATTATACTAAGTAGATATGATTATCTACTTTTTTTTATATTTGAAATTGTGATATAATATTTATATTATATGGAGGTACTTTATGGCAAAGGAACTTAGAGAAAGTCGTATTGATGCGATTAAGGTAATATATAGCTGTTCTATGTCAGGAGATTCTGTTGTTGATGTTTTTTCTAACATAGTAGAGGATGAAGATCCTATAGCTTTAAAATATAGCCTAGAGGTTATGAAAAATAAAAAAGAAATTGATAATATTATTTCAAATACATTAATTAACTATACTATTAATAGATTAAATCAAGTAGATGTAGCTATTATTGAGCTTGCAGTATATGAGATGCAAACAGGAACACCTGTTGAAGTGGCTATTAATGAGGCTTTAGAAATCACTAAGATTTATACAGATCAAGGAGATAAGAAGCAAGTAGCCTTTAATAATAGATTACTTGATAATATTAGAAAAAAGTTATAGGAGCTAATATGGAAGATAAATATCTAACAGTTACAGCACTAACTAAATATATAGCATTAAAATTTAATTGTGATAAGCACCTGTTAGATGTATTAGTTTCTGGTGAAATATCAAATTTTAAGGCTCATTCTCGTGGACATTTTTACTTCACATTAAAGGATGATTCATGCCAAATAAAATGTATGATGTTTCAAAGAGAAGCCTCTAAGGTTATCTTCAAGCCTGAGGAGGGTATGAAGGTATTTTTAAAAGGTAGAGTTACAGTGTATGAGGCTGATGGTGTTTATCAGCTTGTAGTGTCTGAAATGAAATCAGATGGAGTTGGAGATTTATATTTAAAATATGAGCAGCTTAAAAAGGAGCTTGCAGCTAAGGGATATTTTGATGAATCTCATAAAAAGAAGCTTCCATCAATGCCAAAGGCAATAGGTGTAATCACCTCACCTACAGGTGCGGCAATACATGATATTATAAATACTATTAGAGCTAGATACCCATGGACTAGGGTTATATTATATCCAGCATTAGTACAGGGTATAGAAGCTAAATATTCTATATTTGAGCAAATAAAAAAAGCGAATGCTGACAATATATGTGATGTACTTATTGTAGGGCGTGGTGGTGGAAGCATAGAGGATTTATGGGCCTTTAACGAAATAGAGGTAGCTATGGCCATTTATGAATCTAAATTGCCTATAATATCAGCAGTTGGTCATGAGGTTGATTTTACTATTGCTGATTTTGTGGCTGATAAAAGAGCCGCAACACCAACTCAAGCTGCAGTTATAGCTACACCTGACCTAGAAACACTAAAGGCTCAGATTAGATTTTATTATGAAAAACTTAATAAGGATATTAAATTTATATTTGAAAACTATAAGCTAAGGCTAGCTAATTTAGATAAGCATATAGATAGTAATAATCCTTATAAT
>JAZRVY010000168.1:0-3013 GCA_045599405.1 Anaeroplasmataceae bacterium
TCATATATAGTATTTAATTTTAAATTAAAATTTATATCATTTGATAAAAGTAATATCTTTTTCATTTATACCTCTTAGTCAGCTAAATAAGGATGCTTCTTCATTAATGCTAATACATCAAGCTTAACAGCATCTAGCACTGCTTGATCATTTCTATTCTTAAGTGCAAGAACAATAAGCTTAGCTACGTTCCTGAAATCATCTTCGTTAAATCCTCTTGAAGTCATTGCTGCAGTTCCTAAACGAATACCTGAAGTAATCATAGGCTTTTCTGTTTCTCCTGGAATAGTATTTTTGTTAACTGTAATATTAACACTTCCTAAAACAGCCTCTGCTTCCTTTCCAGTCATTCCTAAGCTTGATTTTACATCAAGTAATACAACATGGTTGTCAGATCCACCACTTGCAAGCACAAAATTGTTAGCCTTAAATTCATTACATAAAGCTTGCATATTCTTAACAATTTGATTTGCGTAATTCTTAAATTCTGGTTGTAATGCCTCACCAAAGGCTACAGCCTTAGCTGCAATTACATGCATTAAAGGTCCACCTTGTACTCCTGGGAATACTCTTGAATTAACCTTCTTTATTATTTCTTCATTGTTAGTTAGGATAATTCCTCCACGAGGTCCTCTTAATGTCTTATGAGTTGTAGATGTAACAATATCAGCATACTCACATGGATTTGGATGTACACCAGCAGCAACTAAACCTGCAATGTGAGCCATATCTACCATTAAATATGCACCAACCTCATCTGCAATTTCTCTAAACTTCTTGAAATCAATAACTCTTGAGTATGCAGAAGCTCCTGCAACAATTAGCTGTGGCTTGCACTCAAGCGCCATCTTTCTAACATTTTCATAATCAATTAATCCAGATACTGGATCTACACCATAAGAAAACACCTTATAATCCTGACCAGAGAAATTTTTAGCCATACCATGGCTTAAATGTCCTCCATCACTTAGGTTCATACCTAAAATAGTATCTCCTAAATTAATTAACGCTCTATAGGCCTCTTGATTTGCTTGAGATCCAGAGTGTGGTTGTACATTTGAGTACTTAACATTAAATAGCTTTTGAATTCTCTCATTTGCTAAATTCTCAACAATGTCTACATATTCACATCCACCATAGTATCTTTTTCCACTATATCCTTCTGCATACTTATTTGTCATAACAGAGCCTTGTGCCTCAAGTACAGCTCTAGATACAAAGTTTTCAGATGCAATTAGCTCTATATGAGTTTGTTGTCTTTCAAATTCCTTTTCTATTGCGTTAAATACTTCTAAATCTACATTCTTTAAATCCTTCATAATATCCTCCATTTATTTTATAGTTACTGTTTTATTATCAAAATCAACAATAACACTTTCTGTTTTACTAGTAGGAATATTCTTTCCTACAAAATCAGCTCTAATAGGTAATTCTCTATGTCCTCTATCAATTAAAATACATAACTCAATCTTTGCAGGTCTTCCTAAATCAATAACTGCATCCATCGCAGCTCTGACACTTCTTCCTGTAAAGAATACATCATCAACTAAAATAACAATCTTTCCATTTATGTCTGCACAAAAATGTGTATCACTTTGAGACTTTTTATTATCATCTCTATGACTATTGATGTCTACCTCCTCAACTGGAACTATAGTACCATCAATATTCTTTATCATATTAGCTAAATATTTAGCGATAGGTGTACCCTTTCTTTTAATACCAACTAACACAACTGACTCCATATTGTCATTTCTTTCAATTATTTCATGAGTTAATCTTTTTAATGTTTTTTCAAATTGTTCACTTTCAATAATTACCTTCATAAAGCACCCATCTATAACCCTTTTAATAACATAGTTATTATATCATTATTAAAAAAATAAAAAAAGGCACTAGGCCTTTTTTGTTTTATTATTCAGCATCCTCATTTAGATTAGCATTGTGATATACGTTTTGAACGTCCTCACATTCAGCAAGCATATCTAGCATTCTTTGGAACTTAGCCGCATCTTCTTCATTTAAATCTACATACATAGAAGCAACCATTGATACACCTTGCTCATCATACTCAAGCTCTTTTCCACATGCATCAAGTGCATCAGCGATAGCTTGTGAGTTCTTTGGATCGTCTAAAATTGTAACATATCCATCCTCATCAGTTGATGTCTCCTCAGGGAATACATCAGCAGCCATTAAAACCTCTAATGCTTCATCCTCAGTCATTCCTGTGAATACATACTTAGCCTTTCTTGAGAATAGGTGTCCAACAGCTGAACCGATATTTCCACCTGTTCTTCCGAAAATTGTTCTTACATCTGTAAATGTTCTATTAACATTATCAGTTAAGCACTCTACAACGATTGCAACTCTACCAGCTGCCATTCCTTCATATGAAGTTTCCTTCATATTACCGCTCTTTAATCCTGAAGCCTTCTCTAAAGCTCTCTTGATAACTTCAGCAGGACATTGATCCTTCTTAGCCTTTTCAATAAGCTTCTTTAAAGGTTGGTTCATATCTGGGTTTGGATCTCCACTCTTAGCACAATCTAAGATTTCCTTTCCCCACTTTGAATATTTCTTTGACTTCATTGCTGCAGTCTTAGCCATAGATGCGGCACGTACTTCATGTGCTCTTCCCATAATTATAACTTCCTTTCAAATAAATAAAATAAATTTTTAATTAGCATTACTTTATAATTTTACTATTATTGCATCTATTTTTCAATAGAAAGATTTTGATAATAAAAAAGATGGCTTTATTCAAGCCATCTTTTAGTATTTCTTTCGATAATATATATAAGTTGATAAATAAATGACACCTAGTGAAGCGGCTACTATAAGTAATGTAATAAATACTCTAGTACTTAAAAATCCAGATACTACTACAGCCATAATTAAGCTATATAAAAATAGCTTAATAGAAAATGATGATGTCTTTTGTCTAATAAATGTAACTCTTTCATCATTTCTTGTAATTAATACTTTCTCAGCATAATCATCACTTTTAAGT
>JAZRVY010000169.1:0-21880 GCA_045599405.1 Anaeroplasmataceae bacterium
ATTTTCAATATTTTTAATGCAGTGGTTAGATTATAAATATTTCCATTTTGATTTTTTATTTAATTTAAAATATCACCTAAAGATGTATCAAGCTGGAGTAGAAAGAGGATTCTTTGAATTTTTAAGAGTAATACTTATGATATCAATTACATCCTTACTTACCTTTTCTACATCTAATATGGATATTAATAATGGTTTATCTAGTATTCTAAAGCCTCTTAAGGTTATTCATTTCCCTGTGGGAATATTATCTATGATGATTTCCTTAACATTAAGATTTATTCCTACATTAGTTGCTGAAACTACAAAGATAATGAATGCTCAATCCTCAAGAGGAGTAGACTTCAAAGAGGGTGGCTTTAAGGATAAGATAACTCAAATAATATCATTACTAATTCCTATGTTTGTAATATCATTTAAAAAGGCAGAGGATTTAAGTAATGCGATGGTAGCTAGAGGATACGAAATAGATGCACCTAGAACTAAGTATGATTTATTAAAGCTTAAGGTAATAGATTACCTTGGCTTAATAGTAGTGTTTGGACTGCTCGCATTCTCTATATATTACAGAATAGAAGGGCCTATATGGCTAGTAGGTAAATGGTATGCCTAGAATTAAATGTATTATAAGCTATGATGGTAGTGGCTATATGGGATTTCAGGTGCAGGATCAGCTACCTACAATAGAGCTTATGCTAATGAATGCGATAAATAGAGTGACTAATGAGGAGGTTAAGGTATATGCCTCAGGTAGAACTGATAGAGGAGTACATGCTATTGGTCAGGTCATTCATTTTGATACAAATAAAGAAATAAAGGAATATGGATGGAAAAAGGCCATTAATTCATTTCTACCTGATGATATAAGAGTTGTATCAGTTAGTATAGTAGATGAATCCTTCCATTCAAGATTTAGTGCTAAAAGTAAGGAATATCATTATATAGTTAGTACTAATGATTATGATATCTTTAACAGAAATTATATGGTATTTTATAAGAACCTTAATATAAAGGCTATGAAAAAGGCCTTAAAAATGCTAGAGGGTACTCATAATTTTAAAGGCTTTTGTAGTGGAGATGTAGATTCTAGAAAGGATTTTGTTAAAACTATATATAAGGCTAGATTAAAGGAAAAGAATGGAATATTAACATTTTCCTTTGAGGGTTCTGGATTTTTAAAATATCAGATAAGAAGAATGATGGGTCTAGTACTAGATATAGGTTTAGGAAGAGATACACTTGATAAGATAGCAGTAGTATTTGATACTAAAGATCCTAAGGTATCTCATAAGAATGCTGATCCACAAGGGCTGTATTTATACAAGGTTAGCTATTAGGAGGCTAGTATGAATAAAGGAATATTTATCACCCTAGAGGGTGGAGAAGGTAGTGGAAAGACTACCGCAATAAATGGAATAAAGGAATATTTTGAAAATAAAGGGTATGAGGTTGTAACTACTAGAGAGCCTGGTGGTATTGAAATTGCAGAGCAAATTAGAAATATTATCCTTGATGTAAATAATACTAAAATGACAAAGGAAACAGAAACACTACTATATGCGGCAGCTCGTATGCAGCATTTATCAGAAAAGGTGCTACCTGCACTTGAGGCTGGTAAGGTAGTTATCTGCGATAGATATCTTGATTCATCATATGTATATCAGGGTATTGCTAGAAATATTGGTATTAAGAATGTTGAAATGGCTAATAATTTTGCACTTTCGCATTTGCCAGATTTA
Source organism: Anaeroplasmataceae bacterium (assembly GCA_045599405.1). GTDB lineage: Bacteria > Bacillota_I > Bacilli_A > Acholeplasmatales > Anaeroplasmataceae > UBA3206. The sequence continues at coordinate 1,740 of JAZRVY010000169.1, forward strand.
ACTATCTTTATGGATGTTAGACCAGAGGTTGGCTTAGCTAGAATTCAAAATAGAGGTAAGTTAGATAGACTAGATTTAGAAAAGAAGGATTTTCATGATTTAGTTTATAATGGTTATTTAACTATATGTGATATGTTTAAGGATAGAATAGTTAAAATTAATGGAGAGAATTCTCAAGATAAGGTATTAAATGATATAATAGATGTATTAAAGTCTAGATTCTAAAAGAGGTGATTATTGTGATAAAAGATTATATAGAAGGACAAAAGGATATAAAGAATATGCTTCTTCAGGCTTATCACAATAATAGACTATCTCATGCCTATATCTTTTCTGGCAGTGAGGGTGTAGGTAAAAGAGAAATGGCTTTATATTTTGCAGCTATGCTATATTGTAAGGAAGCTGAGGTATGCTACGATTGTGAATCGTGTAAGCAAATCTTTGATAATAAGCATGTTAATGTTTATGAGATATTTCCAGATAGAGATATAATAAGAGTACCTCAAATAGAAAAGCTACAAGAGGAATTTAGTATGACATCCTTAGTAGAAGGTCCTAGAGTGTATATTATTAATAACGCTGATAAACTTAATCAAGCCTCAGCAAATAAGCTTCTTAAATTTATTGAGGAGCCAATTAATGATCATACATATGGAATATTACTAACATCTAATGTATCTGATATACTTCCTACAATTATATCTAGATGTAATATAATTAGCTTTAAGGCTATGCCAAAGGATATATTACTTAGCTTTCTTTTAGAAAATGGTATGGACAATATTGATGCTGAAATTACAAAGGAGCTAACTAATGACATAGAATCAGCTATGACATTAGCTACTAGTGAGATTTACGCATCAGTAAAGAATTTAGTGCTAGAGCTTCTTGAGGTAAGAAGCGTTAAGGACGGGGTAATGTATTCTCGTAATCACAGCAATGAGCTGTATGATCCTAAGACACTTAGGATGTATTTAGAATTATTAATCCTTGTATATGAGGATTTATTAAATAATGAGCCTATAAGATTTAAGTCTATAGATTTAAAGGATTATAGGAATTATAAATTATCTCTTAATGATAATAAAATTAAAATAGAGTTGGAGCATATCCTTAAGATGCGAAGAATGCTAAATAGCAATGTTAATATTAGGGGTATTGTTTCAGATTTATTCATAAATCTAATTTAGGTGGTGAATATTGTGAAGGTATGTAATGTACAATTTAAAAGATTAGGTAGAAGATACTATTTTTCTTGTGAAAGAGTAGATGTATCTAATGGTGATATGGTAGTTGTAAATACTATTAGAGGACCAGAGGTTGGTTATGTTTGTGGTGAGGCCTTTGATTACAAGGCTCAGGAAAATCAAGAAATTAAGCCTGTTATAAGAAAAGCTACTAAGGATGATATAAGAAAGCTTGAAAATAATCGCAAGGATGAAGAGGCTATAGTTAAAAAGACTAAGGAATTTGTCATTAAAGAAAGGCTAGAAATGAAGGTTTTAGCTGCGGAATATACACTTGACAGAAGTAAGCTTCTTATTTATTTTGAATCTGAGGATAGAGTTGATTTTAGAGAACTAGTTAAGGATTTAGCTGATGTATATAAAACTAGAATTGAGCTAAGACAGGTTGGAAGTAGAGATGGTGCTAGATACTTTGGTGGTATGGGTCCATGTGGCTTAAAGGTATGCTGTCAAACATTCCTTGTGGAATTTGATAATGTTTCTATAAAGATGGCAAAGAATCAAAACCTATCCTTAAATCCAGTTAAGATTTCAGGAAACTGTGGTAAGCTTTTATGCTGTATAAATTATGAAAATGATTTATATACAGAGCTAAGAAAATCAGCTCCTAATGAAGGAGATATAGTAGATACTGATAATGGTAAGGCTAAGGTTGTTAGTAGCGATGTGCTTAACAAAAGCCTTAAGGTTAAATATTTAGATAATGAGGGTATTGGTTATTTAAAGTTTGAGGATGTCAAGTTTGATCCAAAGAATAGAAAGCCTCATAATAATAACCAACAAGGAGATAATAAGAATGCAAGTCGTTAATGAGCTACTTGGATACCCTAAAATTAAAATATATCAGGATACAGAAAGATTTAATTTTTCTGTAGATAGTATGCTGCTTGCAGATTATGTTACTATTAAATATAACACAAAAAATATTTGTGATTTAGGAACTGGAAATTGCCCTATTCCTTTATATTTAACTCTAAGAACTAAGGCTCATATAGATGCTGTAGAAATACAAAAGGAATCTTATGATTTAGCCGTAATGAGCGTAAAGGAAAATGGATTTGAGAATCAAATATCATTATACAATGATGATATAAGAGGTATTAATAAAAAGCTTGGATTTCAAAAATATGATGTAATAACATGCAATCCTCCCTTTTTTAAATATATAGAAACCTCTAACATTAATAAGAATGATGCGAAGACTATTGCTAGACACGAGGTTATGTTAAACCTAGATGATTTATGTTGTGAAGTATCTAAATTACTTAATAATGGTGGAATATTTACTATGGTTCATAGACCAGATAGGCTTACAGATATTATAAATATCTTAAGAAAATATGGTCTTGAGCCTAAAAGAATGTGCTTGGTCTATCCTAAGGCTGGATGTAAGGCTAATCATGTATTAATTGAATCTAGAAGAACTACTCAAGAGGGTGGTTTAATAGTTGATGAGCCAATTATCATTCATAACAGTGATGGTACTTGGACTAAAAGGATATTAGAAATTTATAATAAAAAGGATGAGACTAGTGAAAAGAACCTATAGCTATAATCATAATAATTCAATATTGTATCTAGTAGCTACCCCTATTGGTAATTTAGAGGATATGACATTTAGAGCTGTTAGAATATTAAAGGAAGTAGATTATATCTATGCAGAGGATACTAGAAATTCAGCTGTATTATTAAATCATTATGATATACATACTCCTTTATATTCATATCATGATTTTAATAAGGAAATTAAAAATGATGAGATTATTGGACATTTAAAAAATGGAAAGAATGTAGCTATTATATCAGATGCTGGAAATCCTGTAATATCAGATCCTGGATATAATATCGCAGTATCATGTATAAATGAGGGTATATCAGTTACAACTATACCGGGAGCATGTGCGTATATTACAGCATTAGTGTCTAGTGGTATAGAGCCTATGCCAAATACCTTTTATGGATTTTTAGATAGTAAATCATCTAAAAGGAAAAAGGAGCTAGAGGAGCTTAAATATCAAAAATCTACTATGATATTTTATGAGGCCCCTCATAGAATATTAGATACATTATCTGATATGCTAGAGATATTTGGTGATAGATATGTTGTACTTGCAAGAGAGCTAACTAAGAAATATGAGGAATTTATAAGAGGTAATATTTCTGAAATCATATCCGACCCTGAGCTACTTAAGGGTGAGATGGTTTTAATAGTATCTGGATATAAAGAGATACAACAGGATACTGATGTTGATTATATGAAAAAGATAGAGGAAATGATTAAGTTAGGTCTTAAAAATAAGGAGGCTATTAAGGAAGTAGCCCTAATGTATAATTTAGATAAGAAGGAATTATACTCAAAATTTGTTGAATATAAAGAAAGTAAGGATAATAGTTAGATATTTATCTTTACTTTTATTTAGTATATAATAATAAAATGTATTGAAATGAGGTTATAGTATGGAGAAAAAGAAATTCTATTTAACTACCGCAATTGCATATACTTCAAGTAAGCCACATATCGGAAATGTATATGAGGCTATTTTAGCTGATGCGATTGTAAGATATAAGAAAAAGGATGGGTATGATACATACTTCCAAACTGGAACTGATGAGCATGGACAAAAGATTGAACAAAAGGCTTTAGGTCTTGGAATTACTCCAAAGGCTCATGTTGATAAGGTTTCAGGAGAGCTTAGAGCTATTTATGATATGGTAGGTATTAAATATGATAGATTTATTCGTACTACAGATAAAGATCATGAAGCTAAGGTAGCTAAGGCCTTTGACAAGCTTTTAAAGAAGGGTGATATCTACAAGGGAACTTATGAGGGATATTATTGTGTTCCTTGTGAGTCTTATTTTACTGAGAAGGATTTAGTAGATGGATGCTGCCCTGATTGTGGTGCTAAGGTTCAAAAGAATAGCGAGGAATGTTATTTCCTAAAGCTTACATCTTATCAACCAAAGCTACTAAAATATATTGAGGAAAATCCTGAATTTATTCAACCAGAATCTCGTAAGAATGAGATGATTAATAATTTCTTAAAGAATCCATTACCAGATTTATGTGTATCACGTACCTCATATACTTGGGGTATTCCTGTTATTACAGATCCTAAGCATGTTATTTATGTATGGATTGATGCACTTATGAATTATATTACTGGTCTTGGATATGATTTTGGTGAAAATGATAGTGAGCTATATAAAAAGTATTGGCCTGCCGATGTACATTTAATTGGTAAGGATATTTTGCGTTTCCATACAATTTACTGGCCAATTATGCTGATGGCACTAGATTTACCACTTCCAAAGCAGGTATTTGGACATCCTTGGATTTTAACAAATCATAACAAGATGAGTAAGTCTAAAAATAATGTTTTATACACTGATGAGCTAGTGGACATTTTTGGTGTTGATGCAGTTAGATACTATGTATTACACGAAATTCCTTTTGCTCAGGATGGTAATATTACATATGAGCTTCTTTGTGAAAAGAGTAATTCGGATTTAGCTAATACATATGGTAATTTAGTATCTAGAACTATTGCTATGGCAAAGAAGTATTTTAGCGATGAAATTAAGTGCATTAAGGGTACTGAATTTGATAATAAGCTAGTAGATCAAATGGCTGAATCTGCAAAGAATTATAAGTCTTTAATGGATAAGTTTAGAGTTGCAGATGCAATTGAAGAGGTAATGGTATTATTACGTGCTTCAAATAAGTATATTGATGAAACTGCACCTTGGATTCTTGCAAAGGATGAGTCTGAGCAGGATGAGCTAAAGACAGTTTTATATAATTTACTTGAGGCTATTAGACTTGCAACAATTATGTTAGAGCCTATTATGCCTACATCATGTGCAAAGATTTTTAAGGCTCTAGGTACAAATGCTACAGAATTTGAGAATCTTTCATATAAGAATGTAGCTTCTTACAATGTTGAGGCTGTTGAGGTATTATTCAAGAGACTTGATGTTAAGGAGGTTATGTCAGCTGTTGCAGAAAAGGAAGCAGCAAAGGAGGTAAAGGCTGAACCAGTTAAGCCTTCAAAGCCAGAAATCACTATTGATGATTTCAATAAGGTGGATTTATGTGTTGGACAAATATTAGAAGCTTCAAAGCATCCAAAGGCTGATAAGCTTTTAGTATTCAAGGTGGATTTAGGTTCTGAGGTACGTCAAATTGTATCTGGAATTGCTAAATTCTATAAGCCTGAGGATTTGATTGGTAAAAAGGTAATTGTAGTTAAGAATCTTAAACCAGTTACTCTTAGAGGAGTAGAGTCTCAGGGAATGCTACTGTGTGCTGCTGGTGATGATGATTCTAAGCTTGAATTAGTATCATCAAATCTAGATAATGGCTTCACTGTAAGATAATATATCTTAGTTTTACAAAAACATAGATTTATGGTATAATTTTTTAAAGTAGGTGAATGAAATGCGTGCTAAGGATTTAAAGGCATACATCTTAATAATGGCATTTTTAATGGTATGCTTTATCGGATGCTTCGTTTTATACGAGGTTGGAGTTAGCAGCATATCTACAGAAAACGCTGAGGCTCAAGCAAAGGCTTACTTCAGTGCACAAGAGGCTTCAATTAATGAGGCAATTAGCGAATACCGTGTAAAGTTTATTGAAGGAAGCCAAGAGGTAACAATCGTTACTCCATATTCAATGGATTTTGAAAATGGTAAAATTGCTCTTCCAACAGAAATGGAAGGTGTACCTTCAGATTCATATGCAGTTTATTTTAAGGACGGAGCTAAGGCTGGTAGAGTTAGCCTAGGTGATGTATTAGATACGGCTGCAAAGGGAAGCTTGAATCCAATTATTATTGCGAATAAGGATGGATTTATTGCTGGTGCTTCAGTTGCATATAAGGTATCAGGGCTTGGAGAGGTTATAGGATTCTCTAATAATGACTCAACAACAGCTGCTGTGCTTGCAGGTCTTACAAATGAAAATGGTGCTTGTAAGAGAATAAGATTACAAAATTCAGAAAAAGTTGATAATGGATATGTAGTAGTCAATAAGCTAACTAATGATTTATCACTTATAACATTCCTATCAAATTCTGAAATTAAGCTTAATACAGAAAATGTTAATAAGCTAAGATTAGCTTGTATTGCAGGATTATTAATTATTACAATTCTTGAGGCTGTTGTAATTGTAAAGATGATCAAGAAGGTTAATAATTCAGGTGGTATTGGTACAGGAATTAACGCAAGAACATCTAATATCGTATTAGTATGTAAGTCAAATGGTAAGATTGTTAAATATAATAAGGCATTTAAGGTTGCATTCCCTAACCATGAAATTCCAATTAAATCTCTTGCTGAGCTAGAAATTATAGATGGTCAAAATCTAGTTGATTGCATTAAGGGTCAAAAATCAATGATTCTATGCCATACACCAGAGATTAATGAAGAAGGTGTACAGCTAGATAAGATTTATTTTGAGCTACTGAGTATCAAGCGTACTGGTGACTATTCACTTGTAGGTAAGGTAATTACAGAGGAATACAATAATGAGCAAATTTTAATTAACAGCTCTACAAAGAGTGCTGTTACTGGAGATAACAATGGTCTTATCCTTGATAGAAGATATCGTGAGATTAAGGCTAAGTTCAAGGCTGTTGGTGATCCTTACTGTATGATGATTATTAATCTAAGAGGATTTAAAAATATTAATGCATTATTAGGATTTAAGGCTGGTAATGAGGTATTAAATTATTTCTCTGAAAGATTACATAAGGAGTATAACGAATTTGAAATATTCCATATTGGTGCAGATGAATTTGTAATTATGTCTGACACTAATAATGAAAAAATCATGATTGATATTACAGATAAGCTTTTAGATTCGCTTAAGGCACCAATCATGATTAACAATAACGAAATCATGCTAAGACCAGCTGTAGGAATTTTAGATTCTGTTATGGATGGTAATAAGGATGGTAATTACGAAACATTAATTGAAAAGCTTCGTATTGCGTGTGATAAGGCAAAGCATGCGGCTGGTAAGCCAATTTCTAAGTATGATGCAAACCTAGAAAATGCTGCCCTAAAGGATAGAGAAATGGAAGAGGATTTAAAGCAAGCAATTGCAAGAAACGAATTTGTTATGTTCTATCAGCCACAATATGAAATTAACCAAGAAAGAATTTGTGGATTTGAAGCATTATTAAGATGGAATAATCCTAAATATGCATCAATTTCACCTCAAGTATATATTGAGCTAGCTGAAAAGAATGGATTTATCATAGATGTTGGTAACTTTATTACAAGAGATGTATTAAAGACTGCTAAAGAGATGGAGCAATATGATATCCATATTTCAGTAAACGTATCACCAGCTCAAATTGTTCAAGCCGGATTCGTTGCTGATTTACTAGATGAGTTTGAAAAGAACGATTTACAACCAGGAGCAATCGCGCTAGAGGTTACAGAAACATTCTTAATGGAAAACTATTCAGCTGTTATTGAGAAACTAACACTTCTTAAGAATCGTGGTATTTCTATCCACCTTGATGACTTTGGAACAGGATATTCATCAATGCTATATCTAAAAGAGCTTCCAATTGACACAATTAAGGTTGATAAGGAATTTATAAAGCATATTGAAACAGATCGTTTCAGTAAGGTTTTAACTTCAAAGATTATCTCAATTGCCAAGGAACTTGGAGATAAGGTAATTTGTGAGGGTGTTGAAACAAAGGTACAGAGAGATATAGTTGGTAAGTTTGGTGCTGACATCATTCAAGGATACTATATTGGAAAGGCCTTATCTAAGGAGGATGCATTTGCATTACTAAAGACAGGTAAGGTATCAAAAGAAAACAGAACTAATGAGATTGAAGAAATAGCAAGACCTGAGGAAAAGCCTAAAAATAATGATGGAATCATTATTGATACGACTCCAATTGCTCAGGACGATGATAGAAAAGAGGGTGAGGAATAATTATGGAACTAGTATGGTCAATAGTTGCAGTAGTAATAACAATATTACTTGCGTTAGCGTTTTATTTCCTTATTAAACATAATATTAAAAAGCTTCATGAGGATGGAGATGTCTTAAATGATAAGACTGTTTCTAAGACTGATATGAAGAAATCAATCGCTTCTTATATTAAGAAGGTTGGTAGATTTGGAGATTTCTCACTTATCTATATTGATATTGATAACTTTTCAGCTACTAATGAAGTATTTGGAAAGGAACAATGCGATGAGTTCTTAACTGAGATTGCAAATAGATTCTCAAAAAGATATCCATATCGTACAGTTATTTCTAAATATAACAATGATGAATTCTTAATTTTTATTAAGGAAAATCTTACTTATGAGCAGGTTTGTAAGGTTGCAGATACATTATTAGCTGATGTTCGTCAAAAGCTATATGTTTCTACATCAGAATCAATTGTTTTAACAGCAAGTGCTGGTATTTGCTTATATCCTTCGTGTGGTAAGGATGTAGATAGCTTAATTACTAACCTAGAATTAGCTACATACATTTCTAAGCGTGAAGGTGGAAACAAGTATACAGTATATTATAAGAACTTAACTAAGGATGAATCTAATAACTTTGTATTCTTCCAAGAAATCAAGAAGGCAATTGCCAACAAGGAATTCGTTTTATACTATCAACCAATTATGGATTTAGATCATAACAAGGTTTATGGATTTGAGGGATTAATGAGATGGCAACACCCTGAGCGTGGAGTATTACCACCAGCGGAGTTTATCAACATTATGGAACAATCAGGAGACATCTTCTGGGTTGGTAAGTGGGGTCTTGAGCTACTTGCTAAGCAGCTTAGTGAGGTTCAAAAACTTAATGAGTCTGGAGAGGCTCATATGTCACTAAACCTTTCAACTAGACAATTAACATCAGAAGGATTAGCTGATGACTTAATTTTAGTTGCTAAAAAAGCTAGTATTGATCCAAAAAATGTAATCCTAGAGATTGCAGGATATACAATGTTTGAAAAGATGGAGAATGTTAAGCCAAATATCATGAAGCTAAGAGACTTTGGTTTCACTATTGCAGTAGATGGATTTGAGCTAGACTATTCTACAATTTCTCGTATTCAAAAGGAGCCTATCGATATGATTAAGCTTAACCGTAGCTTCCTTTCTGATATTGAGAATAACGAAATTAAAGAGAAGTTTGTTACTATGCTAGTTGAATCAGCTAAGGTGGCTAATAGATTAGTAGTAGCAGAAGGAGTAGAAATTTCTGCTCATCAAGAATATATCAAGAAGCTTGGAATTAGCATCGGTCAAGGATACTTCTATTCTAAGCCAATGCCAGAGGAAGCAATTTCTGAATTCATTAGATTCCGTAAGTGGGAACAAAATGAGGTTGAGGCTGATAAGAATTATCAAAAGGCTAAGGAAGAGGCTATTAAGGCACAACTTGAGGAAAATGCTAAGGGAATTACAAATGCCGAAGGTAAGTCAATTTCTGTCGCAGCTGACGAGGATACAATTCGTGAGCGTGAGGCTGCTGCTAAGGAGCCTAAGGCTTCAACATTAGTTGAGGATGCGATTGACGAGGAATTATCAGAGCTTGAAAACCTTGCTAATGATGCACTTGGTGAAAATCAAGAAAATAATGCCGAAGATGAAGAAGATCAAGAGGAAATTCCTGCAGAGGAGAGCAATGATGTTGAGTCAGCTACATCTCCAGAGGTAAATGCAGCACCTGAAAATGAGCCTGTTGTAGAGCCAGCTGCTGAACCAGAGCAACCAGCCGAGGCACCTTTAGAGGAAAATTCTGATTTAGATAATCTTGATTTAAATATAGATGATTCAAGTGATGATTCTAATTCAAATGATACTGCATCAGAGCCAGAACAAGAACCAGAACAACCAGCAGAGCAACCAGCTGAAGCACCTGTAGAGGAAGCTAAGGATGAGGTTGTTGATGCGAAGGAAATGCTACGCCGTAGACGTGAGGCAATTAGAGCAAAGGCTGCTCAAAACGGAAACAATGAAGAGTAATTTCGAGCAGATTATTTGACTATTAAAGGAAATTATTATAAAATTATGTTATAAAAGGCAAAGCTAGAGGAATCTAGTGACGCAAAGCTATAGGGTCTAGAAAAAGACAGCCAGTTGCTATTTCATAATTTTATGATTTAGCAACTTTTTTTGTGAGAGGGAGGTGACAATATGAGTCGTAAGAATAAAAATGATATTGCAAATGACAAGGCGGTATCCTTATTTAGAAAAAGAAAGCTACTTGTAGCATTATTATCTGTTTTCTTATTACTATGTGTTGTCATTGGTCTTGTCACAATATATGGACTTAACACTGGAGGATTTACTATTAGTGTTAATGATGAATTAAGTGGACTGGGTATAGCTCTATATGATGATGCAACTGATACTGGTCTTGGTAAACAAAGATTAAATGGTTCGTTATTAAGTAAGGCTGTTCCTATTTGTCAGCCAGAAATAAATGAAGAGCTAGTTAGAAACCAAGATGGAAGCTTCAAATCTCGTGCTGGAGACTATATTGGATACACATTCTATTTAAGAAATGTAGGAGAAAAGACTTGTAATATTGATCATTCATTCAAGATTACAAAGGTTTCTCGTAATGTAGAAAATGCGATTAGATTCTGGGTTTTCTACGGAGATGAAGCAGATGGTACAATTTATAAAAAGGCCGATGAGGATGAAGGCGCTTATGTTGATACAGTATTTGGATCATATAAGGAAACTTCAAACTTTGAAGGTAAGGATTTAATTTGTACAAGAACCTTCATGGATGTAGCACCAGGAGATCAAATTAAGATTTCAGTTATTATGTGGCTTGAGGGAGAAGACCCTGATTGCGTTGATTTTGGTAAGAAGTCAATTGCAGAAGGATCAATCAAGGTTGGTATGGGATTCTCTGCTTGGGATGAAAAAATAATATAAAAAAATATATTGACAACATTTAGCATAATGATATAATACTTACGTATTAATATTAGGCAAAGCTAGAGGAATCTAGTGACGCAAAGCTAAAGGGTCCAAAAGGATAGCCAGTTGTCATTATTATGTAAAAAATAAAATGGCAACTTTTTATTTTTTAGGAAAACTAATTAAGGGGATGATAATGAGTGTTTAATTTATCAAAAAAACTTTATATTAGTTTGTTTACCCTAATCCTATTAGTTGTTGTAGCAGGTACAGCATCATTCGCATGGTTTAAGCTTAACCAAAATGCTTGGTTTGATGATATGGAGCTGGATGTATCTACAACTGGAGGTATAAAAATCTCTGTAGATGGTGTTCATTTTAAGAACAATCTTACTAAGAAGGAACTACAAATGGGACTTATGGCCAAGAGTAAGGGATATGATCTTACTTATGTGGACGATAAGTATATGTATAGCTATGTGGAAGGTAGCGAAACAAAGTACGTTGAGGTTGGTGACGTAGAAGAAGAATTCTCAAAGAGATTCATGCAACCTGTTCATTCTAAGGATGGACAAAGATTCTATGATTTAGCTGACAGAGAGGTAAGTGCTCAAAGTACAAATTTCGTTTACAGCATTGATATTTACTTTATCGATGAAACTCGTCAAGGGCGTGTGGTTTACTTCAGCCCTCAGGACAGAACTTATGAAGATGGAACATTCATTCCAGCAACAACTACAACGGTAGCGAATGCTGATACAATTGGATGGCCAGAAAACATAATTGCCTCATTTAGTACATATGACCAACAAACAGGTGCTAAGATTGATTATGATCCAAGTGGGGATCCAATTGAAAATTGGAAGGTGCTTGCATCAGGAGCTCTTAGATATTCTGTTAGGGTAAATGATAATGGTCACTTAGAGGACAAATATCGTATCTATGAATTAGATAAGGGTAATGGTTCTTATGCGACAACATTATCAGAAGATGATTATGTCGGTGCTGCAGGCGCTGCATATGATTCTAAGAAAAATGCTGGATTTACTTATTATAACAACGTGCAAACATGGGATAATGAGTATCTAGGTGGTGGACAAGATCCGCTTACTCCAATCGATTTTGATAGTGTCCCTGAAACATATAAGGGATTAGATAACTTTGAAGCTGCAAAGATAGTAGCATTAAATGAAGCTAATCATTATGGTTTTGGTGGAACAGTAAAAATGAACATGAATATATGGATTGATGGTTGGGATGCTGATTGCTTTGATGCTGTATGGGATCAAAGAGTTCAAATCAAAATGTCATTTACAAGTTATGAGGTTCAAAATATCTTCAAGCTAACTTATAGAAAGACAAATCCAACTAATCCACTTGATTATGTTGATTTCAAGACAACAACACAAATTGATAACATGAAAATTTCTGATGATTCACCAGTGTTTGATGATATGTCAACAGGTGGAGAGCATCATAAATTTGTAGGTTGGGCTAAGCTTGACCAAACAACTGGTGATATTCCAAGAGACGCAGAAAATAAACCTATTTTATGGGATTTTAGTCAACAAGCAAAGGCTAGTAAGCTATCTAGTGGTAATGATATTGATCATTGGATTTTAGTCTCTGTATGGGATAATGCATAAAAGAGTTGTATAATAATCACGCGAGTGATATAATTATAATAGATGTAGCACTATTCAAAGGCTACAAAAAAGAAAGAAATTATTATAGAGGAGAGAATAATTATGAAAAAATTATCAAGAAAATTATTAGTAAGTAGCTTATCTCTTGCTTTCGCAACTGTAGCACTTGGAACAACAACATTTGCATGGTTTACATCTAACGCAACTGCAACTGCAACATTAGACGTTAATGTACAATCAGGAACAACAGGTATCTTATTATCTACAAACGGAAAGGATTTCAAGTCTGAACTAGAAGCTTCTGACTTCAACGTTTCTACAGTAGTATTAAACCCAGTTCATCAAGTTGGTGATTCAGATGGTCTAGACTTTAAGGGATTAGCAGCTGATGGAACTGCAACTGCAACAACTACAGGAAATGAAGTTTTAGTATTTGATATCTATGTATTAACAAACGGAGATGGAGATGTATTCTTCAGCAAGACTGGAAACACTGTAACTCAAAAGTCAGTTGGAGATCCATATACAATCCTTAATACTTTCGAATATAAGGTTGGAACTGATTCATATAAGCTACTAGGAGGTACTTCAATTAAGGTTAATGCTGCAAATGCTATGAGATCTACATTCGGAGTATCTGCTGATACTGCAACTCGTGAAGAAGTAGTTCAAAAGGCTAAGGCTTCATTAACAGCTGTTAACACTATGTTAGGAACAATGTCATATGCTACAGATGTAGTAGGATTTGATGATGGAATTGATTACGCAGGAACTGCTGATGGAACACAATCAGATGATTTAGCTTATAACTTCGGACAAGATTTAAATGTTGAAAATGCAGCAAACAGCTACTTAAATACAATTAAGGCTGGAACAGTTGCTGCTTCAGGAACTGAGACATTCAAGGGTTCTGATACAACAAATGGATTTGATTCATCTGTTGATGGATATAATGCTGTTGCTGATAAGGTATTCATAGGAGTTGCTGGTAAGGTTAAGCGTTTAACATTCTACTACTGGCTAGAAGGATACGATGCAGATTGCTTCGATGCTATCACTAATAATCAAGTATTAACAATCAATCTTTCTCTTACAACTTCAAGAGGAGAGTAATTAAATTAATAAAATTTGCCAGAGGAAACTCTGGCTTTTTTTATTATTACACTTAAAATATATATATTTTATTTTTTTATATCTTATGATATAATAAAGTATCATAGTTATTGGGAAAGGCGGGAATTCTAATGGCTGAAAATGAAATTAATATCAATGAGAGTCAAGAGCAAGATGAGCAAAAGCAAAAAAAGACTCCAATGGAAATAGTTAATATTGTAGTAAATTGTGTTTTCTATGTTATCATCTTTATCCTATTATTGTTCTCTATTACTCAAATAGCTGGATCAAAAAAAGGTAAGGTTAAAAATGTATTTGGGCTAGGATATGAAGTTGTATTATCTAACTCAATGATGCCAGAAGATCATTCATACGCAAAGAAAAGTAGCTTTGATAAGAATGATCTAATTTGGGTAAATACATTATCAGGTAAGGAAAAGTCAAAACTTAAGAAGGGTGATGTCATCACATTCTGGGATACTTATTCTCCAAACCCAACTAACGAGGTTGGTGGATTCCTAAATACCCATAGAATTGTAGATGTTATTAAAAATCATGAAGGTAAGGTAACTGCTTATATTACACAAGGAGATATCTACCTAGGAACTTGGTTGCAATATGATACATATATTGCAGACAATGGAGCAGACTCAGTTGGATTCTTATGTTCTAGTAGTGCAAACTATGCATGCCAAAATATTTCGGTAGATTTAGTTAAAGCTAAATACATAGGACATTGGGATGGAGCAGGAAGCTTCATTAATTGGGTTAGTAATCCAAAGAAGGGATTTATTGTTGTAATCCTTCTTCCTACAATTGCGTTCCTATTATTTGAAATCTTTATGGTTGTAAAGAATATGTTTGCATTAAAGACTGAAAAGGTAGCTGCAAATGCAGAGGAAGAAAAGCAAAAGATTCGTAATGAGCTTCAAGCCGAAAAGGATAAGCTTCGTGAAGAATTACTAGCAGAGCTAAGAAAAGAGCAAGCTCAACAGCAAGAGCAAAATGTAGAAGCAGAGACTACTACACAAGAAGAAAATATTGAAGAAGAAAAAACTCCAGAGGATGGAGAATAAAAAGAAAGAGCAACTTAAAAGAAGTTGGGAGGAGATTTTATGAAAGAATTTGCTAAGTATTATGTGAATTTCTTAAAGACATTCTTTAAAAATGCTGGAAGATTCTTTGTTAATATCGGTCATGCATTTAAGAAATGGTTCTATACTGATATCAAAGGATATTTCTCAGATTTAAAGCAAGCAAGTGTTAATAACTCATATTGGAAAATCGGAGATTGGATTGTATATATCGTTGTATTATTCATCAATCTAGCATTCATTGCTTTATTAGTAACTTTAGTGGTACTTTTAATCAAGAGACATGCAAGATTTAGAAGAAGAGAAATCGAGAAGGATGAATTAGTTGACCAAGTACAATTATTAAACAAGAAGGTTGTAGATTTAATTGATGAGAAGAATAAGATTTTATCATTACGTGTAAGCCAAATTACAGGTGGTGATGAGGGTGTAAATCCGGATGACTTATTTAATCCACAAGCTAAGCCTGCAGATGTTGAAGAGGAAGATGATGTACAACTTGGACGTTTCATCAAGCTAATTCAAGTTGATAATTATTATAAGACTAATCCAGAGTACACTATCATGCAACAAGATGATATGCTAGACCTACCTGGATTAATCGACAGATTCATCGGATATGCAGCAAGTCAATTAAGACTATATTATTCAAAAGAAATCATTGCTAGATTCTTTAGTGGTATGGCTTCAACTAAGGTACTTATCCTAGAAGGTATTTCAGGAACAGGAAAGACTTCATTACCATATGCAATGGGTAAGTTCTTCAATAAGCCAACAAGTATCATTTCAGTTCAACCATCATGGCGTGACCGTGCTGAGTTACTAGGATACCTAAACGAGTTCACTAAGAGATTTAATGAATCAGACTTCTTAAAGTGTGTATATGCAGGTGGATATTCAGATAAGCCTAACTTCATCGTACTAGACGAGATGAATCTAGCGCGTATTGAGTATTACTTTGCAGAGTTCCTATCAGTAATGGAAATGCCAGACCCAACTCAATGGTTAGTTGACATTGTTCCAGGAACTGATCCAACAGATCCAAAGCTATTAATTAATGGTAAACTATTAATTAACCAAAATATTTGGTTCGTAGGAACAGCCAACAAGGACGATTCAACATTTACAATCACAGATAAGGTATATGACCGTGCATTACCAATCGTAATTAACCATAAGGCAGAATTAGTAGATGCACCATATACTGAAAATGTTCAAGTATCATTTGAGTATCTTGATGAGTTATTCAAGCAAGCTCAAAGAGACGTTCAATTATCAACACGTGTAATGGAAAACTTCGCTAAGCTTGATGAGTTCATTCAAGAGAAGTTCAAGATTGCATTCGGTAACCGTATTATGAAACAAATTCGTTTATTCGTTCCAGTGTATATCGCGTGCGGATTCAGTGAAATTAATGGTCTTGATTACATGCTATGTAATAAGATCCTTCGTAAGTTCGAAAGCTTAAACCTTTCATTCTTACGAAATGAATTAGATCAATTAATTACATTACTTGATAAGTTATTCGGAAAGAATGCATTCAAGGTGTCAATTGATTTCATTAATGATTTAAAGAAGATTAGCTAAAAGGGGTGAGCAATGTGGAAGATTTAGAGAAAAAGAAAGCTGATGGTAAGCCAATTAAGCCAACAGCAGAAGAAGCCAATGATGACTCTGTATCTGAATTCTACCGCATTCTCAGCGAGAACTTTGATAGTGCAAGAGAAAAGTCATCTATGGGTGGCTTTCTTTTTAATCAAATAAAGGGTGGTTCTCGTACCGTTTATTCTAAGACTATTCAAGAAACAAAGGTATTTGAGAAATCATTTATTCCAATTCTTGAGACTTGCTTTAAGAGTATCTCAAAGATTCTTAAGGATCCAAAGAAGGCTATTCGTTATGAGCAAGAGGTTGTACCAATGGAGAAGGTTAAGAAGGTTAGCTCTGAGACAGTTAGACACCTTTCTTCCCATACACAATTCATTAAGCAGGTTGATGAGAATGGAGATATTGTTCCATCAAAGCTATTAACAACATTCGCTGAGGATGAAATTGGTATTTATGAAAATAGATTTATTAAGACATTAATTAATCGTATTTGTAAATTCCTATCTCTTCGTGTTCAAATCATGAAGAAGAATCTTGATAGCTACGAAACAAAAAATACAACTGTAACAAATAATTTCAAGGTTGACCAAACTAAGGTTAAGGTTGAATTATCAGTTAAGATGGAGCGTCAAATGGATGCCAATGTTAAAGCAGCAAAGGATACATTTGAAAAGGCTCAAAAGATTCAAGAAAACTATAAAACATTACGTTCTTCAAAGCTAATGCAAGATCTTAAGAATTATAAAGAAGTAACACCTCCAATTCTAAAGACAAACATTATCTTAAAGAATCCAGAATTTAAGATTTGTTATAACACATGGGTATTCCTTGATAGATATAATGAATTAGCATTCGATGTTAATGTTAAGGAAAAGAAAAATAAATATCCAGATCAATTAGCAAAAACAGTAGATGGAATCATGGCTGAGGCTGTTGGTACTATGCTATATTTCAATGGAAATAATGAATTAGACCCAGATAATATGCCATATAAGGAGTTCACTACTCGTAAGGCTAAGATGTTATCACAAATGGATGATGAGTATAAGTTTAACCCTACATCTCAAAAGCTTGAGAAGTTCGAAATGAGTGAGTATTTCTTAAATAAGACTCAAGACTTCTATCAGCAATCTTTAGAGGATAAGGTTAATTCCGGAATGGAAAAGAAATATTCGTTAGAGCTAGTATTTAGAGAGATGCAAGAGGTTGTTAATTCAATCTACCCACCACTATTTGAAGTACCAGTTGAAAATGAATTTGAAGAGGTTCCATTAGAGGTTAAGCTTGAGAGAGCGAAGAAAAAGCAAGAGGTATTAGAGACGGTTTCTAGATTAAAGGAAATTGATTACAATAATACTAAAAAGGAATATGATGACACTATAGCAGAAGTTCAAATGCTAGAGGATAAGATCAAACAACAAGATGCTAGAGCTGCTCGTCTTGCACAGCTTGCAAAGGAAAAGGCAGAACGTGCAGAACGTCGTGCCCGTGAGCGTGAAGAGGCTCAACGTCTTCATGAAGAGGAAATGGCTCGTAAGAGAGCTGAGCGTGAGGAACAAAAAGCTGCTCTTGAGCAACAAAAGGCTGAAGAGAAGGCTCGTATGGCTGAGCAAAAGGCTAAGCTTCTTGAACGTAGAGAGCAAATTAAGCAAGATCTAGAAAAGCAAAAGGCAGAGCGTCAAGCTGAAAAAGCTAGATTAAAGGAAGAACAACGTCAAGCTCTTATCAAAGCACAAGAGGCTGAACAAGCACGTATTGCTGAAGAGGAGCGTAAGCTAGAGGCTGAAAAGGCACATCTAGATGCACGTGAATTATTAAAGCGTAGACGTGAAATTATTAGACAGAAGGCTGCTGCACAAAAAGCTGCTGAGGAGGCTATGAGAGCTGCTGAGGCAGAGCAAGATGATGACGATGAATCAATCATCAGAGATCTTGACCAACAAATCAACGAAATGGATTCTATGGCTGAGGCTGTAGATAACGATGATGAGGATGATGAGGAAAAGTCAGCAGAAACTCAAACATTAGATCCTAAGGAATTATTACGACGTAGACGTGAAGCAATCAGACAAAAGGCTTTAGCTAACAAGAATGCTTCCGTAATTGAAGAGGATGATGAGGATGATCAAGTTGATGCAAAGGCTGAATTTGAAAGAAGAAGAGCAGAGCATCAAGCTGATGATAATGCTAGAAATCAAATGTTTAATTCAGATCCAGTAGAATCTACTGAATTAGATGATTTATATAAGCCAAGTGTTGAACAACAGCCTAGAACTAATGATACTCGTTCAATGTTTGAAAGAAACAGAGATATCATTCGTAAGCGTGCGTTAGCCGCACAACAGGCTCAAATGGCTGCAAGACAACAACAGCAACAACAAGCTCCAGTTGAGGACACAGTCATTGATGATGATCCTGTTCAACCAGCTGAAGATCCAAAAGAGATTCTACGTCGTAGACGTGAAGCAATCAGACAAAAGGCACTTGAAGCTAAGCAAAACAACGTAGTTGTTGAAGATGAAGCTGCACCTGCTGAACAGCAATCAGCTGATGATGCTGCAAGCGATGATACTCCAGTAGATCCAAAAGAGCTACTTCGTCGTAGACGTGAAGCAATCAGACAAAAAGCTTTAGCTAACCAAGCTAATAATAATGATGAAGAATAAAATCTTTAAAGGTCTAAAGATAGGTGGTTCAATATTAACAGGACTATTTATGGTATTAATATTATATTTATTAATATGTAATGTAATAGCTGTTAAAAAGGAAAAGCCTGTTAATTACTTTGGTTATACATATTCATATGTACCAACTCAAAGTATGGAGCCTACAATTCACCAAGGTGATACTATTATCTTTAAAAAGATAAAGTATTCAAATGTAAATGTTAATGATATAATTGTATTTAAATCTAATTCTGGTCCTACAGCTGGAAAATATGTAGTACATAGAGTAATAGCCATAGAAACAGAAGGATTTATTACAAAAGGTGATAATAATGACCATGTAGATACAGAAGTAGTCACAAAGAATATGTTACTTGGTAAATACCAAAAAACATTTAACTTTATGAACATTGGAAAATTAGCCCAAAATAAAAATGTTATCTACGCAATTTTAGTATTGTTCTTCCTTGGGATTGCAATATTAGAGGCGGTCAATATTTTATTAGTTAAACGTAAGAAAGAGCTTGAAAAGGTTGGAGCGGTTAAATCTCAGGATGAGCTTCGTCAAGAAATCATGGATGAGATGAAGGCTGAGCTTTTAAAAGAAATATTAGATAATGAAAAAGAGGAATAGATAATCTATTCCTCTATTTTTGTTCTATATACATATGTTTTATTGTCTTTATATATACATATAATTATATCATTCTTATATTTAACTATTTGAGCATATTTATATAGTACCTCAAGTTTAAATGGTGTTAGATTAATAGAATCAATATATCTAATAATATCATTTCTATTATCTATAGTTTCATTCCACCATCTTCGTTGCTTAACATTATTATATTC
>JAZRVY010000170.1:0-4054 GCA_045599405.1 Anaeroplasmataceae bacterium
CTTCTCTCTAGATTATTATTTAGCTTGAACTTAAACTTATGAATTGAACCGCCCATTGCCGAACGGCACGATGTGGTGGTGTGAGAGGGGATGGAAAATAGATGTTGAAAAATATTTATTTTTTCTACTCTACTCGATTTAATAATACAATATTTATAGGAATATAAAAATGGTGAAAATTATTACATAAGCATTAATAATTCCCAATATATTAATATGGGAGATGAATAATTATGAAATTAGAAGAAAAATTTAAAAGAAATGAAGTTCCTACGTGGTTATTAAACTATAAAAAGTGAAATAAAATTAATTTAAAGAAAATTTTGTCATCAGAGGTTTGCTATTACCCTGGCGCAGGATTTGATCCATCATTCGCAAATGAATTAGTACGTGCAAACGTATGCTATTCATTTATTCATGCAGATTATGGGCATGATAAAGAGAAGGTCATAAAGGAATATAGTAATAATGTATTTGAAAATTATCATTTAGTAGACTATAACGAGTTTAATGAAAGTGATATGAATTTAGGAAGTATTAGATATCATATAACACTGAGTGCAGAAGAAATGGATAGAATGCGTTATTATGCAAGCAAACAGGACCCATATGGATTAGTATTTATCTATGAAAGAAATGATAATGTAGAGGAAGGGTTAAAGAGATTTGCGTTAATCTATCTACATTCTGATGGCGTTGCTGCATATGATGCGTTATTTTGTAACCAAAATAAAAATCCTGAATTTTTTGTACTTGTTGAGCATGGCTTTGGAGGCAATTACACATCCTTTGGTAAGGAAGGTTTATTAAATAGGCTCATGGAAAACACAAACAATCATCCTAATTATGTACTTACAAGCCAATATAGTAGTCTTTATGATGGATATAAGGATACAGGAGTATACGAAATTGAAGGACATCATCATACATTTATGGTGTATGAAAGAATGGATTAAATAACAAAAAGGAGTAGAAATCTACTCCTTGATTTTTGTCTTAAACCAATCATTAAATTCCTTTTCAAATTCTAACTCCTCTAAAGAGCCTATTTCATAGAATTTAATAGCCTTTTCCTTAGCGCTTGATAAATACATAGCATTAGACATATATAAGCTTACTAGTGCATCCTTACCATTGGCGTATATTGGCTCATTATTAATAATCGCATTATAAAAATTCATAATAACCATTTGATATTGATCCAAATTATTTTCTACCTTAAATGTTGAGATTTTAGGTACTGGTAATTTATAAATGGATGGATCTAAATTTCTGTAATATTCCTCAGAATATTCATTTTCCTTAATTGTAATTTCATCCTTATTACATGTTATAAGAGCCTTTTCAAATGATATTTCAAGTCTATTGACTCCAGGAAGCTCACCAGTAGAAGCAATAAAGGTTGCGGTAATACCATCTTTAAATTCTAGGTAGCTTGTAGCCTCGTCTTCAACCTCAATATCATGGTATTTACCTTCATTACAAAAGGCCATAACCTTAGTTGGATTACCAAATAGGTAATACAATAAATCTAGGCTGTGTGGGCATTGATTTAAAAGTGTTCCACCACCATCAGTTTTATATGTGCTTCTCCAAGCGTTAGATTTATAATATGAGTTTGGTCTATACCAATCTGTTACAGTATATGAAACTCTTTTAACCTTACCATATATGTTGCTATCAACTATTTCTTTTAGCTTTTGATTAACAGGATACATTCTTTGATGAAATACATATCCATATTTTAAACCATTACTATTTTCTAACATATTTCTACCTTGGCTCAAATATACACCTGCAGGCTTGTCACATAGCACATGAATGCCTCTTTTAAAGGCCTCAAGTGCTGCATATTCATGCATAAGGTGAGGAGTAGCTATAATTACCATATCAAGCTCAAATTCCTTATTATCATACGCTTCATATAAATCCTTGTCAGTATTATATATTTTAGTATCAGCATCAAAGATATCCTTAAGCTTATTCATACTTTCAGGCTTAATTCTAGTAATAGCTGTTAATTTAAACTTATCCTTATTTTTAAGTACTATACTTGCGTATTTAGTACCTATATTTCCCATTCCTATAATTCCTACATTCAAAGTAATCACCTCATTTGTAATTATAACATAGTTGTGCTGATTTTTCCGCAAACATAATTATGAAATTGGTATAATTAAAATTGAGGTGAGCTATATGAAAATTGCGATACTAGGGCCAGGTGCTATGGGTCTTTTATATGGAGCTAAGCTATCTGTGCATAATGAGGTTATATTATTAGGTAATAATAAGGATAATATCAAGCTTATTAATCAAAATGGAATTATATTAAAAAGAAATGATAATGAGACTAAATATAATCCAAAGGCTTTTTTAAACGGAGAATATAATGAGATAGTTGATTTAGTTATTATATTAACTAAGGCCTTATCAACAAGAAAGGCTCTTGAGGACAATAAAAATATTATAGGTAAAAAAACTTATATATTGTCACTTCAAAATGGGGCTGGGCATGATGCGATATTAAAGGAATATCAAAAGCCAGAATATATACTATTAGGAACAACCGCCCAGGCTAGCTTTAGAGAAAACCCATATACTATAGTTAATACAGGGCTTGGAGATACCTTTGTTGGTAGTATTATTGATAATGATGTAAGCTTTATAAAGGATATATTTGAGGCTAGTGATTTTCCAACTGTAATTAGTAATAATATTTTATTTAATATATGGAATAAGCTTATGATAAACGCTTCATCAAGCGTATTATCTGGAGTTTTAAATTCATATCAGGGCTATATTGTTGAAAATAGTAATGCGTGGAATATATGTAAGAATTTAATTTGCGAGATTTGTAAAACTGCAAATTCTATTGGACTATCATTTGACTCAAGTGAGCAAATAGAAAGACTCAGTAAGCATTTAAATGGAGCTAAGATGGGAATACCTAGCATTGTTGCGGATTTACGTAATAATAGAAAAACAGAAATTGATTTTATATCAGGGTATGTATCAAGAATCGCAAAGGAAAATAATGTAGATACACCTTATACAAATATGGTTGTTGATATTATACATTCATTGGAGGGCAAAAATGAATAAAAGAACACTTGGAAATACGGGAATAGAGGTTAGCGAGATAGGACTTGGAACATGGCAGCTAGGAACTAAATGGGGTGACCCATTTAATAAAGAGGAAGGAATTAAAATCCTTGAGGCGGCTAAGGAATGTGGTATTACCTTTATAGATACTGCAGATATTTATAATAAGGGAAATTCAGAGCTTACTATAGGTGATTATATTAAAGATAATCCAAATATCTTTTATATAACAACAAAATGTGGAAGAGGGCTAAAGCCACATACATCAGAGATGTACACACCTGAGGCTATAGAGGAATTTGTAAAGGCTTCTATAGAAAGAATGGGAGTTAAATCACTAGATATGATATTACTTCATTGTCCACCTAGTGAGGTGTATGAAAAGAAGGAAATATTTAATAAGCTAGACGAGCTTAAAAAGCAAGGACTTTTAAAGGCCTATGGTGTGAGCGTTGAAACTGTAGCTGAGGGTATTAAGGCTATGGAATATAATATTTCTGCAATAGAGGTTATATTCAATATGTTTAGATTAAAGCCATTAGAAAAGCTATTTCCACTTGCGAAAAAGAATAATGTAGGTATTATTGTAAGAGTTCCATTAGCTAGTGGGCTTCTTACAGGTAAGTATACAAAGGATACCTATTTTGGACCAAAGGATCATAGAAGCTTTAATAGAAATGGAGAATCATTCTCTAAGGGAGAAACATTCTCTGGTGTTGATTATGAGACTGGATTAATAGCAGTAAATGAGCTTAAAAAGCTATTTAATACTGATAATCTAGCACCATACGCTATTAAATGGATATTGATGCATGAGGAGGTTTCTGTTGTTATTCCTGGAGCTAGTAGAAAAGAACAGGTATATGATAATGTTAAGGCTGCGAACTTACCAGATTTAACAAAGGAACAAATGGATAAGGTAGCTGAAATATATGATAAATATATTAAATCT